>NZ_BSNL01000001.1:322553-645106 GCF_030159975.1 Sulfitobacter pacificus
GTCAGAGCGCTATACCGTCAAGCTGGAAGGCGCGCGCGGCGCGGGGTTTCAAACCGTGACCATGGCGCTGTTGCGGGATGAAAGATATGTGCAGAATGCCCAGATCTGGGCAGATGACATTGTCGGGAAATGCAGCGCCAAGGTAGTGGACCGTCTGCATCTGAAATCCGATGCCTTTTCGATTGAAATCCGGCTGCTTGGGCACTCTGCAAGTTTCGGGATGCTTGAAACCAAACAAATCACCCCGACAGAGATTTGCGCGATGGGTATTGTGACGGCCAAATCCGAAGGCCTGTCACAGGAAATTGCCAAGCTGCTGAACCCCTACCTGCTGCATCATCCTTTGACACAGGAAGAAGAGGTGCCGACCTTCGCCTTTCTTTTCTCGCCGCCTGAAATGCCACGCGGAGAGGTGTTTGAATTTACGCTGAACCATGTTCTGCAGCTCGAGAATCCGATGGATGCTTTCACATTGGAGGTGCATGAAATTGGCTAGGTTGGGTGACATTGTACAGAAAGTCCGCAGCAAGAATGCCGGGCCGTTTTGGCTGACCATTGATATTTTCTGTGGTGATTCAGATGTTTATGATCAGGTTGTTAATACCCTATCCACCCGTCAGGTCGCGCAGGTCTTTGATGTCGCGACCCAAGAGATCAAACGTTTTGATATCGCTGATTTGAACGTCGTCAAGTTCAGCCTGCCGCGCCCCTTTATTCAGGGCGCGCGGATGGATCGCGATATTCACGGGGCCTCTTGGGCGGCCCTTCTGGCGGAAAGTGAACTGTCGCCCTGATCGCACCATGGATTTTGGCGTGGGTATCCGCTGACAGGCAAGCGATCGGGCGTCATACAAACAGGTAAAAAAGATAAATCGAATATCAATACATTTTGAGTAGGCAGAGATTCCAACAGGAGGATCAAAGTTTGACTCAGATGCATGAAATACCTGCAAATGCAGAAAGCCGGATCAAAGCGATCCATGTTATTGTGGTTACTCTTTCCCTGTGTTTGACCCTGTTCGCCTGGCAGTTTTCGCGGCAGCAAATTGAAACACGGGTCAGCCTGCGTTTTGAGGCCGCGCGCGATCGCGCTTTGGCATTGATAGTGGACCGCATGGAAAAATACGAGGATGCACTTTGGGCGGGCGTGGCCGCCATTGAGTCACATGGCGGGGATATCTCCTATGAGGATTGGCATGCCTTTGCACAGACATTGGATATTCATGAAAAATATCCGGGTATTAACGGGATCGGTGTGATCCATTTCCAAACTGCACAGACATTGGACGCCTATCTGGCCGAACAACGCGGCAGCCGACCGGAATTCCGGATTTTCCCGGAACATGAGCAGTCATTTTATATGCCGATTACCTATATCGAGCCGGAAAGCAGTAATGCGGCGGCCATCGGGCTGGACGTCGCACATGAAACCAACCGGCGCACGGCCGCACTGGCCAGCAGAGATACAGGCACGTCACAGATCACCGGCCCCATCACCCTTGTTCAGGATGAAAGCAGCACGCCGGGATTTCTGTTCTATGCGCCCTTTGAAAACAACGGTGTGCCCGCCGGCGCGGTCTATGCCCCATTTGTTGTTCACAAGCTGATGCAAGGGTTGCTGGCAACAGAGCTGCGTAATGTGCGTTTTAGCATCCATGATGACGGCAGCCTGATTTACGATGAACATGCTGCAATAGATGAATTACATGACGCCGACCCGATGCATTCGGATCTGGTTGCGATCAATCTTTACGGGCGCACCTGGACCGTCGACATTCGGAGCAACCTCGCGTTTCGCGGGCAAAACACCTATTCGCAATCAACATATATTCTGATTGCCGGTCTGGTGATCGAGGCGTTGATTATCGCGCTGCTGTTCCTCATGGCGCGGGCGAACAAACGGGCGATTTCCTATGCTGATGAGGTGACCGTTTCCCTAAAGGCCAAGACCGCAAGGCTTAACACGATGAACAAGGAATTGTCGGTGAAGAATGAGGCGCTTGAGGAATTTGCCTATATCGCGTCCCATGACCTGAAAACGCCGATCCGCGGGATCAACGGGCTGACAGAGATGATCGAGGAGGACCTTGAAGAGTATTTTGCATCAGCAGACGCAAACCCGGAAGTTCGCCAAAACCTGCATCTGATCCAAAGCCGCGTTGTTCGTATGAATCAACTGACGCAAGGCATCATGGAGTATGCAAAGGTTGATGTGCATGCCGGTGAAACTGGGCATCTGGATCTGAAAGGGGCGCTTGTTGATCTGATCCTGGATCTGGGCCTGAGGGAAGACCAACTGGTGCTGAACGGAGATGTCGAAGCCGTTGATATAGATACCGTGAATCTGCGCCGTGTCTTGGAAAACCTTATCGGGAATGCCGTGAAATACTACGATGGTACGGATCCGCTGCAGATTGTTGTATCGGCCAAACTTGAAGGAGATCGTTGTTGTTTTTCAGTATCCGATAACGGTCCGGGTATCGATCCGAAGTTTCATGATCGAATTTTCAAGGTATTTCAGACGCTTCGACTGGCTCATATGCCCGAAAGCACCGGTATTGGTCTGGCGATTGTCAAAAAAGCGGTCGAACGCCATGGTGGTAAGATCACGGTTCAGTCTGAACTTGGAAGCGGGGCGACCTTCCATTTCGACTGGCCTTGTACTCTGTCGCAGTCCACATCTCTTCTGTCACAAAGGGCCGCATAAGATGAAACATGACATGAACATCTTACTGGTCGAAGACAATGACGTAGACGTGGAAATACTCAGACGGTCGTTGAGGAAACTGGGGTCGACCGGATCCCTGTTACGCGCGAAGGATGGCGTGGAAGCACTTGAAATCCTGTGTGACGAGGCGCTCAGCGAGCGGCTTGACCGTCCCTATGTCATCTTGCTGGACATCAACATGCCGCGCATGAACGGGCATGAATTTCTTGCGAAGTTGAGAAAAACCGAAGAAATCAAACTGGCGCGTGTGTTTGTCTTTACAACATCAGCAAGCAAAAAAGACGTGGAGCTTGCGTATCAGAACAATGCGAACGGTTATATTGTAAAACCGGACAGCGCGTCAGAGCTCTCCGATGTGCTTAAGACTTTGCAAGAGTTCTGGAGGTTATGCAAAGCGCCTGATGCGGCGTAATCGGCCAAGACCTGGCGCTGCTTTTCAGACCTATCACATGCGTGCATTAAAACCGCCAACCCTGTTCCAAGAGAAAAGCAGGGATCACTTTGCGGAATGAAGGGCTCCTCATAGCTGTGTTTCCCCGATGGATTCAGCCTCCCTGATTGAAAGGCCAAGGGAGGCTGGACTGAAATGCTTTTCTCCCTGCAGGATAAGGAGCCATCCAGCGCCCCCAAGCAAAGAGCCAGAACAGGTGACAGGTTGTTAAAGTTTGGTTAACGTTCTGGCTGGGGGAGACATTTTATGACGCATGGTGACCATCGCCACCACCATCATCGCCACGAAGCGAAGTGGAAAACATTTAAGACCAAAGAATCCGGCCTACCTGACTACAAACAAAAACATTTAGACAAATTACAACAACGCCTCAGCGGCCGTATTCAATTGGCAGGGGCTCCCGGATACAATGACGACCGCATGATTTTCATGCATACCTACCAGCAATACCCGCAGGTCATTGTGTTTTGCGAATGCGAGACGGATGTGCTTGCCGCGCTGGAATTTGCGCGCAAATCACGGTTGCAGGTGACTGCCCGTTCCGGTGGGCATTGCACCGCCGGCTATTCGGTAAACGATCAGGTGGTGATTGACACCTCTGGCTTGAACCATCTGGAGGTAGATAGGCAAACGCCGACCGTGCGCTGTGGGCCCGGTGTCACCTTTCGCAAGTTGAACCGCATGCTGGACCATCACAAACTGCATCTGCCCGGCGGTGGGTGCGAGACTGTGAATGTGGCCGGATATATGATGGGCGGAGGCTACGGTTTCACCTCGCGGCTGTTTGGGATGAATTGTGACCGTGTGATCGGTGTGAAGGTGGCACTGGCGGATGGGTCTGTGCTGAGCGCCAATGCGGAAGAAAACCCCGATCTGTTTTGGGCGATCCGTGGCGGGACCGGCAACCAGTTTGGTATCCTTCTGGAAGTGACCTATGACCCTGTGCCGCTGGACCGCAAGTTCTTTGGTTTTGGCCTGCGCTGGAACATGCGCCACAGACATGAGGCGGATATTCAGCGGATCTGCCGGGTGCTGGAAACCTTGCAGGCGGAATACTCCAATTCCGGCCCGCCCAAGATGGGGCATCAGGCCTTGCTGATGTATCTGCCGGATGCAGATCACCCTGACGGGCAAATCCCCTGCCTGTCTCTCCGCGGTCTTTATGATGGTTCCCGCGCCGAAGCTGAGGCTGCCCTTGGCCCCCTGCTGGCCACATTGGAAGACCCGCGCAAAGATGTGGAAATCTGGACACATAAACACCATTACACCCGCCTGAACGAGCTGTTGTTGCAGACCGCAAATCCGGCAGGACATGACATGCCAACCGTGTCTATGAACACCAAACCGCTGGTCGAAGGGTGGCTGATCGAAGAACATCACAGTGCGGACCGTTGGCGCAATGTCGTTGATCATTTTCTCGAAGCGCCGGACAAAACCTGTTTCATCGCGATGGAATTCTACGGCGGCGCAATCGCTGAACCGAAACCAGACGAGATGGCCTTTTTCCACCGCACACCATCGGTTGATCTGTTCAGCTGGGCCTTCTGGACGTTCGACACCCATAAGGAAGCGTCGATTGGCTGGCTTGACGGGCTGGGCGGTATCGTTGCCCCCATGGGCAACGGGCACCGTTACCAAAATTATCCGCGTCGCGGGACCAAAGGGTTTCTGGAGGCCTATTTCGGCACCAACCTGCCGCGTTTGCAAAAGGCAAAGGCCAAGTTTGATCCGCACAATATGTTCTGGTTTGAACAGAGTCTGGGGCTGAAACCCGACCAGAAACCACCGGTGCATGACACACCAGAGGATAAGACAGGGGATGAACGCCATGACGACCGATAGATTAAAACCCTGCACCCATGCAGATCCTGAAACTTGCGAACCATGGTGCGGACGTGACCCGACGCAGGGGCGGATGTTGGGCATTTTCTTTGACCCGCCGATGGCAATTGCACGGGTGGGGCGCTCGAAAGAACCGATGCCCGCCTATCGCTGGAAACTGGATGAAAATCCGGCACGCGGGGTACAGACCATGATCGAACCCGCCCCCAGCCTGATCGAAACCTCGGTCAAGGGCAACGGCCACCACCCGTTTACCCTGAAGGTGCAGACACCAATGCGCGTCACTTTCAAGGACCGTCATGGCAAGATCAAACCGGTGGCCCCTTTCTTTGAACTTTGGGCGCGGCTTCAGGACCCTGACGGCACCGTAGTGCAGGTGCCGGTGACACGTCATTTTCTTGAGAAACGCGGCACCAGCCTGAAACATCTGCAATTCACCGTCGAGGCGGCCAACCGCAAAGCGGAATCGCGCACCAAACTGGCCTCTTGTGCGGCGGTGGCCCGCAAGGTGTTTGCTGCGGATCACTATAAGACTCATCATCTGGACGCGATCAGCCCGCATACCGAAGGGCAGGTGCCGCTGGTGCGCGAGGACGCGCCGCTGCCGCTGGGCAAGATCAGGACCTTCAAGGAGAACCTTGAAAACATCAGCTGTAAAACCCGGCTGGATCAGGTGCGCATCCGCTTTATTCCCGGCAAGGGCGACAGCTTTGGTCCACCCGAAGCGGCCAAGGCACCGGCGTCCCCGCTGCCTGCGGGCGGGTTTGAACCACCGATGACGGAATACGGCCCGATCCACAAAATGAGCCGCAAGGAAAACCGCATCCTGAGTTCCGACACCCCGTGGTCAGGGTATAATTTCCGCACTGACAACACACCCAAATGGCCCACCCCGATGGACAGCTATGATGGCGCGCGTGTCGGGTCGGGAAATGGCTGGGGCTTGATCGACGATACCTGCGATCTGGTGCTGACGGCGCAGATGGCAGTGGAGGGCAAGGCGCATGTGGCACAGGCCCGTGCCATGGCAGGCCCTCCCGATTTCGCACCGGACAAACGTCCGATGTATTCGATACAAGACGAATTGGAAGACCGCGATCTGCCGCCTGCAACGCTTGATATTGACGAAACACCGGTTGAAATTCTGGACTTGTTCCGCCGAATTTTCGAAACCGCCAGCCTGATCAATCTGGATCAACGCCGCTCTTGGGCGCTGGATGGCAATGCCCAATTGCTGAGTGAACCCAATGAAAACGATCCCAACTGGGATTCCGGTATCACCCCGCATCTGGGGCCGAAATCCATGCGCGAAAGTGATGCGCCCTATGCCAGTCTGGTGCCGGAATATACACCGGGGCAGGGCGACACGATCGAACCACGCTCCGGCGCGAATGACCGTCTGCCCTATACCCAAGTGGTGCAACAGGTGCATGCCCGCATGTGCGATAGCCCGATCCTGCGGGCCTTCCTGCTGCGCGATCCTGACCGTGTGCGCCGCATCGTACGTCCGCCGTTTGCCCACGTGGGAGAGCTGGCGAAAATCCCCGGTGTGCAAAAAGGGCCATCGGTTGATTTTGGCGCAAACGGGCCGGATGATATTGAATTTCGCGATCCGCGTGTGACCATTGCCCAAACCTACGACATGCGTATGCCGCCCTATATGCGCCATTCGATGGGGGTGCCGCTGTCAGTCACGCGTCGGCAATATGACCTGCTGATGAAGTACCTCGAAAAACTGGAGGGAGAATGGAAGCACAGCGTGCAGCCACAGGTCGAAACGCCCGCCGCGGAGGAAAAAATATGACAGCCGGACCCAGACAATTGAACAAGGCCCGCAAGGCTGATGCTGACGGCAATCCGGCCTACCGCGAACCGGTATTGGGCAATCCGGTGTCGACCTTGATGGAATCCGGTGTCGGTAACTGTTTTCCGGGGTTGGAATTCGACCTGCGCCAATTGGACGTGCGGTTCTTTCCGGGGCTGGTGTTTGAATTCCTTGGCATCACCCCTGCCGGGCCGGATGGCACACAGGGTGCGCGGCTGACCTATGCTTTCCCCAAGGGTGATCCGATCATTGCGGATAAATATACCGATGACGGTCCCGATTGGGTCACTGACCTGAAGAAACAATTTGCCGGTCCCGCCGGTACGGCGCTGGGCAGTGGCACATGGTATCTGCATTTTGTCGAACAGGACGGCAAGCGGATCATGATGTATGACTATTCGCTGTATCAGAACGGTGTCGGTCTGGTCCCTTATGAGGGTGAAACTGTATGGTGGATTATTCGCCTGATTGAAGCAGAGAAACCTCTGACCATTGCCCTGACGCAACGCGGCCCTGACGGATCACCCAGTGGCGCGCCTGTGGTGCTGACCGGCCGGCGGCGCATGTTTCTGAACGAAGAGGGGATGATTGATCCGGTCTATCACCCCGGTGAACTTACTTCCTCCATGTGCAGCCCCTGGACCCATGATTTTCGGGATTGCGCCTGTCATTACTGGGCGTCAAACCATCCCGATGTTGTCTTGGGCGAGGTGGATGATCCACAACAGCTGCCTGATGGCACCGATAAGGATGATCCGGCGCAGGCAGTTACCTTTATCGACTGGATGCGCAGACGGCATTTGCCGCTCAAGGATGTCTCGGCGCAGACCACTTTGGAAAAGGCGCGCCCGGATCGGTACGATCCATATGAAATCAACCTCCATTGGGAGGAGCTGGATTTTGTTCTGCAAGGGCAGGAGACCGAGGGGACAACGGATCTGCTAAAGTTGCAACCGCAGGAGCCTTACGAAAAACTGGAAGAATTGATCGACGACCTGCACGAATTGGCAGGGATGGAGCTGACTCTGGCGTTGGAGTATCTTTACGCCTATTTCAGCCTGCGCGAACCGGATGAGGTGACGCCGGATCAAGAGGCCGCATGGCCCGGCCTGACAGAAGATCTGCGCGCCGCGCGGCAGTTGATCCTATCTGTAGCGCTGAGTGAAATGACCCATCTGCGCTGGGTGAACCAGACGTTGTGGTTGATTTTTGCCGCCTATCCGGAAGTCGGCACATATGAACCCGTCCTATCACCGACCAAGATCGAAGCGGACCCGCACAGTAAGACCGGGCATAGCGGGACCGGTGAATTGCGCCCTGCAACACAAGCTGTCTTGCAGAACTTTGTTGATATTGAACGCCCCGGCGGGGATCTGGATACCGAATACGTCAAGCTGGTGGCCTATTTGCGCGAGTATATGGATCACTTTCCCGAGGGCCTGTACCAGCTGGCCGTTCGGATCGACAGCGACGGGATGCAGCACTATCAAAAATTCCGCGATGTGATGCGGATACTGCAGCCTTATGCCGCGCAGGAAGCCCTGTATCTGCGCCCCGTCAAAGAGGCCAAGCCGGACGCCGCAGAGGTACAACCGGCGCTACATTTGATTGACCTTGCGCTTGAGGCCCTGGGCAAAGGGTATCTGATCGAGGCAAACCTGGGCGATATGCCCCAGGCCAACACCGAAATCAAAAAGGCCCGTGATGCCATGCATGACCTCAGCGACATGGCCTTGGCGCTTGCCCGCAAAAACATCGGCATACCATTTTTTGCAAACCTGAAATGACGGTGGTTTTGCCTGATCTGATGCAGAAGCCGGTCAGCGGTCTGGCCCATGTGGCGGATGATCTGGTGCTGATGGCGGAAACTGCTGCAATCTTTGGCCTGTCGGATGCGCAGGCTACGAAACTGCGTGCGGCCTTGCTGGCCGGTGATGCAGCTGCCGCGCCTGAGCTGGCCCGTTTGGGGCTCGACGCTGTGCCGCTTGGCACGCCGCCTGATACAGAAATCCATCCGGTACGGGCGCTGGCCCTGACGGTATCGCAAACCTGTAATCTGGCCTGTGGCTATTGCTACGCGGCGGGTGGCAGTTTTGGCGGAGCGGATACGCGCATGGATTGGACAGTCGCCAAAGGTGCGATTGACCAGTTGATTGATGCCACCGTTCCGGGTGGCGGGGTCAAGATTGCCTTTATGGGGGGGGAGCCCATGGTGGCGCGGGATTTGATCCGAAAATCCGTGACTTACGCAAATAAACGTGGTGCTGCGCGGGCCATTCAGGTGGGCTATTCCCTGACCACCAATGGCACGTTGATTTTCCCCGAGGACGCTGCGTTTTTCGCCCGCCACCGGTTTGCCGTGACGGTAAGCCTTGATGGTGGCAAGGCGGTGAACGACCGCCTGCGTCCTGATCGCGCGGGCAAGGGCAGCTTTGCCCGCGTCGCACAGCGCCTTGCACCGCTGCTGGCGCATCGCGACCGGATTTCGCTGGGCGCGCGGGTGACTGTGACGCCGCAAAATCTCGATCTGCTGCAGGTGGTTGATGATATTGCCGCGCTGGGTTTTGCCTCGGTTGGGGTGTCGCCGATGATTTCGTCGCCCACGGGGCAGGGTGCCTTGATCGGGCAGGATTTTGCACAATTGCTTGCGGCGATGACGGCTTGTGGTGATGCCTGGATGCGCGCGACACTCGCGGGGCGCAGCCATCCTTTTGCCAATCTCGCCACGGTTCTGGGCGAGCTTCATCGCGGCAGCCCGCGCAGCCATGGCTGTGGTGCGGCGCGTGATTATCTGGCAGTGGATGCTGCTGGCGATTATTCCGCCTGTCATCGCTTTGTCAAAGATCCGCTGGGGGCGATGGGGGATCTGGAGAGCGGGCCGGATGATGTCGCGCGCGCGGCCTTTCTAGATGCCCGCACGGTAGAACGCCAAACCCCGTGCCAAACCTGTTGGGCCCGGCGGCTGTGCGGTGGTGGCTGCCATCAGGAGGTGCTGCACGCGGGGCGACCGGCCTGCGACTTTGTGCGGGGCTGGCTGGACTACGGGCTGCGCGCCTACGGGCGCTTGAGTGCTGCGCAGCCGGATTGGTTTGATGCGCAGGCATAAGGCGCAGGTTGCTGTATTGGGGGCAGGACCGGCGGGGGCAATTGCCGCACGCCAGCTGGGGCTGGCGGGTATCGACGTCCTGCTGATTGATCCGCTCACGCCTCACAAGGGTCAGGGTATCGAGAGCTTTCCACCATCCGGCGCACCATTGGCAGAAGAGCTCGGCTTGCTTCAGGCATTCTGCGCCGTCAGCGATGGACCGGCAGAAGCGATGCAGATGGTCTGGCGTGAGGCCCCGGAGCTACGCGCGTTTGAAGGTGCCGGGCCATTGCTGCTGCACCGTGGTGCTTTGCATGAAAGCCTGCGCGAGGAGGCCTTGCGATATGCACGGGCGTTAAAAGCGCGGGTGCGTGACGTTGGGCCGTGTGGCGAAGGTGTTCAATTGCACACGGATGCGGGCAAGGTTCAGTGTGATCTGGTGATTGACGCCCGGGGACGTCATGCAAACAAACGCCCTGCCACGGATCTCACAGCCCTGCCATTTACCGCGCGGGAGGATTCGCCCGCCTTTGTGATGGGGTTGGAGGCTTTGCCGGATGGCTGGTTCTGGGCCTGTTCATTGCCCGAAGGTCAGGTTCAAGGTGTGGTGTTCCAACCCGCAGCAGCGCTTGCGGGAAAAGGGGCGGCGGCGCGCGCGGCTTACCTGACGGCTTGTTTGGCGGAGTCGGATTGTTTCCCCTATCTATCTGCAATCACTGTGGGGAAACCTGCTGCTGCGGGCCTGTCTGCGGTGGGGGACCCTGTTGTCACAGCGCGGCATTTGCTGGTGGGGGATGCCGCATTGGCGCGGGACCCGATTGCATCACATGGGTTGGTCCATGCATTGCGCAGCGGGGTTCAAACGGCGATTGCCGCTTTGACCATCCTTGATCCTACTGGCGATGACCACGCGGCGCAGAGTTTTTTGCGCCACAAACATCAGGCAGCGGTGGTTGCCGCGCAGCTTGCCACGGATCGTGCCTATGCGGATCAATCACGGTTTCAAACCGCGTTCTGGACCGCCCGCAGCGCGCGCGAAGTGCAATCCGCCCCAGCGGCGCTTGTATTGCAAGGTCCGGTAACGCTGGCCGCGCCACTGACCCGCGCCCCGGTACTGTCACAGGATCGCATTTATTGGGCACCGGCAATTAAACTTCGCGTGCAGGATGATTTTCTGACCGGGCTGGGGCCGGTGACCGCGCTGGATGTTGCGGCGGCCTGTCGTCCTGCTGCATCCTTGCAAGAGATTGCGAACCGGCTGGGCCGTCAACATGACATGCCGCTTGTTTTCAAACTGCTGGAACGCCTGACCCTTGGCGGCGCTTTTGTTCAGGTCAGGCCAACGGCCTGAACAAGGGCGGTGGCGCGTTGCGTATCCCACCCCTGATCATCGGATGCCATTCGTTGCAGGGCGTCACGCAGAGGCTGGATTGTGGTCGGGCCGGGATCCGCCACGGCAATGTCGCAGAGGATCCGCAGCGCCAGCGTCAGGGCACCGGCGCGGGTTGCACTTTTCAAGGCTTCCTGACGCAGCTGGCCGGCAATCTCGACCTTCCCCCGCGCTGCGGCAACGCAGGCCCGCAGGCGCAACAACTCCGGCGCGGTCCAGGTCTCACCGGTGCGCAGCTCAAGCGTTGAACCTTCTGACAGGGCGGCCTCTGCGCCGTCAACATCATCAGCCCGCAAAGAGGCCTCGGCGATCAAGGAGGCGACCAAGGGCCCGTAGTTAAAGGGGTTTACCTCGCGAAACTCTTTTACGCGCAGGGCAAGGTCGGTCATCTCAGCAGGTTTTGGCGGTTCGGGCCGCAGGCACAGTTGGGTGACAAAAGGGAACAGGACGGCAGCGGCGCGCATCACCCGGATGTCGTGTTTTTCACCCAATGCAATGGCTTCGCTGGCAATCACCGAAAGTTCGGTTCCATGGCGGGCAAGTGCCCCCAGCATGACCCGAAAGGCCATTGCCTGCGCCAGTGAATGGGCATGGCCGATTTCACGGGAATGGTTGATGGAGAAGGCACCAAAATGGCGCGATTGCTGTAGATCGCCAGTCAGCCAGTTTGACATGCACAGGAAGGCCGCGCAGATTTCCGCGTGGTCATAGCCATGGGCATGGGCCAGAGGCAGATGGGTGTCCTTGTCATATTGGGACAAGGCAAGACTTAGGTTACGCTGGGCGGTTTTCTGGTCGGATCGGTGAAACGCCACGGCCCCAATGGCGCGGGTGCCAATCATCACAAAGGTCTTGTCCTGACTGTGGCTGGCGGTTTCCAACAGGGTTTCGGCGTATTCCTGCGCCTGCGGATAGTTGGCCCGCACCAATGAATGCGCATAAAGCCCGTTCAGCGCTAAAAGCTCTGTCTTGCTGTCGCCAAGCTCGCGGGCGAGTTGCACCGCCTGTGTGCCAAGATCCGCACTGGCGTCCGTCGCGATCCCAAAGCGTGACCGTTCAACAGAGGCGAGACCGGTGATCGTACGCAGGTGTTTTTTCTTGTTGGCAGCATTGCCCGGCAGCCGTTGCATGGCGCCATTGGCCATTTCCAGGAAATGCCCCGCTTCGATCAGAGCAGAGCGTTTCAGCAGGCTTTCACCCGCCTCCAGCGCATGAGCGGCAGTGTTTTCCCAATCTCGTGCGACATGAGCATGTGTTGCCAGAACATCAGGGCGCTGGGCCTCAGTGTCTGTATAATATCCGCCCAGCGCCGAATAGGCCGCCGTGTGCAGCCGCCTTCGGGATTGTCCGACGATCTGTTCATAGATCACATCTCGGTACACCTGATGGCGGATGGTCGCCACCTCCTGTCCTTGTGTCCCCTCACGCAAGACCAGACCGGCCTGCTCCAATGCATCTATCGCCGGTTTCATGCTGTCGGCATCACGATCAAGGACCGCCGCTAACAGGGAAGGGCTGGCTGGGCTGTCCAAGACTGCAAGGGCTTCGATCACGCTGCGCCCCATACGGATCCCGTCAAGACGTTTGGAGACGGATTCATAAATCGTATGCGGGATTTCCACCGAACCTGCGACCATTGTCTGTTGCTGCGTGGCCTGCGCCTGGCCCAGTGTTTCCAGCATCAGGGGATTGCCGCCGGAATGACTCAGGATGTTGTTACGGATGGGGTGCGGGATTGGCTTGTTCCCAAAAATCCCCTGCAACAGCTTTTCACAATGGCGCTGATCCAGCGGCGGCAGGATCAGGGTTTCATGGCCTTTCTGTTCGATCCAGATGTCGGGGCTGTCTGCGCGCGTTGCGGCGATCATCATCAGCGCAGCCCCCTCGCGGCGGGCACGTTCTGCGGCACGTTTCAAAAGCTCGCGGGTGGAGTTATCAGCCCATTGGGCGTTTTCCACAAACAGCAGGGTCGGGCCGGATGCCCCCCGGATGATCCAGCGGCCAAGAAAATCAAGGATACTGTCACGGTCCCGCAGCGAAAGTGTCACATCTTCCGCAGGTGTAGCACCAAGCCCGAGGAACTGGGCGGCACGGTGCAGCAGTTCCGGGGCCGGGTCACCGAGAAGACTGGCGAGCGATGGGTTTGTCGCCCCTGAAGCGGTCAGCGCATCCAGTGTTTTGGCCACCGGCAACAGGGGCGAACGGGCGCCCATTGCGGCGCAATGCAGGTGCACGACGCGCATCGAAGGGTTGGTCTGCATCGACACGAAACTTTGGATCAGGGTCGATTTTCCAATGCCCGCATCGCCGGTGATTGTGACGGTAACCGGCGTGCCGGCCTGTGCCTGCGTCCACAGTCGGCGCAGGGTGGCAGCCTCGCCGTCACGCCCGATCAGCGTGGCGGGTGCAACCGGGCCTTCGACCTCACGGCGCAGCCCAAGAACGTGAAACACTTCAGTGCCAGAGGGCAGCCCCTTGAGGTCATGCGCCTCTACCTCGGAATAAAGTACGGAACTTCGGGTCAGATGCTGGGTCTTGCTGTCCACCACAATGGATTGCGGGTTGGCCACGGTCTGAAGCCGCGCGGCGCGATTGACCACGGGGCCAACCAGTTGCATCGCATCTCCGCGCAGGGCCCCGCTGGCCTGTCCGACGGCGGCCTGCCCGGTGGCAATGCCAATCCGTGTGGGAATATGAAACGACGCCCGTCCGTCAAAGGTCACCAGCTTTTCCGCCAATGCGCGTTGTAGATTTTGTGCCGCCTGAACACAGCGTTCGGCAAATCCGTCAAGGACACGCGGATAGCCGAACAGGATGACCACACCATCACCTTGCGAGCCGACAAGATAGCCATCATGCTGTCGGGCGATGTCATCAGCGACCTGATAATAATGCTGCATGATGATCTGCATGTCTTCGATACTGTGCTGCTGGCTCAACTCTGTGGAGCCAACAATATCGCAGAACAGCACGCTGATACGGCGCAGCTGGATCGGGGCCTCTTCGGGGGGGGCATCGGCAGGCGCTGCGTCGCCCGCAGCCGCTGGCAAGGCATCCATCGCGGCCAGCAGTTTCTTGCGTTGGCCCAGGGTCAAGCCAAGCTCTTTCAGGTCGTCCTTATCCAACAGCATCAGGGTCGACATATCAATGTCTTCTGCGGAAAACAGATCAAGCAGTTGAGGCAAGCCGATGCCGGCCAGAAACTCCGAGATATGCGGTGCAGGGCGCGTCATGAAAAGGGTTATCTCCGCACGAGTGGCTGACATGGTGTAAACCGGCCCGATGTCCTAAATTTAGACTAGGCAGGAACGAATTAGCAATGCAGGTCACGTTTTTATCACGTGCAATGGATGCGTGTGGTCGTGTTGGTCGATGTGGAATATACCCTGCGTTGTATCCGGTGACGTTCTGGCGAGGTTCTGCCGAATTGGCAAGCATTCACGCCCGGGAATCATAAAACAGATGTCACCGGGGATTGCCGCACAGGGGCCAAGGGTCGCGAAGCTGGGGAGCCAGCTCTTTGTCGCACTGACGGACTCGCCATCATCAGCCTAGGAAATGCAGAGAAGACGCCTTGGGATTGGTCCCCGGAGATCACAACGGCAGTGTGGATTACAGAACAATGAACGCGCGGGAACTCGGGCCAGCGGAGTTTGCCCTAGCCGGATCTGTCAACGATCGGATGCGCCGCAGGGCGGGCCAGCGTGGCCCTATCTGCCCTGATTATCATCCTCCGCTTCGTCATCTTCAGCGTCATCTTCTTCGAGCTGTGCCGCAGCGTTCAAAGTGGCCTGACGTTGCTCCAGATATTCTTCCAGACGCTTCTTGTCGTTGGCGGCTTCACCGGCAATCATCTGTGCTTGCGCGGTCAGACTTTCCACAACGCCAATAAAATCCGCATGTGCGGCCCCGCCGGTCCAGTCGCCAGCCTCTGCCGGTTCGGCGTTCTTGGGCGCATAAGAACGCAGGGCTGCGATCAGCCCTGATGTTGCACGGTCCACGTCATCCAGAAATGTGCCATATGCCGGTGTCTCGCGGGCTGGGTTAGAGATATCAAACTCCGGGAAATCCGTGTCGCGCTTGGCGGAATAATCCGCATCCGGTCCCAATAAGGCAACCAACAGGGACAGTTGGCGGTCAATTTCTGGTGTCTTTACAGACTCCGGGGCGAGGGGGGGCGTGGCGCGTTCCGCCGCTGCAGCCTTGAAGCGTAACCAGCTGACAAGGGTGGGCACCGGCGTGCCGGGGTGCCAGTCCTTTTTGATCGGAACCCGCTTCATGATCTGCGGATCATCGGTATAGAGCGTCTCGAAATAGCTTACGACCTTCTGGCAGACGTTCTTTTGGTCGGCAAGCACCTCGGGTGTCAGGCCACAGCTGCGCCCGACCTCTTTGGCAATCGGATCTCCGTCAATCACGATGCCATAGGCGATGACGCATTTTGACAAGGTGGAATTCCACTTCATCGCGGTGCGTGCCCTTTTGCGGTCTCCGGGCGATTTGAGGGCAATCAGATACAGCTGCCAACCGGCCTCGATTTCCGCTTCTTTCTGCATCTTATAGGCAAATTCGGTCAGGGCGCGCGCCATGCTTGTCCCGATTTGGATACCGGCACCAACGGCTGTCCCGCTGCCCATGCTGACCCCCGAGGCGTCGGCCAGTTTGATTGATTCCGCAGCAACACCAAGACTGTCATACAAAACCCGTAGCACCTGAAGGCTGACCTGAACGCGGGCTGAATTAAGACGCCCATTGATCGCCGGCCCGTAAACAGAGCTATTGCCCACGGTCAGCGCCATATTATCCATCCATTTGTTCAACTGGTAGGATTTACGCACCAACGTCGTGGCATCGATCAAAAGTTTCTGGATCGCCACCGCCAGTCCCGCACCGGGCAAAGCGGCAGCAAGGGCGGCGGCACCAACACCGGTGATCACCTCAAGCGCTTGCCATTTCATGTTGCAGGACCGCGCTTCGGCAAGCAGCTTGTCCATCGCCGCCATTGCCTTTTGTTCTTTCTCAACCGAGTCGAGATCCTGCGGCGGTTGCGCGGCGTCATCAAGAAGCGCGTTTAAAACTTCCAACTCGCGCGCGCTTGCCTCTTCAATCTGCGCGAAAAACTCGTCGCGCCGGGCCGGGTCTTGCAGATCTCTCTTGAAATCCGACATGGCGCGGGCCTTGCGGGCGTTCTCCTGCTCGGCCAGAAACTTCTTTTGCGCCATCAAGGCTTCGGAATTGTCAGTGGGGGTCTCCATTCCAAGGCTGGGTTTGGCTGTGACCGCAACATCACCGGCAGCATTGGCATCATTGTTAAAGATGTCGTATTCAACCTGCGTCTTTTGAAACAGGGCGTTGGCCGAGCCCATTTCAATATCTTCACCTCCTTTAACGGTATAGGTGCCGCCCGCGATTTGCGGCATGGCTCCCGCCAAAGAGGCGCTGATCGCGGAGAACCCGACATTGGCAAGGATCACCTTCAAATCCACCTTACCGCCATCGCTGGCGACCACATCCGCAAGATGCTTTGCAATGGCCGGAATGTTGGAGCCAGCAAGGATGGCGGCCTGAACGGTAAGCCCGATCTGTTGCCATTTGCCCTGATCGCCAAGCACCATATTGCCCTGATCATCGGTGCCGCGTTTGACATCAACGGCGGCAAAGCTGGCCCCGACCGCCCCGGCAATCCCATTCAATGCCTCGGTGATGGCACCCACACCGCCGTCGTAATCCCCATCTACAAACTTCATCGTTGCGGTGAAAAGGCTGAAACCGGTGTTGCCCCCTGCGATCAAGGCCGTCACCGATTTTGACGCGATGTTCATCTGGGTCTGGAAGGAGGAGGAAAACGCTGTTGAGGCATCCGTTGCCACAACATTTGCAGAGTAAACGGAGATTGATGCCGCCGCTGCATTGCCCAAAGCGTTGAAGGCGGCCTTCGCCACCCCGGCCGCAAAGGTTCTGCGCCGGCCATCCTCTGGTTTGTCCAAAGTTGAATCAAGAATGCTTAACCCGCCGGACAGCACCGTGGTGGTCATGGTCACGGCGGCAATCTGCAACGCGGCTTCGCGGCCCTGTTGCTTTAATCCGTTTAACCGTTCGATATTTTCCAACTGTTCAGGGGTGGCCGTCCCCGCAGTTTTTGCCGCATTGTCCCTTGCCAGATCCAGCGTGTCCTGACGCGTCATTGTCTGTGCGTCAAAACTGTCGATCTTGATGGCATCACCGGCCAGCGACCCCATCAGGGATACCACATCAGCGCCGATTTTGATCGCCCGTTTTGCGCTGGTGTATTTTGACGCTGTCTTGGAATAGCTTTCCAGCTTGTCCTGATAAATCTCGCAGGCACCGTTAAATACCTGTGCTTCCTGACTGTATTTGTCCGCCACTGCATTGGAGGGGATCACTTCAGCGCGCACCAGGGGCGTCCATAATTCGCGCGTGATATCCGCCACGGTGAACAGCAGGTTGCCATCGGCGTCTTTGGCCTCTTCCATTTCGGTCTGCAGATCGAACAGCTTTTCATGCAGTTTGGTCAGTTCCCGTACCGCCTCGTCATCGACCTGATATTCGTCAACAAGATCATGTACGGTATCAACCTCATCATCGCGGTCGCCGTTCTTCCAATCCATCGTGCGGTTAGACCGCTCAATCAGGCCAAGAAATTTCTTCCGCTTCCATTCCACCTTCAGTTCTTCAGAGGCGGCCATCAGGTTTTCCTGAAGGTCGGAAATTTCGTCTGTAACCGACGCGAGAACCCGATTGCGCTCGTCCTGCCTTGCTGTGATCGCGTTATAGTCAATCGCGCTCTGCTGGGTCTTGGCGAGCCATTCGGTCTGTGCACTGGAAAAGGCCATGTCTAACTCCGCTCGGTTAATCTTTGATTGCAGTCAAAAGCCGCATTTCCAATCGGGGCAGGGCTTGGCGGGCTGTCACAAGCCGCTCAGACGCTTCTGCCTTGGCAAAGGGGTGGCTGCGGAAATGTTGCATCGGCGCAAAACTGTCAAACAGTGCCATCAGTTTACGCAGTTCCTGCAAGGCGGTTTTCCGGGCAATCTTGCGATCTGAAAGGCTCCTGCTTCGGTCAGCCACATGTCCAGATTGCGTGCTCATTTCGGCAACGTTCACTTTCTGCAGTGAGCTTTGCAGTTTGGTGAAAAAGCCGTTGATGCTGGCCGCGTCAAAGGGGGGCATCGCAAGCTGGTTGCCCTGATCTGTTTCACCTACGGGTTCAATAATATCTTCAACAAATGTTCCAAGTTTAAGCGTGAACAACTGGATTGCATTTGCGCAGTTGCTGGCTGCTGTCGCCAGATCACCGTCCAGTATTTCGCTGGCCTTGCGCGCATCATCGGCAATTTGAGCCGCGCGGCTGTTAAGCCCTTCCAACTTGCCCAAGCCGTCGATGTAGCTGCCGGATTTCTTGGTCTCTGCTTCCAGACCATCGCGCTCTGCCTCAAGGCTGGTGATCTCGCTGGGATCCCCCTTAAGGTGTTCCAGAAGCTGTTTTGTTTCACTCAGCTTGCGCGTCAGATCTGAGATACCACTATTGAAGTCGCTTTTCTTCGCCTCATTCGCGTCGTGATCCAACTGACCGGATCGCGCGACCCCGATCAGCCCCTGCACATATTCACTTTCGGTCTCATCCAGATCGTTGCCGGCCTTCCGCTTTTCAAGCAGGGACAGAAGCCAGCCCAGGTTGCCATTGATTTCAACTAACCCTGCTGCCGCCTGTCGCAGAGACGCGGGCGAACGTTCAGCGATCTGGTCGCGGATCGTAGCCATGCGTGCAATTTCCGGCCCATAGTAGCCATCAAACTGAATGATACCTGTCTCATCTTTCTTCAGCCGTTCGCCGATCTTCTTAATAATCTTGTCAACACCATCGGCTTGCGTCACCAGAGCCCGCTTGAGCGTCTGCAATTCAAGCATTTCCGCCCGGAACTGCATGACCCGTTCATGCAGCTCCTCCGTGTCCCGCGTTACCTTTTCTTGAAGGCGGGTCAGATGGCTGGCGCGCAATGCGTCTAACTCTGCCGTAAAATCCAACAAACGGCCGGGTTCATACAGCGGATAGAGTTTTTTGGTCTTGGCGATACTTTTTTCGACATCGGTGAAACCCTTTTCCAGATGAACATAGATGTTTGGGTCTTGCTCAATGGCTGCGATAAAGTTTGCGACACCTTCAAGATATTCATCCGCGGTTTTCAACGCGTCAACAGAGTCACTTTCGATCAGCTGTCTGGCGGCCAGCATCTGAAGCTCTATCTCCTCCAATGCGCCACGGGGCAGCTTGCTGTTCTTCTTCTTGCCCTTCTGCTGGCCGGATTTCGTATCTCTCTGCGTGGCGATTTCGCCGCTGCGGGTCCTTTTGAAAAAGTCTTCATAGCGGGTATCAAGCGCTTCCAGCGTGCTCTGCAACTCTTCCGGGTCAAGGTTGGCCCGTCTTAGATCTTGATCCTTTGCGCGATCCAGACGTGTCCGAACGTAATCAGCCACCTCGCGCACGTCTTCCAGCACCAGCGGCATGTGGGCCTGCACCTCCGCCAAACGTATGCTTTCATCCAGCTTGCGTTGACATCTTTCCGGGCGCACCCGATGTCCGTTGGCTCGTAATGTCGCGATGTCGGTTCGAATGTCGGCCCAGAGTTGCAGCACCTGCAAGGCAATATTGCGTGCCTCAATGGTTTCTTGGCTCAGGTCGGTTACCTCTTTCAAAAAGGTATCCCGCAGGTCGGGGGCATTGGTAGCGACCGCCTGTTTGATGGCGACCGACAAGGCTTCCAGTCGGAAACCAAATTGATCTGCCGCCGTGGGCATGCCCTTGTCACGCAATAGGGAAATCTGCCCTTCGACCTCGTTCATCGGGCCGTCGAGATCCCCATATTCATTGACCAGCGTGGGCAGGGTGCTGGCCCCTGTTCTGGCTGTGCGGAAGGCAATTAACTGGGTTTGGGTTTCGGCGACACGCTGTGTTGCGGCGGCCAGATCGCCAGACCCGGCCAGCAGGATTGCCTGTTCCAGCATGCCGAACAGAATTTTGTATTCCGTCCCGTTGATAATGGCATAGCTAAGCGTCTTTCCATCACTTGCAGAGGTGATCTTCATGATCTCTGCACGCGCCCGTTCTACATTACCCTGCACCATGACATGTTGTTGGCGGAACTGGGCCAGCAGATCCTGGTCCAGGACGTTCAGATCAACAGGCGCAGCTTCCTCCAGCCTGCGGATTTCAGTGCGAACGTCCCGCAGATCACCCCGCAGATGCCCCTCCACCGCGCGCAGTTGCGCAACATGGGCGTCGACCCGATCAACGATGGCAAGGTCGGCTTTGTCTCTACCATGCTCTTGGGCCAATGCCTCGCGTTCAAGCGTCAATGCGTCGATGTCGGCATCCGGTTGCGGGTTGGCAATCGCAGCGTCAAGCGCTTGCAGCCTGTCTTCCTGATTGGCAATGACATCGCGCAACAGGGAAGAGCGATCGCCGTTCAGGGCAAAGGCGCGATCTTCTTGCAGTTGCCGCTTGGGCGAAGCGCGCAGGTTTTTTGCATCGGGACGCGACTCGTTCCTGCCCCGCAGCCTTTTCCAACCGCGCGCGCGGTTGAAGGCGGTAACCCAGTCGTCAACCGGCGTGTCCAGCACAAGGTTCGGTGTTTTTGTCATGATGTTCTCTCCGATCAGGCGGCGACTGCGGCGGCAGCACGGTCAATTTCATCCAGTGCCTTGCCCAGTTGTGTGCGCAGATCGACGGTCACGCCGAACGGGTTTTGTTCGCAAAGGGTGATCAGCTCGCTGTCGGCCAAGAAGGCGCGATACTCTTTGCACTGTGCTTGCAAGGCTGCCGCCGCTTTAGGGCGACCGGCCGCATCAACCTGCCGGAACTCCATCAGATGTTTCATCAAAGCGGTCTGGTTGCCTTGCGTGATCCCGTTCAGACCCATTTCAGCAATCCGTTCCAGATCGGGGTCGGGGATTTGACGGATTTTACTTTGCAGCGCCGAAATTGCCCCATCCGTCGCTTCTTTTGCTGCGTTCCAGATGGTCAGAGGATCCGCATCGGGCGCTGTGCCTTCCGGTTCGGCGGGCGCGGCCTTCAGCCCCTGTTGGATGGCGCGCAACCCGGCGAGGGCGGGATCCACCGCACCATCGCGAATATGGCCAATCACCTCACGCAACTGCTTGGTCAGATCTGCACTGTGTTCACCGGCTGGCAAAGCTTTGACCTTTGGCGCAAGCTGTGCTGCGGCTTCCTGTAGCTTTTTCAGGGTTGCGGGATCGCCTTTCGGCTTTTGCGCAGCTTCTGCATCGGCGGCCGGTGCCGCTGCGGCGCTGGCATCGCCCGTTCCGGACAAGCGGGCAAGCACTTGATCAAGTGTATCCAGCGTTTTACCGGCTGCGTCGAGCTTTCCCTCCTTGAGGTGTACAACAGCCGTTGCAAAAGCCTGCCGCAGCTTGTCGCCCGTGGGGCTGGGCACGGCTGTGATCCGCGGTTGCAGGGCCTTTGCTCGGGCCGCAAGTTGTTTCAACGCGTCGCCGGTGTCATCTGTATCAGAGGGCACCGCCGCAGGTTCCGCCGCGGGTGCGGGGTCTGGTGTGGCAACCGCTGGCTGCTCGGCTTCCGTTGGGGCGGCTGTTGCGGCGATATCGTCATCATCAGGATCGTCCGGCAGATCCTCGATATCTTCTTCAGTGACGTTCCCGTCCATGTCCAGAATACGAATATTCTTGGACAGCTTGTTCAGCTTCAGGAATTTTTTGACCTTTTTGGCCAGCGCCGGCATCGCCTTTTCGCATTGCAGTGAAACGACCTTGCCATCCATCTGCGCGGTGCCAAAGGCGACTTTCGAACCATCGCCGGATGCACGCAACGATTTCGCCATAACGGCGGCTGGTTTTCTACGATGAAGCCCGAAAAGATCGGTTTCGACCTTGGATCCGGGGCAATAGGCAAATGAAATAGGTGCCGCACGTGAAAGTTTTAAAAGTTTTTTTAATTCGGCGCCCTCAACGGAAAATTCCGACACTCCGGGTCTCCTAGCTGGATTTGAACAGCGACCGTAATTTGCCGCTAGGTCAACTAAGCCCGGCATCCGCTCTCAAGTCAAGTTTGCTCTGGTTTCCTTTTTGGCGTGATCTTTTGCGTGCCGTGCCAGTTCCCGCAGATATCCTTGGGGGCAACCAACGACCACAAGCCGCCATCGCTTCCCGTTTGGACAAGAACGAAATGGGGCTTCTGAGCGTATTTTCAGTAGAAGGGTAAAGCAGGAGATCCATTGACCTGTGACCAACTAGCCGTTCAAACACGGCCCTAGGCGGCCCGTTCTTCCTCCGGTTCAGGAGAGAACCTCGATTGATCAGATTGGTTTTCTCCATTCGCCGGCGCTGCTGTTGAAAATCCGGAAACCATGCTGATCAGCTGCCTGGCCTGCTCCGTCAGTGATTGGTTCGCCGCAGTGGTTTCCTCAAACATTGCCGCGTTTTTCTGCGTGTTGCCGTCCAGCTCTTCGACAGAGCGGTTGATGTCTGACAGGCCGCGTGATTGCTGATCGGAAGACGAGGCGATTTCGGTCATGATTTGGGCCATCTTCGATATCTCGTTCAGATTCCAGTCCAGCCAATTGCTGTTCTCCGCCAACAAGGTCACGCCGGTTTCGACCTGAGTGGTCGATAGCGAAACCAGTGATTTGATCTGATCCGCAGCCTCGGAACTGCGATGGGCCAATTGGCGTACCTCAGAGGCCACGACCGCAAATCCTGCCCCGGCTTCACCTGCACGCGCCGCCTCAACACCGGCATTCAGGGCAAGCAGGTTGGTCTGGAATGCAATCGCATCGATAACGCCAACAATCTTGCCAATCTCGCTGGAGGAGCCTTCAATCTCGCGCATCGCCTGAACGGCATCGGTCATTACCTTGCGGCTTTGCTCTGTTTTTTCGTTAACTTCATTGGCATCTCGCGCAGCACTTGAGGCCCCTTTCGCCGCAGCGGAAACACCGGTGGTAATCGCATTCAGCGCGGTTGAGGTTTGCTCAAGCGTGGTTGCGGCCTTTTCGGTCCGGGTGGCAAGATCCAAGGAGGCGGCGGTGATTTCGGCGCTGCTTTGATCAATGGTATCTGCGCAAAGACCGATGTTTTCAATAATCTCGGACAGGCTCAGGATGGCCGTGTTGTAATCCTTGCGCAGCCCTTCATAGCTTGGTGGAAACGCCGTCTCGATGACAAGGGAAAGATCGCCCTTGGACAAGCGGTTCAAACCATCGGCAAGTTCTGACACAACAAGCGCCTGTTCTTTCGCCCGCAGGTCGCGTTCCTTTTCTTCCTTAAGGCGGGCTTCCTCCTCGCGGGCAAAGGTTCTGGCTTCGCGATCCCGATCCTCTTTTGCGCGCGCCGCTTCCAGATCACGTGCCTGCTGTTCTGCGTCGCGTTTGGCTTGTTCCGCGCTGCGTTCTGCGGCCAGTCTCTCTTCCTGATTTCGTTTTTCATCTGTCTGCAACTGGATCCGCTCCAGCGCGCCTTGTCGAAAGATATGCAAGGCCTGCGCCAAGCGGCCGATTTCGCCATGTTGTTGGTGCAACTCGGTAATCTGCGAAAGGTCGCCCCGGGCAAGACGTTCCGTCACTTTCGTTACACGGTTCAGCGGGCGAGTGATCATCCACCAGATCATGCAGGGCGCGATCAGCACGATGATACCGCTGATCAGGCTGATGATCTTGATCCTCTCCTGCGCGGTGTGAACCTGCTTGTTGAGGATGGCCGCACTGCTCTCGATATGGGAACGGGCCTTAAGGGCACCATCTGAAACGGCGGTTGCAATCTGGCCAACAGCTTGGGTTGCCCTTTGCGTGGCTTGAAAGGCCCGTTGGTTTGCCGCGATGGCAGCGGCTCTTGTGAACAGGATCCCCTTTTGAGGATCTGACATCGCCATGATTTCTTTTAGGATTTTCTGGATGTTCGGTGCCGCGCCATCCATTGCTGTTGCCAGCCGGGAGGTGGAGCGTTTCAATGCAGCGGCGTTCAGGTCAAGCTCGTTGGTGTCGCGAGACAGGGCCACCTGCAAAATCGCTGAGACAAGCGATTTCGTCGAGGCGTTCAACGCAGCCTGCTGTCGAATGCCCATGACCTGTTCATCCAGCAAAACCTTAATCGCGTCCTGATTGGCCGCTTTCGTGTCTTCACTCTTGATGACCAATTCAAAATAGATGTCGTCCAGCGCCGCAGTGAGATCGGCATCAGCCGCCTGACGCAATGCCAGAATGGTAGTGGGCCGCGTGGACCTACCGGTGTTTCGAAAGGTTTTCATCAGCTCGGCCTGTGTGATCTTGAGGCTTTCGGCCAGATTACGGGTTGGTTCCGCCCCGGCCAATTGCCCCAGCAAGTCCCGCAGGTGTTTGTCCGCAGCGGTTGCAAGGTCTGCCAGAATCGTGCGGATCGAACCATCGGTGGTCTGGGTCCGGCTGAGAGCAAGACCGGACAACAGGTTCATTTTAGAGTGGACGGCAAGGGTGGATTGATAAAGCGCAAAGTCACTTTCGATCAGCTGTGTAAGGCTGGCGTCCACCGACCCGATGGTGTTGTCCCCGCCTTTGACCAATTCCGCAAAAGCCTCGTCAGAAGCCGTGGCAAGAAGATCTGCGGCACCTGTTGCAAGGTTCAGCGCCTCTTTGATTTTTTCCGCCACGGAGGTTCGGCTGAGCAATGCTTCTTTGCGGGCTGCGGTCAGATCGCCCAGACTTTTCTCAACGTCTTCCACCAATGTCGCCATCGCTTCATCTGCGGCGGGTTCGTCGGTCCCGATGTTCTGTCGTAGTGCGGCGAGGGTAGCCTGCATCCTGACCGAGAGCTGGTCCAATTCCGCGGTGGACTCGGCGATTAAAACCTCCAACAGAATATTCCTGACCGCATCCGTGGTGGCGACAACCTTGGCACTTTCCTGCAATTCCGGCAGGTGGGTATCGGACAGAACCGCCATATTGCTCGCGATGGATTGAAAGACCATCCAGGCCACGACAATAGCGGCGGTTGTCATTGCGGCCAATGCGCCAAAGATCAGTCCAAGCCGGACGATGACTGATCCCAAAGTATGCGAAAGTCGAGATATCATTTTAATGCCCGTTTTAACATTAAGCGACGGATTACCCGCGATTTGCCGGCAGAGGACAGGGGCACTTGTAATGGTGTCCCTCTGGTGCTCAGCTGCCCGCGCTGATGGGATCAAAGCTGCCGTCAGAGCGGATACGGGTCAGGAAAACATCATCTGATCCCTGATTGTCATTCGGTCCGAAATTCAGGGTCATACCTCCCAGGTCGATCTTCCCCAGACCGTTCATCGCATCCATAAACCCCTGTCGTGTTAAATCTGCACCGGCTGCATTTAATCCCGCAATGGCAAGACGGCCGGCAACATACCCCTCCAAGGAGACAAACCCCGGTTCGGCATTTGCATCAAATGCGGAAAGCGCCGCCTGATATTCGGCCACAATCGGCAGGGAGTTATCCCAGGGTTGGGGGACCACCTGGCTGACGATCACGCCGTCACCATCCGCGCCCAGCTCCGCCGCGAAAGCCTTGGAACCAACAAAGGAAATCGTCATGAAAGTCGGATCCATCTTCATCTTCTTTGCCAGTTTTACAAATTCGGCCAAAGGCTTATATGCGCCGACCATCACCACGGCCTGCGGTTTGGCCTTGCGAATTTCCAGAAGGGCGGATTTCACAGCAACGGTGTTTCGGGTATAGGTACCCTCGGCAACCAGGGACATGCCGCGGGCGTCCAGAGCCTCTTTCACACCGGACAGCCCAACCCGGCCAAACCCGTCATCCTGATACAGGATTGCAATGTCTGTGATCCCTTCAACATCCACCAGATGGTCGATCCAAGCCTGGGTTTCCGCATCATAGGTGGCCCGTAGGTTTGTCACATTGCGCAACTGTGGATTCCTCAGGAAACCCGCACCGGTAAACGGTGCAACCATGGGCATCCCGGCTTCAGTCGCTATAGGTTGGGTCGCTTTGGTGGTGGGTGTGCCGACCGGTCCGATCAATGCCAGATAGCCATCCGAGGCGATGGCGGCACGGACCTGATCAATTGATTTGTTCGGTTCATAACTATCGTCCATCGCCTCTAGGCTGATTGTACGCCCATGCACGCCACCCGCGCGGTTGGCTTCCTCAAATGCTGCCATCAGCCCCTGCCGCATCCCTTGGCCCAGTGCCGCCGCTGGACCTTCAAGGGCCGCTACCTGAACAAAGCTGACGGTGGTCTCTGTGACCCCTTGTTCGGCAGCCAGAGAGGTGCCGGAAAATATCGTCGCCGTAAGGCCCGCAGTAAGAAGTGAACGTAACATCATAATTGATCCCAGACTGATTGACTAACGCCCGACTGTATTTCCCATTGGTTTTGGCTTTGTTAATCCGCTGACAAAAAACGCGTAGTTTTTTCACCAGACAGCATTGAATTCGCGCAGTTCGTTTCAATCTTTATCTAGCTGTGACGAAGGCGGGATGGCCTGCATTGGTTCGGGCTACACGTGCCCCGTCAGACAGGGTGGAGTTTTGTTCAGTTAAAACTGAATATATTTGACACGTGCCATGCGGAGCAGGTACTGGCGCCAAGGAAAAAGGGGTACCATGTGCCGGTCGAGCCAACATTTGCTTCAGTCAGAAGCGATTTTATTGAGAAAACCGGCCTGATTTCCCAGGCCGAGGGCCTGCCGCGTATCGCGGGGCGGATCTTTGGTATGTTGATGTTCGATGGCGAAATGGTCTCATTCACCGAGATTGCAACGCGCCTTCAGGTCAGCCGGGCCAGCATCAGCACGAGCATTCGTATTCTGGAAGAGCGCGGATTGGTCAAGCGTATGGCAAAGCCCGGCGAACGGCAGGATTTTTTCCAACTGGCCGAAAACCCCTATGCAACCATGTTGACGGGCATTCAGAAGCGCACGCAGGCGACCAGAGACGAGATCGCCCAAACCATCAAAAATCTGCCACCGGCGGCAGATGCTGTAAATCGGTTGGCAGCCTATGCCGACTTTTATGCCTCTCTGGACGCGGCTGTTGCGGTCGCTCTTGATGAAGTGACCGCCAAGCCAACCCGTTAAACAGGCTAGTACCGAAAACGCCCCAGAGGATCAGAGCAATGACAAAAGATACTGCAAAAGAGACTGCGCAAGACACGCCAGCCGAAGCGCAGAACGGGGCACCCGTGCAAGAGCTTGCCGAAGAAAATGGTCAGACGGATACCCCCCGGCGCGCGCTTACCTTTGCGGATGACGCGGGCGCGTCCCGCTCAACCTGGATGGCAGGTGCATTGGTGATTGCGATTGTCGGCTGGATGGGCAGTGGCTTTATCTTTCCCTCTCAAGAAAAAGTTGCGGCAA
This sequence comes from Sulfitobacter pacificus, assembly GCF_030159975.1. Classification (NCBI taxonomy): domain Bacteria; kingdom Pseudomonadati; phylum Pseudomonadota; class Alphaproteobacteria; order Rhodobacterales; family Roseobacteraceae; genus Sulfitobacter; species Sulfitobacter pacificus. The sequence continues at coordinate 350,251 of NZ_BSNL01000001.1, forward strand.
CGACGCGTCAAGAGCTTGAACCCTTGGCCGTTGCGGTAAGCACATCCGTGGCGGAATCGGTAACCCAATTTTATCAGGCGGAGGGGCAAGCCCTGCCGGATCGCGACACCTTAATGCGTGCAGAGATTTCCGGCGATATTGCCGAGGTTCTGGTGTCAAAAGGGCAAGACGTGGATGCCGGCGCTGTGATCGCGCGGTTTGATCCGGCGAATAACGTCGCAGACAGCCGACGTGCGGCTGAGGAACTGGCACGTGCCCAGCGTGAATTCGACAATGCGGAACAATTGCTTGAACGCGGTGTTGCAACTGTTGATCGCGTGACGCAGGCGCGTGCTGCGCTGGCCTCTGCGCAGGCGCAGGTCACTGCGGTAGAGCAGGATGCAAAGGCGCTGACCATCACCGCACCTTTTGCGGGGCGGATTGAAACCCTTGATCTGGATGCGGGGGAGTTTGTTTCAGCCGGTACAGAAGTCGGACGTCTGGTTGATACCACGCCGCTGACGGTTGCCATTCAGGTGCCGCAGCAGTCACTGGTGCGCATCGCCGTTGGTCAGTCAGCGACCGTTAAATTCATCACCGGAGAAGAGCGCGAAGGCGCGGTTACCTTTGTCGGCACCTCGGCGGCATCTGAAACACGTACCTTTCTGGCCGAGGTTGAAGTGCCCAATGAAGACGGCGCCATCCCTGCGGGCATCTCGGCAGAGGTTGTGATCCCTACCGGAGAAACCACCGCGCATTTTCTATCGGCTTCGATTGTCTCATTGAACACTGAAGGCACGCTGGGGATCAAAACTGTGGATGCCGATAATCAGGTTGAATTTTTCCCGATCGAAGTGGTGCGCGCGCAGATTGACGGCATCTGGGTCACCGGCCTGCCAGAAAGCGTGGATGTGATCACCGTGGGGCAGGGCTATGTCAGTGAGGGCGAAGTTGTGGCCCCCGCCGCGCAGGAGCAGAAATAATGGACACCATTATCAACGCGGCTTTTTCCCGCTCGCGTGTTGTGGTCATGGCTCTTGTGATGGTGCTGACCGTTGGCGCTTTTGCCTATGTATCGATCCCGAAAGAAGCCAACCCCGAAGTGCCGCTGCCGCTGTTCTATGTCTCAACCGGGCTTGATGGCATCAGCCCTTCGGATGCAGAACGATTGCTGCTTGAACCGATGGAGACGGAGTTTGCCTCTATCGCAGGGTTGGACAGTATGAAATCCGATGCTGCCGAAGGGTTTGCCAGTATCCAGCTTGAATTCATGCCCGGTGGCGACAATGACGAGGCGCTGGATAAGGTGCGCGAGGCGGTGGACCGTGTGGAATCCGAGCTGCCCGAAGATGCGCATGACGTCAACATTACCGAAATCAACACTGCCCTGTTTCCGATCATCACGGCCATTCTGTCCGGCCCGGTGCCAGAGCGTACGCTGAACACATTGGCCGAACGGCTTCAGGAGGAAATCGAAGGCCTTGAGGGGGTGCTGGAGGCTGACATCGGCGGTCAGCGGTTCGAGTTTCTGGAGGTGTTGATCGACCCCACGGTGTTCCAAACCTACAACCTGTCTTTTGACGAGCTGATCGGCCAGATCCAGCGCAACAACCGCCTGATTGCGGCGGGGGCGATTGAGACCGGCTCGGGGCGGATTGTGTTGAAGGTGCCCGGCCTGATCGAGGATCTTGAGGATGTCATGGCAATGCCCGTCAAAGTGCGTGGCAATGCGGTGGTTACCTTTGGCGATGTGGCCACGATCCGGCGCACTTTTGAGGATCCAGATTCATTTGCCCGCATCAACGGCCAGCCCGCCTTGGCACTTGAGGTTACCAAACGCTCCGGTGCGAACATCATTGATACTGTGGCGGAGGTCAAAGCCTTGGTTGAAGAGATGCGTGTTGACTGGCCTGAAAGCGTTCAGATCACCTATCTTCAGGATCAAAGCAAACAGGTCAAAGACATGTTGAATGATCTGGAGGCAAATGTGATCGCCGCCGTGATCCTTGTGATGATCGTAATTGTTCTCGCGCTTGGCAGCCGCTCTGCGATCCTTGTGGGTTTGTCGATTCCCGGTGCCTTTCTTGCTGGTGTGATCGCACTCTGGAGCATGGGATACACGATGAACATCGTTGTCCTGTTCTCGCTGATCCTTGTGGTCGGCATGCTGGTGGACGGGGCCATTGTCACAACCGAACTGGCGGACCGCAAACTGCAAGAGGGGGTGCCCCCGAAAGAGGCCTATGCCTTTGCGGCGAAACGCATGGCGTGGCCTATTATTGCCTCTACGGCGACCACGCTCAGCGTCTTTTTCCCGTTGTTGTTCTGGACCGGCATGGTGGGGGAGTTTATGAAGTTCCTGCCCATCACTGTGATCCTGACGCTGTTTGCCTCGCTGTTTATGGCCTTGATATTCATTCCCGTTGTTGGTGGGTTGATCGGCAAACGTCAGCCCCAGACCGCCAAGGCCAAGGCGCAATTGCATGCGGCAGAATTTGGTGATCCGCGCGACATGACCGGTTTTACCGGCGGCTATGTGCGGCTGTTGCAATGGGCGATCCTTCGTCCCGGGGCCACCCTTTTGCTGGCGGTGGCGCTGCTGTTGGGGGGCTTCAGCATCTATGGGGCCTTTGGCAAAGGCGTCAGCTTTTTCCCCTCTGTTGAGCCTGACTTTATGCAGGTTCAGGTGCGGGCGCGTGATAATTTTTCGATCTTCGAGCGGGACGCATTGGTGCGCGCGGTCGAGGAGCGCATCCTTGGATATGACGAAATCGCCAGCATCTACGCCCGTTCTATGATGAGCGCGGGGCAGGGGGATGAGGAAACCATCGGCACCCTGCAATTGGAGCTGACCCCCTGGGACACCCGCCGCACCGCCGCCGAAATCGGCGAGGACATCCGCTCCAGCGTCGCGGATATTGCGGGCATTGACGTGCAGGTCCAGACGGAAAGTGGCGGGCCAACCGCGGGCAAGCCGGTTAACCTTGAAATCACCGCCCGCAATCCGGCGGTGCAGGGGCAGGCCGTTCAGCAGATCCGCGATATCATGGACCGTGTGGGCGGGTTCACCGATATCACTGATACCCGCCCTGTGCCGGGAGTTGAGGTGTCGATCCTTGTGAACCGCGCAGAGGCGGCGCGTTTTGGGGCAGATGTCAGCCTTCTCGGGCAGGCGGTGCAATTGCTGACCCAAGGCATCACGGTGGCGGACTACCGCCCCGATGACGTTGATGGATCGCTGGATATTCGCGTGCGCTTCCCGCGTGAAGAGCGTTCACTGGCGGAACTGGCCGGGCTGCGGGTGCCGACCACCTCCGGTCTGGTGCCGATCTCCAACTTCGTGACCTTCGCCCCTTCCGAGCGCACCGGCGTGATCCGCCGCATCGACGAAAAACGCGTCACGACTGTGGAGGCAAATGTCGCCCCCGGCTTGCTGGTCAATGATCAGGTTATCGCGCTGACCACCGCGCTGAATGCCGCCGAACTGCCGGAAGGTGTGAACTTTAGCTTCGCGGGCGAGGCAGAGGATCAGGCCGAAAGCATGATCTTTCTTGCCAGCGCCTTTGTCGCGGCGGTCTTTATGATGTTTGTGATCCTTGTGATCCAGTTCAACAACTTCTTTCAGGCCTTTATCGTGATGAGCGCCATCGTGTTCTCCATTGCTGGTGTCTTGCTGGGGCTGCTGATCACGGGCCGCCCCTTTGGTGTGGTCATGGGCGGGATTGGGGTGATTGCCCTGGCGGGTATCGTGGTGAACAACAATATTGTTCTGATCGACACCTATAATGACCTCAAGAAATCCGGGCAGGCCCCGCTGGAAGCGGCACTGCGCACCGGTGCCCAACGCCTGCGTCCGGTGATCCTGACATCGGTGACAACCGCGCTGGGGCTGATGCCGATGGTTATTGGGGTGAACCTGAATTTCTTTACCCGTGAGATCGTCTATGGCGCGCCCTCTACCCAGTGGTGGACAGAACTGTCCTCTGCCATTGCCGGTGGATTGGTGATTGCCACGATTCTGACGCTGATCGTTACACCCGCCATGCTGATGCTGGGCGAAGGCCGCAGAAGCCAGCGTGCAATCGTGCCAGAACCAGTAGTGTGACCGGCCTCTTGGATGCGGCTACACCTTCCACGTAAGAGGCTTCTATTGGTCTGCGGCGCTTGGGAAGTGTGCCGCCGCAGTCGGGCAGCTTGTGCTGGGGCGCGGGTCAAAGACGTCAGCAAACCTCATGGCCTCCGTGCCACAAACCGGCAGGTCGCCCTTCAGGTATATCACCCAAGATAGGCCGCAGCCGCCTGCAAATCCTGCTGCAACAGCGCTTCCGCCGCGATCCGCCCGTCGGCATCGGGATGGCGCAGCACATAGGATGGATGCAGTGTGATCAGGATGGGCAGGCCGGACAAACCGGTTTCAATCCTGCCGCGCCGGGCCATGATTTCTGTGCCCTTGCCGGTCAGCGCCTGCGCCGCCGTCGCGCCCATGGCGACGACCAGTCTGGGTTTGACCTGCGCCAGCTCCGCCTCCAGCCACCATTTGCAATGGTCAATCTCGGCAGTGTTCGGACGTTGATGGATGCGCCGCCTGCCTTTGGGCTGAAACTTGAAGTGTTTCACTGCATTGGTGACATAGGCCTTACTGCGGTTCAGTGCTACCGCTGCTGCGAGCCTGTCAAACAGTTGGCCTGCGGGGCCGACAAAGGGGCGACCGGCCAGATCCTCCTGATCGCCGGGTTGCTCCCCCACAATCATCAGATCAGCATCCAGCGGCCCTTCGCCAAGGACCGCTTGGGTGGCCCTTTGATGCAATGGGCAGCGGGTGCAGGCGGTAATTGCTGCGGGCAATGTAGCCTCTGGACCATCCCATGCCGATGGGCATTGCGCCAGCTGTGCCTGCGCATTTGGCATATGTCTGGGGGGCAGGGAGGGGGCGGCCAAAGCCATCGCGCGCGCACGGGCCGGGGCATTGGCAATCATATCCGGGATCGCCGCCGCTTCCGGCATGTTCTTCCAATACTTCTTGGGCATCTCCGATTGCATCGCTTGCAGCTTTACCCGTGCCGGATTGAAGATATTACGGAAATAGGTGATCCACAGCTCTTCACTGGCGTCTTTGGGCAGATCGGGCTTGGGCTGTCCGGCCTGGATCGTCAACTGCCCGCCCTCAAAAACGGCAGAGATGCGCGGTGTTAGAATACGCCAGTCCATATCAGCGAACCGGCGGACAAAAAAATCTGCGGTCGGCTCTACGGTATGATGTGTCGGTTCGAACCATGCCGCAAAGGAACGCCGGTTTGCGCCCTCTCTGCTGATTTCACGAAACCGCACAAAGGCTTTCATCTTGTGCTGACAGCGGCGCACATTCTTTTCCATCTGCCGCAGGTGCGCCAGATCCGCATCGCCGCGATCTGCCATCAAATGGGGCGCGTCGCGCAACCGCCACAAGAACGCATAGAGCCGGGCAAAGCGTTCGGGATCATTGTGCCAGACCACCGTGTTTGCCATGGCGACAAAGCTGCGTGGCACGGTGATGGCGGATTGCGGCGGGGTGTCCTGTTCCAGGGCAAAAAGATCCGCCGCGCTGGTCGTGTCGCCCCAGATGATCCGGCTTGGCGCAACACCGGCCGCCAGAAACCCGCGTGCCTTGTCACGCCAGACGGTGGCGGCGTCGATCTCCGGGATGATGACGTGATGCATCAGAACAGGGTCAGCTGCTTTGGCGGCGGGGTGAACCGGGCACGCAGGTCTGCACTGTCGGTCAGGGCACCGGGCGACCATCCGTCCGCCACGATAAACGCCCGCGCCCTTTTCATTGACCCGCCCATGCGGGCAATATCCTCATAACGCAACGCGCGGTGGCGGCGCGTGGTCAGAATGCGGTTCACGGTCTTGACCCCGAAACCGGGCACGCGCAACAACATCTCTTTACTGGCACGGTTTACATCAAGCGGAAAAACACTGCGATGGACCAGCGCCCATGCCAGTTTCGGATCCACCTCAAGATCAAGGTTCCCGTCTTTGGTCACTGAAGTGATTTCATCCAGCCGAAAATCATAAAACCGCAGCAACCAATCCGCCTGATACAACCGATGCTCCCGTTCAAGCGGCGGGCGGATCAGCGGCAGCTTGGCCGAACTGTCCGGGATCGGCGAGAAGGCGGAATAATACACCCGCTTCAGCTTGTAACTGGAATAAAGCCGCGTTGACTGCCCCAGAACAGCCGCATCATTGGACCCATCCGCGCCGATGATCATCTGTGTCGACTGCCCGGCGGGGGCAAAACGTGGTGGCCGCCTGCCAGTATGGGATTTTTCCTTGGCTGCATCCTTGCGCAACCGCACATCGGCCATGGCGCGCCGGATCTGTTCTGGCTTTTTTTCGGGCGCATATTGCGACACGGCGGCATCGGTGGGCAGTTCCACATTGATCGACAGACGGTCCGCCAACAGCCCTGCCTGTGCGATCAGTTCCGGTGCCGCATCCGGGATGGTTTTCAGATGGATATAGCCGCGAAAATTCTCCTCTTCGCGCAGCTTTCTGGCGATCAGCACCATTTCGGCCATCGTGTCATCAGGCGAGCGGATCACACCCGAGGATAAAAACAGCCCTTCAATATAATTGCGCCGGTAAAATTCGATGGTCAGCTTCACCACCTCATCCACCGTAAATCTTGCGCGCTCCACATTGGAGGACACCCGATTGATGCAATAGCTGCAATCGTAGATGCAAAAATTGGTCATCAGGATTTTCAGCAAACTGATGCAGCGCCCGTCCGGGGCATAGGCATGGCAGATGCCGGCACCGTCATTTGATCCCAACCCTTTGCCATCGCGGGAATCTCGTTTGGAGGAACCGGAAGAGGCGCAGGAGGCGTCATATTTTGCCGCGTCGCTGAGGATCGCAAGTTTTCGATTTAGCGTTTTTTGAACCATAGTGTTCACTATATGTTCTTGATTGTGTTGTGCCAAGATCAAGCGCTGTCCTGTGGCGCGAATTTCCACACATTCCTGTGATCACGTCCCGTCGTGTTGCTGGTGTGTTGGGTACGGTGAAGCAGGGGGCATTCGGACGCTCCCGCCCGGCAAGCGCTGGCCCTAAAACCGCCTCTCGGCGAACCCTTTGGCCCATCGTATTGTGGATGATCCGAAACAATCATGCAGGGAGTCCGGCGCAATGACACTGCCCAAAGCCAGCCGGCCCAGCAGTGAAATGCCGATTTGCCCCACGCCCTCGCGGTTGGCCAACTGACCATCAGGCAGGGTATGTGCGCCCAATCCATCTGCGATATGCCGGATCCGCCCCTCAGACATGCAGGTCACGATCAATGGGTCGCTGATCTGCTCAAGGTCCGGGTTTGCCAGAACCGCGTCAATCATCACCGGTGCCAGCAGCCCATCCTCTCCTTCGATCAGCCGCCAACCCGTTGGTTCCAGCAGCACCGCAGGATCATCCGCTGTGCAAAGGCTGACAAGCCCGCATTCTATCAGGGTAAGCAGCTCCTCCGCCGCTGACACGGGCGGCCCGTAACTGTAGCGCTTCAAACCTTCGTCAAACCCAGTCAAAGCCGCAGCGGTCAGCGGAGTATGCCGAACAGCGTTCACCCCGCTGCGCAGCGGGTTCTGCCACTTGCGCCAGAGTTGCCCGATCACATAGCCGACATTCGGGGCCACCCGACCATGCGCCATCTCAATTGCCGCCTTCAGGGCGGCGGTGGCGGGTTGGTCTTCCTGGGTACCGGGAGCGTCCCGTTCAGCCGCCAGCCATCGTTGAACATCCACTTTGGTTTTTGCCGCACCCAGCGCGGTAAGGATACGGACCGCAGGGGCGACCAGCGCCGCGCAAACCGTTTGCAGCGCCGCGTCCGGCTGTTGGGACAATGTGTCGTTTAACGCCGCCACGAAGGCGCGGGTTTCTTCGGCAGTAGGGTCATACTGGCCATCAACCGCCCCCGTTGCCGGCTTGGCTGCAGGCGGCATGCCATCAAGCGAAAAGGGCAGGATCCTGTGTGGTTCGCGACCAGAGGGGGAGTATTTGCCGTCTTCAAACTGCCCGCCAAGCCCCCATGTCAACAGGCGCACCACATCCAGCGTCGAAAGGCCAAGACCGCGTATGGCGACGGTTTTCCCCTGCCAATCCCTGGCGGCTTGCAACAGACCATTTGCAGGATAGGCAGAGGTCAGCGTCAGCTTGTGATCCGCTGCATAGGCCGCCCAGCGGGCGCGTTGCGGATCCGGGCTGGTCGCGGGCTGCCCCTGCGCCAACAATATCTCATCATAGGGTCCGTATTGCTGACCGTCCGCTTCCAGCCACCAACCGGTGGCGGTGTCGGTCAGGCCGTTGATCGCGGTTTTCGTATGGGTGATTTCGAACCGCCCCTCAACCGCCGCACAAAGCGCTTTGAACCGTGCATGAAGATATGCCCCCAGATCCGAGCGCGGGGGAAAATCATCTGGCTGATAGGGCGTGGATGACCAATCGGCGAAAGGGGGGATGAGATCCGCCAGATAGCTTGGCGGGTCGATGTCCAATGCCCGAATGGGAATGTTCAGAATGCAATGGGCGCTTTGGTCTGGCGCAAAATTCGGTCCCGCGGCGGGCCAGTCAAAAGGATCAAAGATATCCACGGTGACTTGTGTAGCGTGGTCGCGGGTTTCAGCATAAAGCGCCTCAAGTGCCCCCAAACCGCGCGGACCAAAACCTATGACCGCCAGGCGGCTTGAACTATTGGGTGACATTCCGGGGTCCTAACGGCAAAAGCGTGGCATAGATTTGGAGCTGGGGCGGATTTTCTGACAGCTGATTTCCCCCGCTCAGATCGGCAAGACTGCGCGGGCGATCAGGCCCTCCTTGTGCCACTCAAGTTCAAGCGAACCACCTGCTGCTTCAATCAGATCATTGATGATCCTTGAGCCGCTTTGTTGGGCAGGTTTCACAACGCTGGGGCCGTTCCTTTCCTGCCACTGGAGTGAGAGACAGGCATCACCGTCAGTCATGGTGGTCTGCCATGCGACCTCGATCACGCCGTCCCGCGCGCCCAAGGCACCATGTTTCACGGAATTGGTTGCGAGCTCATGCAACGTCAGCGCGATACAGGATAGCAGATGCGGTGGGATGGCCGTTTCATCCCCGGCAAGTTTAAACTGTGATGCACCCTTGGGGGCATAGGCGCTTACAATTGTCGTGATCAATTCTGCTGTCTGGACAATTGCCTTTTCATCCGCTTGCCCAATGGTGCGCAGATGGGCATCACTCAAGGCCCGCAGCCGTTCAACCATGGTGGTACTCAGGGCCTGAGGGTCTTCTTCCTCATGGGCCGTCATCTCGATCACCACGGCCATCACATTCACGATATTGCGAAGCCTGTGAATCAACTCGGCCTCGGCAAGCTCTCTGGCTTTTCTCTCTGCCTCGCGTTTCTCGCTGATATCAAGCTGCGAGCCGAAGAAGTAAATCAACCGCCCGTCATCATCCAAAATCGGGCCAAGTTGCAGCGCATTGAGAAAGCTGGAGCCATCCTTGCGATAGTTCAGGATTTCAACAGTCTCGACCTTCTGTCCTTCAATGGCGCGGCGGATGGCGTTGACGCTTTCCGGTGTTGTCCCGGCCCCTTGAAGGATACGGCAGTTTTTTCCGATCACCTCTTCCGGGGTGTATCCGGTCAGTGTCATGAATGCGTCATTTGCAAACACAATCGGATTATCCGCAATATTGGGGTCGGAAACGCACAGGGGGATACGGGCGTGCCGCACGGCTTCGGCGATGGCTCTGTCATTCTTAAGATCCCAACGCGCCTTGCTTTTTACAATGTTCAAGTCAGTTCCAACCCTTGTTGAATTCTTAACGATGTATAAGCCGCTTATGCATTCACGTAAACGGATCCCAGCGCCTAAAGGACAACTTCACGAAATGGAGCGGCAGGCGGCTTTTGCAGCTGATGTAAGGCGCATCGATGACGACGATCCGTCCTCAGGTGCGCTTGTTTGCATTTACGCGCATTGTAGTGCACCTCAAAGTCGCCGGAACACGATCTGCCCCTTGAGTTTGATCGCAGGATCAGCGCGTCCAGGAGGTTGGCATCACTGGCGTCAATTCCAGCAGCGATTTGGTATAGGCTGCCTGCGGTGCGGTGTAGAGCGTGTGCGTATCACCGATTTCTTCAATCTTGCCATTGCGTAGCACCGCAGTCTCATCTGCCATTTGGCGTACCACGGCAAGGTTGTGGCTGATGAAAAGGACTGTCAGACCGAACTTGGCTTGGAGATCTTTCAACAGATTCAGGATTTCCGCTTGAATGGATACATCCAAAGCCGAAGTAGGTTCATCGCAGATCAGGAACCGTGGGCGCGCCAGCAAGGCGCGGGCCACTGCAATACGTTGGCGTTGACCGCCAGAAAACTGATGTGGGTATTTGGTGATTGCGTCAGGCTGCATGCCGACAAGGGCCAGCATTGACGCTGCCAGTTTTTCGCGTTCACGCGCGTCTTTAACAAAACCGTAAAACCACAATGGTTCGGTCAGGATCGCCCCGATCCGGTGACGGGAATTCAGGCTTGAATAGGGGTCCTGAAACACCATTTGAACCAGCTGTCGCGATGGGTGATGACGGCTGCGGGATTTCCCGAAAGGCAGCTCTGTGTCGCCCAGCATCATCGCGCCACTGCTGGGGGTCACCAATCCCGTGATTGCCTTGGCCAAGGTGGATTTTCCCGACCCGCTTTCACCGACCAGCCCCATGATTGAGCCGGGTTTGATGTTCAATGTGACGTCGTCCAAAGCCACATAGGGGGGCGGCTTGTGAAACAGAGATGTGCGCGGGCTTGCGAACCGGACAGTCAGGTTCTGTAATGAAAGCCCTGTCAGGTCGTGTTGTTGTCCTTCAAGCAGCCATTGCTCTGCGGCGTTACCTTGGCTTGGCGCGGTGTCATCCTCTGCGGGAACACGAAACCGGTCGATCTTACGATCCAGCGGCGGCACCGCATCCATCAGGGCTTGTGTATAGGGATGTTGAGGGGCACCCAGTACCTGAGCCGTATCGCCGGTTTCTATCACTTGCCCCTTGCGCATGACAGTAACACGGTCGGCAACTTGGGCGATGACCCCAATATCATGCGTGATCAACATAAATGCGATTTGGCGTTCTTTCGCCAGCCGTTGGATCAGATCCAGCACCTGCGATTGCACAGCGACGTCCAATGCTGTGGTCGGCTCATCCGCGATGATCAATTCGGGGTCTGTGCTGATGGCCAGCGCAATGACCACGCGCTGCCGCATGCCACCGGAAAACTGATGTGGGTAGGCTTTGATCCGTTGGGCTGCGTTCTTGATCCCGATCTCTTCAAGCAAATCAACGGCTCGTTTGCGTGCCGCCTTTTCGCTTACATCCGCATGGGCCTGAATGGTCTCGATCAATTGATCCTCAACCGTCATCAATGGGTTCAGGCTGGTTTGAGGATCTTGAAAGATCATCGAAATACGGTCGCCACGCAGATCATGTGCCTGTGCTGGTGTCAATTCGCGCAAATTGGTGTCACCCAGCGTCAACTGGCCGTTCGCCACATAGCCCGGTGCTTGCAGCAACCCGATCACGGCTGCGCCAACGGTCGATTTACCCGCGCCGCTTTCGCCCACCAGCCCGTGAATTTCACCGGGCTTAATCGTCATATCGACATCTTGAATGGCAGTGAAATCGCCAAAGCGGGACGGGAATTTTACGGTTAGGTCCTTGATCGTCAGCATCTAGCGCAACCTCGGGTTAAAGATGTCACGCAGGAAATCGCCAAGGATGTTGATCGAGACCACCAAGGCCACCAAGAACAAAGTCGGAATCCAAAGGATCCACCATTCGCCGGACAGTAGAAATTGCATACCTATGCGGATCAATGTCCCAAGGCTGGGGCTGTCAGCGGGCAGGCCGATACCCAGAAACGACAGCGTCGCTTCGAGCAGAATGGCCGAAGCCAGATCAACCGTCATAATCACCAGAAGTGGCCCAAGAATATTGGGCAGGATATGTATGAACATGACACGCAATGGATGTTGACCCATCATGATCGCGGCCTGCACATATTCCTTGTTCATCTGCACGAAGGTGGAGGCACGGGCGGTGCGCGCAAAGTTCACCCAAAGTGATAGTGCGATGGCCAATGTTAACACCGCAACACGCAGGTCTTGTTGAATGGCCGCAGGCAGAATTCCCCGCGCGATACCGTCGATCAGCAACGCGGTCAGGATCGCGGGCAACGCCAATTGCACATCAGCAATACGCATGACGACGGCATCAAAGCGCCCGCCGTAATATCCCGCAGCAAGACCCAATCCCACGCCAAGAACCGCAGCAATGGTCAAGGCAGACAAGCCGATGACGAGCGACAGGCGCGCGCCGTACAAGATTGATGAGATCATGTCGCGGCCCTGATCATCGGTGCCCAACAGGTATTTGGGGTTCGCGCCCTCTAGCCAGACGGGGGGTAACAACCCGTCGAACAGGCTGAAGGACGCCAGATCATAAGGGTTCACCAGCGCAATCCAGGGCGCAAAGACAGCACCTATGATGATCAGGGCTGCTACGACCGCCGCGATCATGGCTGCGGGCGAGTGAACGAACAGCCAAAGCCCTTCATATTTTTTCAGAAAGGCGGTCATGAAACGTCCCTTATCCTCAGGCGCGGATCAATCGCCACATAGAGCAGATCAACGATAAGGTTCACCAAGACAAAGAAAAACGCGATCACCACAAGGTAGACACCCATCACGGGGATATCGACGAAGCGGATAGATTCAAGGAATAACAGCCCCATACCCGGCCATTGGAACACGCTTTCCGTGACGATGGAAAAGGCGATGACACCACCAAACTGCAACCCGATGATCGTGATCACAGGTACCATGGTATTTGCGAGGGCATGTTTGTAGTGAAGGCTGCGCATTGGCACACCGCGGGCCATGGCAAAGCGTATATAATCGGAGCGCATGACCTCCATCATCTCTGCGCGGACCAGTCGCATGGTCAGGGTCAGTTGATAAACACCAAGCGTGATTGCAGGCAGCAACAATGCACGCCACCCGTCGATTGTGAACAGAGAGCTTTCCCAACCGCTGATCTGTACCGTGCCACCGCGCCCGAAAGTGGGAAGCCATCCCAATTGCACCCCAAAGATAAAGATAAGCATGATCCCAATCACAAAAGTCGGGATCGATACCCCCACGAGGGTGGTCATCAAAATGGTTTGCGTCAGCACGCCGCGCGGCCTTAGCGCCGTATAGACGCCGGTAGGGACACCAACGAGAAGCGATATGATCAACGCGACCAAGCCCAATTCCAGGGTCGCGGGAATCCGGCTGGCGATCATTTCAGCCACCGGTTGGCGGGTGCGGTAGGAAAAGCCGAAATCACCCCTCAGCATATCGCCGGTGAAACGGGCGAACTGATAAACAAAAGGATCGTTCAATCCCAACTCTTCGCGCAACCGCTCCTGATCCGTGACAGAGGTTTCCACCCCCGTCATCTGGGTGATCGGATCGCCCACAAAGCGGAACAGGGAAAAGGCCAAAAAGGCGACGGCCAGCATCACGAATACGGATTGAACCATCCGTTTCAAGATAAAATAAACCATTACCTTTTTGCCTGTTTTTGGATCAGTTCACTGTTACCCAGCGCAACAGAAAGAAGTTATCTGCACGTTGTGTCAGGTCGACGTTTTCTTTGGCCGCCCAGATCAATGGCTGTGTATAGAGCGGAATATAGGCAACCTCATCCTGCGTGATCGCGACAACCTCATCGATCATGGACTGACGTGCAGCAAGATCGATTTCTTGCTGGATTTGCGGCAGCAATTCATCAACGCGCGCGTTGGAGTAGTTCCCGAAGTTCCATGAACCCAATTTGCGCTCATCGTCTTGGCTGTGCAGCAGGAACCGGATCGGGTGCTCCATATCGAATGTGCCCGGTGACCAGCCCAGCAGATACATATCAAAGTCGTCTTCGCGCAGCTGTGGCCAGTAGTCGCGTACAGGACCGGTGCTAAGCTCCGCGTTCAGGCCAACGGCCGCAAACATGGATGCCGCCGCCCGGCACAGGGCCTCATCGTTGATATAGCGGTCATTGGTACACTTCAGACCAAAGGAGAACCCATCCGGATAGCCCGCTTCTGACAGCAGCTCTTTCGCACGCGCTGGGTCAAAGGCCGGGCGATCTGCGTTGCTTTCTGAGAAGCCAGAAATCCCGGCGGGTACCAGTTGGCTTGCTGCTTCGATTTTGCCACGGAACAACACCCGGTCAATCGACGCCATGTCAAGCGCATGGGCTGCGGCCAGACGTACGCGCGGGTCGGTGAAGGGATTGGCGTCAGTCACGTCGGATGAGTAAAGCAACGCATCGTGTTCATGGCCAAAGCCAAACATGATCACGCGTGTCTCTTCACCTTCAAGAACCTTGAATCCATCACGACCTTCAACCTGAGCGATATCCTGCAAAGGGATCGGCTGGATGAAATCAATCTCACCTGACAAGAGCGCCGCAAGACCCGTCGCGGAGTTACCGATAGGGGTAAAGACGGCTTCGGAGATATTGTGATCCACCTCATCCCACCAGTTTGCATTGGGGGTCAGGGTGGTGCGTACGCCAGGATCGCGGCTGGCCAAGGTGAACGGCCCTGTGCCGTTGACGTTCATCGTTGCAAAGTTTTCTGCGTCCCGTGCCGGCAGGGCCGCATCATTTGCCTCGGACCAGCTTTTGTCGAGGATCATGAAGTTCGCGATTGAATCGGGAAACAGCGGGTTGGGGGCAGAGGTGACAAAATCAATCGTGTAGTCATCTACAACGCGCACCTCTGTGACCGGCGCGAACCATGAACGGACATCGGCGGCTTCGCTGGACGCACGTTGGTAAGAAAACATCACATCTTCAGATGTGAATGCAGAGCCGTCTTGGAATGTCACACCTTCGCGCAGGGTGAAGCGCCAACCATTTTCGCCGTCCAGCGGTTCCCATGATGTCGCCAGTGAGGCTTCGATGGACATGTCCTTTCCACGGCGCACAAGCCCTTCGTACACGTTGTTGAGAAACGACAGAACAGGAGCCGAGTTTACCGCATGTGGGTCCATGGTTTGTGGATCGGTTGTCGAAGCCCAGCGAAATGTCTCTGCGGATACACCCATCGCCGTCAGGCTCAGCATGCCTCCGAGTACAGCTGATTTCAATGTTCTCATTTTTCTCTCCATTGGATTAACGCGGCCCCGTCTTTGGGCGTACTCAACCATGCGAAAGCGGCATGGGCAATAGCAGCCTGATGAAACCGAAGGGCAGGTTAGCGTTGCCGCCAAGGCAGGCACATCTCAGGTCCTGCTTGTTTATGCATGCCCGTCAATTCAATGCGCAAGCTCCCTTTGGCCGGATAGGTCAATTGCGGCCTGCGGCGGGCGTCTTTGTCAAACTTGCCGCTACCGCGTTGAGAATAGATAGCTATGGGCTCACCTCTGCAAGTGCGTCCAGAACGCGTTCGGGGAATTGGTGCAGCAACAATTGGCCTGCGTCCTCGAAAATCTCCAACGATGCCCGGTTGCCCAAGTGCCTTGCAAAATCCCGTACGGATTTCGCGCTTACAACAGGGTCATGTGCGCCATGTATCAGTTTGACGGGAACGTCCGATCCGGCCACCAGATGCGACCAGTCACGTACTACCTGATAACTGTCGATCTCAAACGCGGAATGACCCTGACGAGTTGCGAATTTGTACCCTTCCAGCACAATACGGGACACTTCAGGGTCGGCCAATACCTGCATGTCAATTGGTGCATCGGCATAAAGAGATTGCATAAAACGCTCTGTACCACCGCTGTTGATCTGATTGATACCGGCGCGCACGACAAAGGGCAGCAAGCTTGGCGTATAGCGCGCGGTATAAGCCACGATACGCTGGCGATGAGACATATCTGCAAACTGCGATCTGGAAACGATGGGTACGCCGCCCGAAACACTCACAATGGCATCGATATGTTCCGGTGCTTTTGCAGCGCTGGCAAAAGCATAAACAGACCCGGCCATATGGCCCAAAACTATGGCATTTCGTATTCCCAATTTTTCGCACATTTCCCGCAGGTCTGTTCCAATGCGCGCAGGCGCAGTGTCCATGGGGCCGTAATCAGGCTCTGCATCGCCAAACCAGGGCCGTGTTGGGCAGATAAAACGGAACCCCCGAAGAGCGAGGGTTTCTCGCAGTTGCAAAGTCAGGTTGGCACCGTCCAGCATGCCGTGCAGAAATATCACGGGTTTCCCATTGGCAGGTCCATGCACCTCCACGGGCATCAAAATGCCACTGTCCAGAAGGATCGTTGTCATTTTCCCTTGGGAAATAGGCGCGGCAGGCCGGGAAGGGCCGTGGTTTTCTGCGACGCGCATCAGCAGATGCAACAACCGCACGAGTTCGGTTTGCGATCCGCATCCGGTTTTTACCAACAACGACTTGATCTGGGTACGCACCGTCGCAATCGAACTTTTTCGATAGGAAGCCACATCCTTGGGACGGTGTGCACGGCTGAGCAGTTCACAAATCTCACACTCGGACTGGCTAAGGCCGTAGGTCTTCATCAGAAGGCCGGGCATGGAGGGTGGCCAATGCGCGACCAATGGCCCGACCAGCAGCAGATCACTGCCCAGTTTTTCGTGGAGCCGTTGCGCCTGAAGATGAACCATATCCCCGACAACCAATCCGTCAGAGGCAGCTACAGCCGGCATTTGGAAGATGAGTGGCGGATCGCCGTGTTCTGCTTCCGTGCCAAGGGCCGCAACGCGTTGTGCAAGCGCCGTGTGGTAGCGGTCTGGCAGCCCCAGATCGTCAAAGCGGGTTGTCCGCTTCAACTGAAAGGTTCTGGCCGCGGCTGCATTGGACCACACAACCACCCCAGAACTGTCGATCAGAAATTGCGGGTCAGGGCCTGATGCGGTCTTGGTTTCGGGTGCCGGCGCTTGTGCCTCACCCACCGTACGGGTCTGTTCAAGCAGGCGCTCGGCAATTTCAAAATGCGTGGCTATCTCAGAGGTTTCCATGGTGCCCGCTTCGCTGCGCAACAGGTCAAGTGCGCTGAGGCGATCTTGGACAAACGCATCCCATCGCCCCATGAAGGAATCATAGGTGTGCGGTTCCAGGGCAATTCTATAAATGCTTTCAACGAGTTCCAGCGTCTTTCTTTCCGTCTCGTCGTCATTTTCCATGGGTGTTTCCGTTACTCTGTCGGGCATCTGGACAAGACCTTGATCGCTATGGTTGAAGCGTTTCTTCGGGGCATATACCCAATTTGAGGTATAGCGCGCTCTAACCTCTGGAAAAAGTTGAAATTGGATGCCTTTGGCAGACCATGGCGGCGCTATGGGTTTGACCTGAGAAAGCGAGCACGCAAAATTGAAGACAGAGTTTTACGGTTTTGATTGTTGGCGAACACATTTTCTAAGCAGAAATTTTTAGAGACGCTGTCGCGTGCTCATTGGATTTATTTTGATCCTAGTTGAGCCGTCTTGGGCTTATGCTGGCAGCGTCAAATTTTACCACCCAACTGTTTACAGACCTAGCTCATCGATAACTCCATCGGCGAATGAAATTAGCCACACCAAGAGTCCGTTTCAACATCAAGACCGAGAATAGCCAAAGTAATTAGAGGAGACATGCAATGGCCGCATGGAAAGAAGAAAAGAAGAACTTTATCCTGATGAAGCTCGGGGTCAGCTTTCAGAAACTTGAACTTAAAGGGTTGAGGCACAAAAATAAGGTTCTTACCGGTAAGAACTACGATGGTATGGTCGGCATGTCCCAAACCCCCAAGATCAAGATCAAGCGACCGGAAGGCATATATGAGGCAACATTTGTCGTTAGTTGGTACGCAAAGAAGTACGACAAACAATCAAAGAGGAACCCGCTTCCGCCGGAAACGCCCTTCGACTATGCCTATGAGTTTGCGCCATTAAAGATGTGGGTCAAGTCTGCCAAAATGCCCAAATTGCATGTCATGGATATTCACGCTCGGCTGAACAGAATTAAAAATGATGGTGGTAAGGTCGTGATGAAACCTGTGGCGATGCTTGACGTGGATATCTGGACCGGCCACTCGGTTATGGGGGATTGGACAAAACACACGAAGTGTTGCGACGTCCTGTGTGCGGACAATAAAATTCGGAACTTCAAGTAGAGCGGTGCGTGCGGCCCGTTCTCAGGTTTCGCTTGCCGCAGCGCCGTTCGTTTGTGGTGCAACAGGGTGAGATCAGGTTCAGGCGAGAATTGGATCGTGTAGTTGCTGAACGCGCAATGCTCAGGACAATTGGCTCAGATAAGCTTGCATGCCATTCCGTTCTGGGCGTTACAGATTGCTTCCTTACAGCCCCTTGAGGGAGGCACGCATCACGATGGAAACATCAAGCCGATGCGTCGCTTTTTCCGCTCGTTTTTCGATCAGAGCGATCAGGTTTTCGGCTGCGATGCGGCCCATTTCACGGTGCGGCACATGCACTGTGGTGAGGGCGGGGAAGACATGTTTGGCCAGTTCAATATCATCGAACCCGGTGACCGAAACATCATCTGGGACATTGATCCCAATATCGCGTGCCTTGGAGATGACCCCGGCCGCAAGAACATCGTTCCCGCACATGATCACGGTTGGTTTCACATCGGCCTGCATCAGCTCGACAAAGGCAGCAGCGCCGTTTTCTATTTCGTATGGCGTTTGAATAATGGGAAGGTCATCCAGGTGAAAACCATGCGCCTGCCAACTGTCTTTAACACCGGACAATCTTTCTGCGGCACGGTCATTGCCATCAATAATGCCGGAAATGACAGCTATCTTTCGGTGGCCTAAGCCTATGACACGGTCCGCCAAACACCGCATCGCCGCGCGATTATCAAAGCCGACAGAGGCATGCCGTGTGTCCGGCAGCGATGCCCATGCAAGCAAAGTGGGAATGCCGCGGCGGGCAAGATAGTCATAAACCGCTTCGTCCCGTTCATAGCCGATCAACAGCAGCCCATCTGCGCCCCGTGCCACAAGTTCGCGAATTTGCTGCGCTTCCAGATCGGGCTGATAGGCGCTGCTTGAAACCAGTAAATTGTAGCCCTGATCAAGAAGTGCTTCCTGAAAAGCCTGCAGCCCACGCGCGAAGATTGCATTCTCCATTGTCGGGATAATCGCGCCAATTGTATGGGACTGCCTGGCCGCCATCGCACGTGCATTGAAGTTCGGTATGTAGCCAAGCGATTCGACAGCTTCCATCACCTTTTCGAGCGTCTTGGGCGACACTTTTTGCTTTTCATTCAGGCAACGCGACACTGTAGCCGTCGAAACACCAGCAGCATTTGCGACATCATCCAACGTAGGAATGTGCGGTGATACTGGCATTTACAGGCAGATCCTTGGCGATTTCTTATGCTGTCCAGCGTAAAATAACAATTGGTTAGTTTAAAGGTGTAAGCGCTTGCAAAGATAAACTGCAAGCGCTTACACTAGCTGCAGAACCAGACAGCAGGGAGGCTTGTCATGTTTCTCGTCGGTGCAGTTTTTGTGTTTGCGATATTCTTTTCGAACGTAGCTCTGGGCGCTTTCGCCGATGCTGCATTCTATCCTCAGAACGCTTAGTTTTGCGGACTTCCCTGCCATGCTTGCAAGCTCTGCCAAGGTTAACGGCGTGATCCTTCCGATTATCGCATTTTCTGCCCCACTTGCCACAGCCTTGTCGATCATGGCTGTGCCTCAAGGCTTTGTTGCATCCGCTACTGGCCTTACGCACGAACCGTGGATCCTGATCCTTTTGATGATCGGCATTCTGATCGCCGCAGGCTGTGTGATGGAGGCCACCCCCAACATCGCGATCTTGGCACCCATCCCTCAGCCCTTGCTCGAAAACATCGGCATGAACGAAACCCGGTGCTGCATTATGGTGATCACCGCCCTCGGCGTCAGATTTATCACGTCACCGCTAGGCCTTAGTCTCTTTGTGGCCTCGGGGATCACGGGTGAAGCGCCCCTGAAAATCGTCGCGCGCGCTGTGCCCTTTGTACTGTGCATGTTTGTTGTGGTGTTGTTCATTGCCTATGTGCCAGCCGTTTCGACAACTTTGCTTCCAGATATCTACAAGTAGGACACTACATACATGACACGCGAATACCTCAAGAAAGCGACCCTGACTTCGGCGTCCGGAGCATCTGACGTCCATGACACCGTGGTCACTATTCTGGATGACATCAAAGCGGGCGGCGACGCCAAAGCGATGGAATATGCCGCCAAGTTCGACAATTACGCCGGCAATATCATATTGACCCAGGCCGAAATCGAGGCTGCAAGCGCTTTGGTCCCGGACAAGCTCAAGGCCGACATCCAGTTCGCACATGACAACGTCAAACGCTTTGCCGAATTGCAAAAGAGCACCGTTGCCGACGTCGAGATGGAAATTAAGCCGGGGTATGTGGCGGGCCAAAAGGCGATCCCGGTTGATGCAGCTGGCTGCTATGTTCCCGGTGGTCGCTACAGTCACATCGCAAGTGCAATCATGACGGTCACCACCGCAAAAGTTGCCGGATGCAGGCACATCACAGCCTGTTCACCCCCGCGTCCCGAGGTTGGTGTGGCCCCGGCCATCATCTATGCCGCGCACATCTGCGGCGCGGACAAGATTTTGGCCATGGGCGGCGTGCAGGGTGTTGCAGCCATGACCTATGGTCTCTTTGGCTTGCCAAAGGCCAATATCCTCGTCGGTCCCGGCAACCAGTTTGTTGCCGAAGCCAAGCGGATCCTGTTCGGCAGCGTTGGTATCGACATGATCGCAGGTCCTACGGACAGCCTGATCCTTGCGGATAAAAATGCAGATCCGCACATTGTGGCGACTGACTTGGTCAGCCAAGCCGAGCACGGTTATAACTCCCCCGTCTGGCTGGTGACGGATGACCACGCATTGGCCAAAGACGTCATGGCGCGTGTGCCTAGCCTGATCGAAGATCTGCCGCAGTTGAACCGCGACAACGCCTTTGCCGCATGGCGCGACTATGCCGAAGTGATCGTCTGCGCGGACGGGGTGGAGATGGCTAAATGCAGCGATGAATACGCACCAGAGCATCTGACAGTCATGGCAGAAGATCTGGATTGGTGGCTGGAAAATCTGACCTGTTATGGCTCGTTGTTCTTGGGCGAGGAAACAACCGTGTCTTATGGCGACAAAGCGTCAGGCACCAACCACGTGCTTCCGACCTCTGGTGCGGCGGGCTATACGGGTGGTTTGTCAGTGCACAAGTATATGAAGATCGTCACCTGGCAACGCGCCACACAAGAGGCGTCCAAAGATGTGGCGATCGCAACGGCCCGCATCTCGCGGCTTGAGGGGATGGAAGGGCACGCGCGCGCCGCAGACGTGCGTCTGGCCAAGTATTTCCCCGGCGAGAATTTTGACCTGACGGCCGAAGGCTGAACGCATGGCTGACACCGCGCCCCTATTTGATCTGACCGGCAAGGTTGCTTGCATTACAGGTGCAAGTTCCGGCCTTGGACGCCGTGCGGCAATCACGCTTGCTGCAGCAGGCGCATCGGTTGTGGGGGTCGCCCGACGCGCTGAGGCTTTGGACAGCCTTTGTGCAGAAATCGGTCCCGCCGCCGCGCGTGTGGTGGCCGATGTGGCAGATCGGGAGCGTTTACCGCAATTGGTCAAGGATGTTTCCGCACCCTTTGGGGCACCAGATATTCTGGTTCACGCGGCAGGCATCAATACCCGCGAGGTGGCGGATGAGGTGACACCAGAGGGTTGGGATCGCACAGTTGCGCTCAACCTCTCTGCGCCCTTCTTTTTGTCACAGGCATTTGTGCCTGCCATGCAGGCAAAAGGCTGGGGACGGATCGTGAACTTTGCCTCTTTGCAAAGCACACGCGCATTTCCAGGTGGCATTGCCTATGGTGCGACCAAGGGTGCCATCAGCCAATTGACCCGCGCCATGGCAGAGGCTTGGTCCCCTCACGGGATCACCGCAAATGCCATCGGACCGGGGTTCTTTCCAACTGAGCTGACAGCCGCGGTTTTTGATGATCCCGCGCGGGCAGACCGAAATGCGGCGCAGACCTGTCTGGGCCGTAACGGTACACTAAAAGATATGGACGGCCCGATCTTGTTTCTATGCTCGGAGGCATCGGCCTTTGTCACAGGTCAGGTCCTGATGGTTGACGGAGGGTTTACCGCAAAATGAAAGCGCTGGTTTATCAGGGAATTGAGACATTGGATTTTACCGATGTACCAGATGCTGTTCCACAGGCCGGAGAGCATCTGATCAAGGTTGAGGCCGTGGGGATTTGCGGGTCGGACATGCATGCCTATCTCGGCCACGATGCGCGCCGACCCGCCCCGCTTATTCTGGGGCACGAGGCCGCTGGCACAATAGTGGGTGGCACATTTGACGGCATGCGCGTCACCGTGAATCCTTTGGTGAATTGCAAAACCTGCCCCGCCTGCGTGGCAGGCCGCGAAAATCTCTGCCCAGACCGTCAGATCATCTCGATGGCCCCGCGCGAGGGGGCGTTTGCGCAATATGTGGCGATGCCCATGTCCAATCTGGTCGAAGTGCCAGATGATGTGCCGCTGGAAAAAGCCGCACTCACCGAACCGTTGGCTGTCAGCTGGCATGCTGCCCGATTGGCGCTTGAGGCGCTGCATCCTGCGATGGCGCGCCGGGCATTGATCATTGGCGGTGGTGCAATCGGTCTTGCTGCCGCCCTTTCACTCAAGGCTATGGGCCTGAATGACGTGACCATTGTTGAACCTGATTCCGCCAGATGTTCTTTTCTCGTTAACCACGCAGGTCAGACTGCGGTCGCGGCAACGGATTTGACTTTTCCTCTTGTGATAGATGCTGTCGGATTTGGTGTCACCCGCGCTTCTGCATCGAAGCTTGTCCAGCCGGGCGGCGTGATCGCGCATGTGGGGTTGGGTGATGATGGCCCTGGATTTGATGTGCGCCGTGCCACCTTACAAGAGATCACGTTTATCGGCACCTATACCTACACCGCCACCGATTTCCGCGATACGGCCGCCGCCGTTTTTGATGGACGCCTGGGGCCGCTTAACTGGACGCAAACCCGGTCTTTGGCGGATGGCGCGTCCGCTTTTGCAGAGCTGCGCGCGGGCAAGGTTGCGGCCCCGAAAATCATACTTGCCCCATGGTCATAACGACGGCGGGCAATCGGAGATCAATTGTGTACAAAAAATTTCTTGTCCCCATCGCCCTCGACCACGGCGTGTCCAAAGGCACTTTGGAAATTGCCAAAGCCCTGACAGGTAGCGCGGGTGAAATAAGCGCCCTGCATGTCTCTGAAGCGCCGCTAGGGGCGGTTCGCAACTATGTTGATGACGCTGCCAAAGAGGAGGGCCTTGCAAGGGCGCGCGCCGAATTGCGCGCAAGAACCGAACATTTGGCCGACGTGAAGGCCGAGATGGTTATCGGGCATACTCATCGTTCCATCATTGACTGCGCATCGACGCAGGGTATCGATTGCATCGTGATGGGGGCGCACAAACCGGGTTTCAGCGACCATTTGCTGGGGTCTACAGCCGCACGTGTTGTGCGGCACGCGCCCCGGCATCGTGCACGTTTATCGCAGCACATGACGCAGGCACATTCGCCAACAGTACATCCAACCAGAAAGGCTTTTCACTTATGAACATCGACAAGAAGATCGTAGATGATCTTGTCGCAAACGACGTCTCTTTTGTGACCACCGTGCCGTGCAAACAGCTCGCCGGTGTGATCAAGGAGGTCGACGCGCGTGACGACATCTTCCATATCCCTTCGAACAAGGAAGACGAAGGCATGGGGCTATGCGCAGGTGCATTTATGGGCGGCAAACGCCCTGCGATCATCATGCAGAACACCGCCATCGGTGTGACGATAAATACGTTGGTGACACTCACCCAATTCTACCGGATGCCACTGCCGATGATCATTTCCTACCGTGGTGAACTGCGCGAACCCGTGGCCTGTCAGGTCGAAATGGCGGTGCATACCAAAGCGTTGCTGGCGCAGTTAAACATCCCCACCTATCATTTCCACTGGCAAGATGATGTCAAAGAGTTCGACAACATCCTGAAATACACCTTCATGTGCAATAAACCTGTGGCGATCCTAACCGACGCCAACTTCTGGGGAGGCTATGGCGACCAATGATCCGTTCTGAAATTCTCAAAGAAATCGCCCCGATCCTTAATCCGCATCTCGTTGTCTGCAATATCGGTTTGCCCAGCCAAGAGCTGCATATGATCGATGACAACCCGCGCAACTTCTACATGCTTGGCACGATGGGCCTTAGCTCATCAATCGGCTTTGGTTTGGCATTGGCGCAAGACAAGCCAGTGATCTCGATCGACGGTGACGGATCGGTTCTGACCAACCTCGGCACGCTGCCCACCATCGCCAACAACGCGACGGGCAACTACACGCTGTTGATCATCGACAACGGGTCCTATGGCTCGACCGGTGACCAGCCGACATATGCCGGCATGAAAACCAACCTCACCGATGTGGCGCGGGCCTGTGGTTGCGAAAACGTCGTCGAGGTGCAGGACAAAGATCTCGGTCCCGTCCTGCAAGAGGCGGTGGACAGCAATCAGATGACTATCATCGTGTGCAAATGTGACAGCGGTAACATCAAGCTGCCAGTGATCACGATGGACCCGGTTGTGATCCGTCACCGCTTTATGGAGGCCGTCGCGGAATGATAGGCGCAGCGCGGAGCCGCGCCTGACGTCAGCCGATGCCATCCATAGTGCCGAAGACGCACGGCTTCGCGCCAAACGGCGTCTGCCGTGGATGGTCTTTGACTATATTGATGGTGCGGCTGGACGTGAAACGGGGGCGGCGCGCAATCGGGCCGCCCTTGATGCCATTACATTGCAACCCCGGATATTGCGCGATGTTTCAAACCGTGACCTGAGCATTCCCTTGTTTAGAGTACAAGCCGAGCGGCCCTTTGGCATCTCCCCGATGGGTATGTCGCATCAATCATCACGGTCTTCTCCTCGCCGCGATCGGCTGCCAGTCCCATCATCATCTTTGCGAAGATACCCTTATCACTCCAGTGCTTCCAACGGTTATAAAGCGTCTTGTGCGGACCGTATTCCGTGGGCGCATCAGCGGCCGACATAAACCCTATGCAGATCAGAGAGCACTTCCAAAAGCCGGCAATTTGTTGGAACCTTGTGGCAGCACCTTGCCGAACTTCAAAAGGATAACTGTAAATGTCTAAGCCCCTTAAAGCTGATGTAGTCTTGGGCAAGGCTAAAAAGGCAAGCAAGGAGCGGGATTGGGCCAAAGCATGCGAGCTTCTACAACAACTTCTGCAACAATATCCGGGCAATAACCGGGCTAAGAAAGCACTCCAAGAGGTGCGAAACACTGCCTTTCCTGAATTGCTATCCCAAGCCAATAAGTATCTTGCTTCCAATCAGTTGGCAGAGGCAGAAAGGTATCTGGGTGCAGCTTTTTTCTTGTCACCCAGTGACTTGAGCCTTGGGCAACGGCTTGCTCAATGTCAGTTAGACATGGGGCAGGCACCGGCGGCATCGGACACCGCGTCAAAGCTGTTAGAGTCGCATCCGAATGATATCAAGCTATTAAACATCAATGCGCGCGCACTCCGGGAAATGAGCCAACCGGAAAAATCACGAACGTATCTATTGGCGGCATTGGAACTTTCTCCTGAAGATCCCACAACCCTTAACAATCTGGGCATACTTGAACGCTCCCTAGGGAAACGGACGGAAGCGGCAAAGTGCTACCGGCGCGCTTTGGATCGCGAACCAAATAACGTTATTTTGCATCAGAATATGTCGCAGGTAATCGACTATAGTGTCGCGGACGGCCATCTGGAAGAAATGCTTGGTCTACTGAATTCAGTAGATCAGAAAGATCCTAAAAACGCGCCGCTCTTCTTTGCCCTATTCAAGGCTTTGGATGAAAAAGATAGATGCGCAGAGGCCTTCGAATTCCTTGAGAAGGGTAACCGGCTGGCCGCGTCGCAAGCCAATTTTGATTTTCAGAAACACATGATACCTTTTGCGCTTACAAAAGCGATTTTTGGAACGAAAAGCGCGTTTTCCCCCGCCACAGAGAGTAACTTTCGACCAATTTTTATTACGGGGCTGCCGAGGTCCGGCACTTCGTTGATGGAGGGGATTTTATCACGGGCACAGGGTGTACAGGCTTGTGGTGAACTGTCGGTTGTTCCGCGCGCCGTATCGCGTTTGTTGCGCCGCATTATGAACCGACCAGACAAAGCGTTGCATGCGGAAGACATTGCACAGCTGCGAGGTGAGTTGCTCAATTCCTTTGCCAGGTATTCAACCGAAGGCACGCGCCTGATTGACAAAATGCCTCTGAACTTTCGGTGGATAGGATATATTTGCGGCGCATTGCCAGAGGCGCGTATCATACATATTTCCCGCGATCCGCTGCCCGTTGCTTGGTCTTTGTATAAACACTTTTTTCAAGGGGCAGGGAACGATTTCGTCCATAGGAATGAAGACATATCTCGATTTATGGTGCTTCATTCAAACTATCTGTCCTTTTGGAAAAGCCTCAATATCGACCAGATGATCGACGTGAAATACGAAGATTTAGTCACGCACCCCGCGCCCACAACCAAAGGTATCGCTCTTGCGACCGATCTGCGGTGGACGGAGCATTGGTTGGCACCTGAACGCGCTACAAATCAAGTCTTAACGGCAAGCGCAGACCAAGTTCGCAAACCGATTTATTCAAACAGCAACCAAGGCTGGAAGCGATACGAGACTCAACTGGCTTCATTGCAGCACTCACTTAAGTCAGTTGGTGTTCTGGAAAATTGAACCGTTGTCTGTATCATGGACGCCCAGATGACGTGCTTTGAACTGTTCCGAGTTTATGGACAGCCTTGGTAACTTTAGGGTGCGCTTTTCTCTTCCGGCATAAGGTCGGCAGGGTCCAAGCCGCGCTGGATTGCATTGGTGCGAATAGCTCGTTGTATCGCGGGACTAGGGTACCAGCTGACCTCAAGCTTTTCAGTGGATGTCGGGGGTGATGGTTTCGCTTTCGGCCCTAGCGGTCACTCAAACATAGTCCAATATGTCGCGTCTGCGGCCCGCTTTCCGGTCATTCGACGCGTGACCAAAAGCGGAAGCGTTCAGCTTTCCTGGAAAATGAAATGGAAATTTAAAAAGGTAATTATTTCAATTGATTGATCGACTATTGCACCAGGAAAGAGGTTTCATAGATGATCACCTCAAAAGCTACACTTTAGAGCAATATGGCGCTGCGGCGAGCCACCTACAGCCAGAGGGTGACGAAAAAAATATAGCATATTTTAACAATTAATGGCATTATTCCGTCTAGGTTAGACGCAATGAGACGGTTTCTCGCAAGGAAATTGAATGGCCGATTTCGATAGCGATAATACATACACGGATGCTCAAAACCTTGGCGAGCTCGTCATCGATGATACGAACTTCCCAAGTGCCTTTGAGGGGTTTGATGTACAAGGTTCTGTTGGTTTTGACGAAGACGAGGTTTGGGGCAATCCGGGCGTATATATTGCGGATGATACCGGTTCTTTTGGTTACACTACATTGTTCTTCTATAGCCCTGAACGCAGCAGTACGGCACTCCCAAATGCTGATCCGATAGATTACTTCCAGTTCACACCGAATGGTGTTGAAAAAGTGGAAGTCAACTTTCGAATTTTCGAGAACCAGGATGGGTTCAGCAGCTTGGTTGTCGTACCTGTGTCTGGGGTATCCAATACTGCAGGCGCAATTGTCTACAACACATCGGCTCCAGAGGACGATCTAAGTGATGAGGCGACCGCGCTTGATCCCGATGCATATCCAAGTTTCAAAGCGCGCGAAGACCTTTTTGTCAGTGGCTACTCAATTGGCGAAGACCTAAACGGTGTGGAAGACCGCGTTCAACATTACTCACTTGACCCAATTGGAGGAGAAGCAACTGCGACTTGGACATTGACCGGTGATCCAGTCACCTTTGCGGTCTTTGGCTTCAATGGCGACACAGATATTTCAGATGCGAACCCGGAAGATTTACCTAGGAACACGATAAACGGCGAATTGCTCTCCATTTCCTATCTCGACTATGTCGTTCTCGATGAAGCTGAGTACCGTGTCCGGTTGTTTCCAACGGAAGGTGAGCTGCCCGATCCGACACCTACTCCCCAACCGACACCCACTCCAGAGCCCACCCCTATTCCTGTTGCACCAGATCCTGGGCTCATCAACTTACCTCCTCCAGATCTTCCCGCAGACTACGATTGTGTTGCGCCACAAAACGTCTTTGACAATGGGCAGGCAGCTACGGGTTCAAATTTTGTAAATGATTTTTTGATCGCTGAATGTATAACTGGAACAGGCGAACTGGACGTTTACTTTGCTGTTGGCAATCGCGATGAGTTTGTTATCACAGAAAGTGATGATTTAACGGTCTATGTTGAAGATACTTTCTTTCCCGGAATACCTGATCGCCTTTCCAGCATTGAACGCATTGAATTTGACGATGGGGTGCTTGCACTCGATGTCAATGAAACCGCAGGGCAAGCCTATAGATTGTACCAAGCAGCCTTTGATCGTGAACCCGATACTCCGGGTCTGATATTCTGGATCGGCGTGCTTGATGCAGGTTCGGTTGATTTGCAAGGAACGGCCGAGTTCTTCATGCAATCAGAAGAATTTGCACAGCGATATGGCACAGCAAGCTCAATTTCGGACGAACGTTTCATCGAGTTACTGTATAATAACGTGCTTCATCGAGATCCCGACCAGGCCGGATATGACTTTTGGACAGGTGTTCTCGATGACGGAAACTATAGCCGCGAGAGGACTTTGGTCGATTTTTCAGAGAGCCCTGAAAACCAAAGCAACGTCATTGACGTGATCGGAACAGGAATTTGGCTGCCTGACTTCAGCTACTTGGGAAGCTAGATAGGCAGGCTGTGCTCTGTAATTCACATCACCCTGATCCCAGCTACACAGGCCCAGCCTTTGCAATACAGCGTTGCCCATGGCTGGAAATGAGTTTTATCAGGACCTGTTGATAGTTGAAGAGACGTAGGTCGAATTTCCGGGTGGAACCGTAACAGAGTCAGATCCAGAAGGCGGTAGTTTGATCCGGCCATATGTTCGATCCGCTGATCTTGAGCGCGCAAATATTGATGTCTCAATCGTATACCACACCCCCGACACCTGAGGCATTCCCGCCAATTCGCGTGAATAGGAGGTGGTAAACAACCTGTCCCTTCAATTTTTCTGATACGTTGATGTGGTGAATGATAATCATCGGCTTGCCTGCGATGGATTAGGACAGCGCGGCAAGAAACGCGCCCGATGAACTGGAAATGGAATATCGGCCTTTGGTTTCTCCAACCTTGTGTTCGACCTGCATCAAGTCATTCCTCGATTGATCTAGTTAGGTCGTGACTCGCTCCTGTATCAGGACCCAGCTCTTTCGCGCGCTTCAAGTGACATTGAAGCTGCCTCAAATGTGTTCCAGACGTAAGACGCAACCGGTCCAGAACTCGACTTGCGCATACGGAAGGCGAAAACCTCGATGTCAAAGCTGAGATGAGTATTGGGTAACTTGATTTCCTGCAATATGCCCTTCGCTAACTCATCGGCAATCAAGTGCTCTGGCAGGCGCCCCCAGCCAAGACCGGTTGCAAGCAATTGTTTCTTCATATGCAGATCGCTGACATACCACCGCCGCTGTCCCTTTTGGACGCCAAGCTCGCGGTCAAACAAACCCGTGGCTTGTCCGCTGTCACGCGCGATGATCTGGTGGAGCCCCCGCAGGTCGGCCAGCGTGGCGGGCGCGCCCATTGCCCCAATAAGTGAAGGAGCCGCGACATTGCGCATGAAGGACCTGTCCACCGGAATGTAATCGAAACCTTCCTCCTCAAGCATAACTTGGATTGCGGGAGCCACAGCAAGCGCGGCGGTCCCCGTTTGCACCGCCTCGATCGCACCAGACAGAACCTCAGCCCGCAGGATCACGCGCGTGTCGGGAAAGCGGGATTGCAGATCGAGCAATACTGGCGTCAGGACGTCCGGATTGGCAGCGGCATCGACGGCGATTGTAATCGTCTCTTCCTGTCCTTTCTCGAAGTGCTTGATCAAATGCGCCAAATCGTCGGCCTCGGATAGAACCCGCAAGGATTGCAGATAGACACGCCTGCCAACCGGAGTGAGTTCGAGCCGATAACCCGAGCGGTCGAACAGTTCGGTTCCGGTTTGGAACTCCAGCGCCTTCAGCGCCTGACTTATCGCAGGCTGCGTGCGGTTCAGAGTCTCGGCTGCCAGTTTCACCGTCCCCGTTTCGACCACGGCACGCAGCACCTTCAGATGATCCAGTTTCATGGATGGTCCATATATTAGTGTTTCTTATATAGAGCTGCAAAATATATAAATATCAATTCATCTTTTGAAGGTCTAATTCTGGATCAACAAAAGGAAATATCTGATGAAACAGATCACTTCACAACATGACGTCCAGCCCGATCAGGTCGGGCCTTTCACGATTGCCCGCGCCGTGCCAAATGCGGCGGTGCAATTCGTGGGGCCGATCATGTTGCTGGATCACCTGCCGCCGCGGGACATAGCGCCGGGTGAAATTCCCAATCCTGACGGGTCTTTCGCCCACCCGCATCGGGGCATCGTTACCTTTACCTATGTTCTTGAAGGCGCTCTTGCCCATGCGGACAGCACGGGCGGCCACGGCATAATCGATGCGGGCGGTGTGCAATGGATGAAAGCCGGGAACGGCATCGTGCATGACGAGATGATCCCCGCCGACCTTCGCAAGAATGGCGGCACGCTGCACAGCTTTCAGTTCTGGATCAATCTGCCTGCCAAAAATAAGGCGGAACCGGCAGAATATTTGCCTATCCCGGCGGAAGACCTGCCCGTTGTCGCGCTGCCAAGCGGGCGGGCTCACCTCAAGGTACTTCTGGGCACATATGATGGCTACACCGCGCCAATCTCGACTTTTGCGGAAGAATTCATCTGGCATGTGCGCATTGAATCGACGGGTTCAGCAAAGGTGGACCTGCCAAAAGGCTTGCACGTCGCAGGCTTCCTGCCTGTTCAAGACGCCGTTGTAAGCGGCACACAAATTTCTGCACAGCGGTCTTTTGTGTTGTCTGAAGAGGGTACCGAAATCGAAATCCTCAACCCAAGTGCGGACCCGCTTGACGTCCTGCTGTTTGGCGGCAAACCGATTGCGGACCCGGTTGCGATCCGTGGCCCTTTCGTGATGAACACCGAGGCCGAATTGACTGAGGCCTTCCGCGAATACCGTGCAGGCAATTACGGCCAGATCACCTATCCACCAGAGGTCGCCTGATACCCAAATAATCGCCGCCGCTATCAAACTCCCGTGGCGTTAGAGGCGGATCATCCGCCCAAAAGCGCCCTGAAAGGAACGCCCATCATGACCAAACGCATCGCTATCATCGGAGGTGGCTACCTCGGTGCCGAATTGGCAAAATCGCTTGACGATACTGCTGACATTACCCTGATCGAGCCACGCAGCCATTTCGTGCACGCACCCGCGATGATCCGCGCCGTTGTCGATCCTTCCCTCCTTGATCGATCCCTCATCCCCTATGACAGCTTGCTAAGAAACGGTCGGGTCGTCCGCGCCCGCGCGACTGGCATCGACAAGGGCGGCGTGACGCTGGACAATGGCCAGCGGGTCGAGGCGGATTACTTCGTGGTGGCCACCGGATCATCCAACGCAATGCCGTTCAAACCTGTGGGTGACGACATCGAAGGCCTGCGACAGGCCAATCACCGTATTCATGACCAATTGAAAGCTGCCCGCTCCATCGGCATCGTCGGCGCAGGGGCCGTTGGCACAGAACTGGCTGGTGAGATTGCGCACGCCATGCCGGATAAGAAAGTCACGCTGATTTCGGATACGGACTGTCTATTTCCCACCATGCCTGACAAGCTTGGCCAAGGGCTGGCCAAAAAACTACGCGATGCTGGCGTGAAGCTTATCCTCGGCAAAAGGGCCGAGAACCTGCAAAGCATGACCGCGCCTTACGCCGGAAGTCTGACGCTCTCTGACGGATCTGAGCACGATTTTGACCTCGTCTTCCCAGTCCTTGGCTCGCGCGCCAGTGCAGAACTGCTAGAGACTTTGTCCGATACCGAGAAAAGCACCGCGAACCGGGTCAAGGTCGATGGCTGGCTGCGCCCTTCGTCACGGCCCAATGTCTTTGCCGCCGGAGACGTGGTCGATGCTGGCGACGGCATGACCATCGTCGCCATAAGCCGACAGCTGCCGTGGCTCAAGGCGACGCTGAAAGGGCTGATCGTCGGCAAGAAACTTGAGGAAATGAGGCCCTACAAGCCATGGGGACCTAAAGCACCAATACTCCTGCCGCTTGGCCCCAAGCGCGGCAACTCTTTTCTCGGCCTATTCACTGTAGGAGACTTCCTGACGCGCAAAATGAAGGGCGAAGACCTGTTCGTGAAGAAATATAACAAACTGTTGAACCGGTCCTGAGTGGTTAAGGGAGGACAATGGGCCTGAGGAGTGCCCTATGCCGGTCGCAGGCTGCGTGAACGGGTCTTTAACGAGAGGTTAGCGTATCTAGGGTCTCTGGGAGGGTGGATTCTGGTGGGTGGGGAAGTGCAGCTGGTTAGTGCCTCTTCCCCCTTCTTCCATTACTTATCCCTATCCCCCTAGCTCTGATTTCTATACTCAGACCAATGCTAGGAAACTGGGGCATTCCCGCCGACGGGAATGTCCTGACTTCTTACTTCAATGATCTGAAAGACTTGGCTGGGGTGGTAGGATTCGAACCTACGATCTCCTGTACCAAAAACAGTTGCCCTACCACTAGGCCACACCCCATCCGTGCCGCTAGATAGTCCGAGAGAAAACGACGCGCAAGACCCCAATTTGCAAAATTCTCTATTCTTCTGATGCAGTGTCGCTCAACAGGTCGTGGCGTGACAGTTCGGCGCGTTCCTGATCAACGATTTTTTCCAACTCCTGATCCTGTGTTGCGCTGACTTCCTGCACCGGCGCGGGGCACGCGGGTGCGGCAGGTTTTGTGGAAACAGGTTTTTTATCAGCGGGTTGCAGGACGCTTGGCAGGTTTTCAATCCGGTAGCTGGGCAGGGGGGCGGCAATGCCTTCTGCGTCATAGGCCGCTTGTGTCAGGCGGATCGCTTCGGAGCGGGCAAGCGTGATATTTGTTTCGTTCTGGTTGATCCATGCCGCCATCGACAGGGTGACCCAGAAATCATCCACCGATTCCACCCAGACCGAGGCCTCGGGTTCGGGCAGGACAAAGGGCAGATCGTTCAAGACCTTGAGGGCAAGCGTGCGGGCGTGGTCAAGCTCTGCATCGGAAGCCACGCTGAGCATGAAGGTGAACCGCCGTTCGGCGTTGCGTGAATAATTGACGATGCGGCTTTTGAAGACGGTCGAATTGGGGATACGAATGTGATTGCCATCAAAGCTCAGCAAAATTGTGGCGCGTGATGTCAGGCGGATCACCTTGCCGGTGTCACCTTCGATTTCAACGGTGTCATTGGGGCGGAAGGGCTGGCGGATCGACAGCATGATCGAGGCGATAAAGTTTTCCACCGTGTCACGCACCGCAAAACCGATGGCGAGGCCAGCAATGCCCGCCGCCCCCAGAATACCGGACAGTAGGGCGGTGGCGTTCACAATATCAAGGGCAATGACCAGCCCGCCGATGACAAACACCAGCCGGGTAAGCTGGCGGTAGATATCCGCGATAAAGGCATTGGGCGAGAGGCGTTCCCAGGGCTGTTTGCGCCGCGCCAGCCAGAAGCCGAAGACCACCACCAGTGCAAAAACCGAGAGGGCCACAAGGGCAAGCGGCAGGAAGGCGATCAATTGAACCGTGCGGGCGCGGAACCGCTCCATCGCGGGGTTCAGCCGCTCCACCACATCCGAACTTCCCTGAACCGTGTTTTCGATGGCCACAACACCTTCGACCCGGCTGGCCAGTTCGTTCAGGCGGGTGGCCTTGCCGTGGTCCAATGTGGTGCCGCGCAGGGTCACGATGCCGGAAGAAACGGTCACGCTGACGTCTTCATAACCTTGCAATTCGCCAAGAATATCGCGGATCCGGTTGGCGATGGCGGCATCGGCGCTGGCATCATCATTCAGGGTGATGGTGCCGGTGGGCTGATCGGCGGTTTGGGCATGGGTGGCAAAAGGCAAAAGCAGGCAAAGCAGCAGGGCAAGAATACGCATGGCAAATCCATTGGTTTGAATGCCAAAAGGTTAGAGGGGCGTCCGGGGTTTGGCAATTGGGGGCTGTCGCCGCTTCAGACAGGCCCCCCGCGTCAGAACTGTCCCCGCTTCAGCTCAGACATCACATTTAACTAGAATCGCACCGCTGCGCCCGCCGGCCTCGACCGCCTGATGCGCCGCAATGGTCTCTTCCAGCGGATAAATCTGCTCAACCGGGCAGTTTAGCGCACCTGCGGACAATGCGGCATGCAGCTTGCCGATCATGATTTCCCGTTCGGGCAGGGGCAGCAGATAGATCAGCAGAATGTCGATGGTCACTGCCTTGAACAGCAGGGGCAGGAAAGGCAGCGTCGGTTCCATGTTTTTGGCAGAGCCATAGGCGGCAAGGCGGCCATTGGGGGCGATGACGTCGGCGTCCAGCGCGATGTTCAGGCCGAATTCCACCTCAACCACTGTCGGGATCAGCGCACCCTCATTGGCAGCAAGGATTTGTGCGGCGAGATCAGGCGCGTTGTAATCAAGGATGACATCAGCACCGGCCGTCTTCACACGGGCGTTGTCACGGGGGCTGCAGGTGGTGATCACCCGTGCGCCACCCCATTTGGCCAGTTGTACAGCCAGCAGGCCAACCGTGCCGGCCCCGCCTTGAATTAGGATGGTCTGCCCTTTGATGTCGCTGCCGCCGAAAACCGCCAGCGCAGCGGTCAAGCCGGGAATGCCAAGGATTGCGCCGGTTTCAAGGCTGACATCCTCGGGCAGGGGCACCGCCATGGCGGCGGGCAGGGTGATATGGCTGGCGGCAGTGCCGTGAGGGCGTTGCCATTGCCCGTTCCAGATCCAGACCCGCTGGCCGATGCGGGCGGGATCGACACCGGGGCCAACCGCCTCGATCACACCGGACCCGTCACTGTGGGGGATGATCTGTGCAAAGGCGGGCGTTGTCATGCCGGGACGGCCATTGCGGGATTTCACATCCGAAGGGTTCACCCCGGAAAAGGCGAGGGCAACCCGGACTTCACCGTCTTGCGGCGGCGTGTCGTCCAGGGTGCCCGACTGCAGTACATCTTTGGCGGGGCCGAGTTTGGTATAGATGATGGCGCGCATGGGGGGATCCTGTTGAGAAGTGCTGATGCCACCCTGTCGCAAAGCGCGCAGGCATGCAATTGCCCAAGGGCAATTCAGGATTCAAGTAGTGGAATCATGGAATTATAATTAATTAACAGTGTGTTAGGGTGATTTCAGAGGCGCTAGTCGCGCACTTCCCGCGCGCCAACGCCCCAGACCCGTGATTTCGGAGCCCAGCCTTTATAGCCGCCTGAGCGCAGCTCGCACCACTCCAGATCGCAATCGCCCAATCGCGCCACCACACCCAATTCAAGGGCGGCGGCAACCGGTGCGCCCGGATCAGGACGCGCGTGCAGCTGCAGCATATCCTGTTCCACCAACACGGTACGGGTGCCCGACAGCAGCGAGTAATGCACCCAACCGCCCATGCCGTCCCGATCCTCGACACGGCGCCAATGGCCATGCTCTGCGGTGATCAACAATGGCATGTCGCGGCGTTTGAACACCCAGTCGATGCGGTGGGACAGGGAGGGGCCGCGGCGCACATTGCCTTCCGCGGCCTTCATCGAAACATAGCGTGGCAAGGGCAGGTTGGTCACGGCACCAACCTCGCCTGCGGATGCAAGGGAGGGGACCAGCGGGAACGTCAGCAACAGCGCCAGAACGGCGCGCGTCAGCATGGATCGGAACATGGGTGCTGCCTGCACTTTGATTTGTTTGCTCTTTTGCCGCGCGGGGTTCTTGTGCCTTGCGCTTGCATGGGACACCATGGCGATCAGAGCAGTGAACGCCAAGGCCCAGGAGAGAGACATGTCAAAGAAACGTTTGAGTGTTGTAGTCACGCGACGGTTGCCGGATGCGGTAGAGACCCGTCTGTCAGAGTTGTTTGACGTAACATTGCGCGAGGAGGATGTGGCAATGACCCGCGCCGAGCTGACGCAGGCCTTAAAGACCGCGGATGTCCTGGTGCCTACGGTTACTGATGATATTGACGCCGCGATGATTGCGCAGGCCGGTGAGCAGTTGAAGCTGATTGCGAATTACGGCGCAGGGGTGGATCATATTGACGTCGCCACGGCCCGCCAGCGTGGTATTCTGGTCAGCAACACCCCCGGTGTGTTGACCGAAGACACGGCTGACATGACCATGGCACTGATTCTGGGGGTGACGCGGCGCATGTCTGAAGGCATGGCGATGATGCAAAAGGGTGAATGGTCCGGTTGGGCCCCGACAGCATTGCTGGGCGGACGGGTCAGCGGGCGGCGTCTGGGCATCTTAGGCATGGGCCGGATCGGTCAGGCAGTAGCGAAACGCGCGGCGGCCTTTGGCATGCAGGTGCATTATCACAACCGGCGCAGGCTGCATGAAAGCATCGAGAACAGTCTGGAGGCGACCTATTGGGAGAGCCTTGACCAGATGGTGGCGCGGATGGATGTGATCAGTGTGAACTGCCCTCATACGCCAAGCACGTTCCATTTGATGAATGCGCGGCGGTTGAAGCTGATGAAGCCGGAGGCGGTGATTGTGAACACCTCGCGCGGAGAGGTGATTGACGAGAATGCGCTGACCCGGATGCTGCGCGCCGGTGAGATCAAGGGTGCGGGGCTGGATGTCTACGAGCATGGCACAGCGGTTAATCCGCGCCTGCGTGAATTGGAAAATGTGGTGTTGTTGCCGCATATGGGCTCGGCCACCCTGGAAGGGCGGCTTGAGATGGGGGAGAAGGTGATCATCAACATCAAGACTTTTGATGATGGTCACCGGCCACCGGATCAGGTGGTGCCGTCGATGTTGTGAGCGCGGCCGCTGTTGAAAGGGGCGGGCAAGCCCGCATTTGATTTTATGAATTTTCCTCAAGGGGAAAATTTGATGAGGGCGCTGCCCTCATACTCCCGCAGGATATAGGGCCAAAAAGAGAAACAAGGAGACGTACCATGTGGAAAGTTCTGAGTGTTTTATCGGTTGTTCTTGCGAGCGCGGCAGGGGCACAGCAGGCCGCTGATGCGGTGGAGCCTGAATCGGGCGGTGCAGGTGCGTTTGAAGGCTTGCCCGAAGCGGTTGCTGCGGCATTGGCCGCGAAACAGGCCGGTGTGCCGGTTGTGGCAACGGATTGGATGGTGGCCGCGGCCAATCCACATGCGGTAAAGGCCGGTGCGGATGTTCTGGCCGCGGGAGGCACGGCGGCGGATGCTTTGGTCGCGGTGCAGGTTGTCCTGGGGTTGGTAGAGCCGCAGTCCTCAGGGCTTGGCGGCGGGGCGTTTCTGGTTTGGTATGATGCGGCCACGGGGGAGGTGACAACGCTGGACGGGCGCGAAACCGCACCTTTGGCCGTCACGCCACGTCTGTTTCAGGACGAGGCAGGTGAGCCGTTGAAGTTTTTTGATGCGGTTGTGGGCGGGCGTTCGGTCGGGACACCAGGCACGCCGGCGCTATTGGCCGAGGTGCATCAGCGTTGGGGCACGCAGGATTGGGCCACGCTTTTGCAGCCGGGCATTGATATGGCCGAGGACGGATTTACCGTGTCACCCCGATTGGCCAAGCTGGTTGCCGGTGATGCGGAAAGACTGGCAAGCTCCGCTGTGACATCAGCCTATTTTATGCCAGAGGGTGTGGCGATTGCGGCGGGGGATACCTTGACGAATGCAGCCTATGCCGAGACCCTGCGCCGCTTTGCCGCTGAGGGGGCGGGGGCGTTTTACGGTGGGCAGATCGGGCGCGATATTGTGGCAACGGTACAGGGCGCACCGGGCAATCCGGGTGTTCTGGCCGAGGTGGATCTGGCGATTTATCAGGTCAAGGAACGGCCAGCAGTCTGTGCCCCCTATCGTGCTCATGAGGTCTGTGGCATGGGACCGCCGTCTTCTGGTGCGGTGGCCGTGGGACAGATTTTGGGTGCCTTGGAAGGCCATGACCTTAGCGCGGGACCGCAGGATCTGACC
Source organism: Sulfitobacter pacificus (assembly GCF_030159975.1). Taxonomy (NCBI): domain Bacteria; kingdom Pseudomonadati; phylum Pseudomonadota; class Alphaproteobacteria; order Rhodobacterales; family Roseobacteraceae; genus Sulfitobacter; species Sulfitobacter pacificus. The sequence goes on from NZ_BSNL01000001.1 coordinate 388,520, forward strand.
GTGCGCCGGTTGATGGGGGATGCGGCGCGCCTGGCCTTTGCGGATCGCGGGCGCTATCTGGCGGATAGTGATTATGTGCCGGTGCCGGTGACAGGGTTGCTGGACCCAGCTTATCTGGCAGAGCGTGCGAAGCTGCTGGACAGCGAGATGGCGCTGGAAGAGGTGAGTGCAGAGGAGCCGGCCTGGGATCATGCGCTGCGCTGGGCGGATGACGAGAGCCTCGAATTGCCCTCGACCTCGCATATTTCCATTGTCGATAAGGCTGGCAATGTGGCCAGCATGACCACGACCATCGAAAACGGTTTCGGCAGTCGCCTGATGGTCGGAGGCTTTCTGTTGAACAATGAGCTGACGGATTTCTCGTTCCGCTCGCATAAAGACGGCGTACCGATTGCCAACCGGATTGAACCGGGCAAACGGCCACGGTCCTCCATGGCACCGACCATTGTGATGCAGGACGGCAAGCCGGTGATGGCTGTAGGTTCGCCCGGCGGATCAAGGATCATCGGCTATGTGGCACAGACCATTGTCGCGGTGATCGACTGGGGCATGGATGTGCAACAGGCGGTCAGCGTGCCCCATGCGGTGAACCGGTTTGGCGCCTATGACCTAGAGGAAGCAACCGCATCGGTGGCGCTGAGCGACGGGTTGATGGAAATGGGATATAAGGTGGGCGCACGGGGTTTGACCAGTGGTCTGCATGTGATTGCGATTGGCGATGGTTTGCAGGGTGGGGCAGATCCGCGCCGCGAAGGGATCGCCTTCGGGCAATAAGGAGAGACGACATGGCGGATGGAGACGCACAGATGCGCAATGACGACGGGATCGCCGCAGCTTTGGGCATCTTGAAACAGCAGTTTGGCGAGCGGTTCCAGACCGGTGAAGCGATGCGTGAACAGCATGGGCATACCACTACATGGATTGAGAACCAGATGCCGGACGGTGTGGTTTTTGCACAATCTACCGCCGAAGTGTCGCAGATCGTAAAGATCTGCGCCGCCCATCATGTGCCGATCATTGCCTTTGGCACGGGCACCTCGCTGGAGGGGCATGTGAATGCGCCGCTTGGCGGGGTTTCCGTTGATGTCAGCCAGATGGACAAGGTCTTGGAGGTCAACACCGGTGATCTGGATTGCCGTGTGCAACCCGGCGTTACCCGTGAGGCGCTGAACACCCATCTGCGCGATCAGGGATTGTTCTTTCCGATTGATCCGGGGGCCAATGCCTCTATCGGTGGAATGACGGCGACGCGGGCGTCGGGCACCAACGCGGTGCGCTATGGCACGATGAAGGACAATGTGATCAACGTTGAGGCCGTGATGGCCGATGGGTCGATCATCCGCACCGCGCGGCGGGCGAAAAAGACTTCTGCCGGCTATGATCTGACGCGGCTGATGGTCGGCTCCGAAGGGACGCTGGGTATCATCACGGAAATCACACTGCGTTTACAGGGCATTCCCGAGGCGATGTCAGCGGCGCGCTGTTCCTTCCCCAGTGTTGAAGCGGCGGCAAAAACCGTGATGGCGGTGATCCAATACGGGGTGCCTGTGGCGCGGATTGAGTTGCTGGACCGCGTGATGGTGGAGGCGGTGAATAGCTATTCCAAGCTGGACCTGCCGGTGTCACCGATGCTGTTGCTGGAATTTCACGGATCGGATGCGGGGGTGGCCGAACAGGCGGAGACCTTTGGCATGTTGGCTGAGGAAGAAGGCGGGACCGGGTACGCTGCCACCAAGACACTGGAGGAGCGCAACAAGCTTTGGCAGGCGCGTCATGATGCCTATTGGGCGATGCTGGCGATCCGGCCCGGCTGTGATGCGGTGGCATCTGATGTTTGCGTGCCTATTTCGCGACTGGCAGAGGCCCTGACACAGGCAGAGGCAAAAGCCGCCGAAATGGGGTTGGTGGCACCCACGGTCAGCCATGCGGGCGATGGCAATTTTCATGCCACGGTGCTGGTGGATATGGGAGATGCCGCAGAGGTCGCAAAGGCCAAAGAGTTTATTTCATGGCTCAATGACATGGCCATCGGGATGGAGGGCACCTGTACCGGCGAACATGGCATCGGGCAGGGCAAGCGGCCCTATCTGCTGCGCGAATTGGGGGCGGAGACGCTGGCCGTGATGGGGATGATCAAGAAAGCTCTGGACCCGGATAACATCATGAATCCGGGTAAGATTTTACCTGAATAGGGTGGTAGGCGCGGGGGCTTCTGCGCCTTTTGATTGACCGGACGATGCCATAGAAACATCAAAATCTTCTGGCTTTCTGCCCTTGAACAAACAGGGGCAGGCCAGATGCGTTTCTTTTTTCTCACCTTCGGGCTGATCATGACAACCGGTTCCGGTGTCGCGGGATATGACTTTGTCAAACAAAGCGCTGCATTTGCGCCGGGGGCTTTGACGCTGGAAAGCTACGCTGCGCATTTACCTGCGCGGCTGACCTCGATGGCAAAGGTCAATGCGGCCAAGGCGTCAAATGTGATCCCACAAATTCGCGAGACTTGGACCGGCAAAAGCTGGTCGGACATGAACCGCGCTGAACAAGTTGCCAATTTCACCGCCGACAGCCCTCAGTTGCGTCAGATGGTGGCCGCAGAGCAGGCAGCAACGCGGCAAGGGTTCTGGGCATCTATCCGCCAAAAATTCAGCGGCAAGGATAAAACGGCAGGCACCCGTCTGAATGACATCAAAGCCCGCACCGCCGCGCGCACTTACAAACCAACGGTGCAGCCCTCGGATCTGTCGGGGATGAGTGCGGCTGATATCTATGCCAACCGTGGTGAGATTTCGCGCAGCTTTTCGGCGATGGCGGCTGAGAATATGAACGCGACGTCCAAGGATTTCTGAGTTGGCAGGCCGCAACCACAGGATACGGGCGATCCCGCGTCAAACGATAAGGACTAAGCGATGATCAAATATGTGACATTGGCACTTGGGGTGACGATGATGGCGGGTTCCGGTCTTGTTGCGATCGCGAATGATACCCCGGGGGCTGCCAGCGACGATCCGGGCCTGAACCTGTTGTTGCGATGGGAAAACCGGGTGGCCCGTACGGCATATGATCAAACCAACAATGCAGACCCGCGCCGCGCTGCCTTGCCGCAAAAAACAGGGCAGGGGGCTTCCAAAAAGCACTATTCAAGCATGACAGGCGAAGAAGAGCTACGTGAGATTGCGAAGCATAACCCCCATGTTAAGGAATACATTGATCTTTTGGACGCCCGTCAACGGGATGCGAAATGGGCGCGTGTACGTCATAAGGTTGATGACAAAGCCGGTGCAAAGGGGCGGCTTGGTGATATCCACAATCGGCCACCGGCGGATGGGAAGGTCAGAGATGTATCGATGGAGGAATTTGACCGGATGAGCACCCTTGAACAATACCGCCACCGCAGTTCGATCAAACCCTTGCGCAGCAAGGAAAATGTTGGACAAGGCAGCGGAATCACCTGGAAAGAGAAGCGCGACTAATCTGCGCCCCGGGCCATGATGGGGGTTCGGGCCAATTTGGGCTGTGCCCTGTTACGCTCTGCCGGGATTTTATCGCCAGGGATGCCGTCGTTCAAACACCAGCGTCCCAGTGCCAGGCGCAAGGTCGGTTTTTTGATATGTTGGGTCGGCTGGTGCACCGTGATTTTGCCAAGGCGGCGTAAAACAGGGGCAACTCTGTCAGAAGGATTCGGGGCTTATGAAAACGAACGTCAAAGCATTGGTTGTCGGCGGTGGTGCCGTAGGGACCTCGATTGCCTATCATCTGGCGGCGGCGGGCTGGGACGATGTCATGCTGCTTGAACGCGACGAGCTGACCTCGGGCTCGACATGGCATGCGGCGGGATTGCTGCCCTATTTCAACATGTCCTATGCCACGACACATATTCATGACTATTCGATCCGGTTTTACAAAACGCTGGAGGAAGAGACCGGATTGAACGCCGGTTTTGCCGTGGTGGGCAACCTGCGCATGGCGCAGACGGATGAACGCATGGATGAATACATGCTCTATGCCTCAACTGCGGAAACCTGTGGTGTGCCTTATGAATTCATGACCCCTGACGAGGTAAAAGCGAAATGGCCGCTGATCCGCACGGAGGATCTGAAAGGCGCACTGTATCATCAGACAGATGGCTATATTAACCCTGCGGATGTGACCATGGCGATGGCCAAAGGCGCGCGTCAGCGTGGTGTCGCAATCGAGCGCAAATGGCAGGCGGATGCGTTTCACTGGAACGGTACCCACTGGGAAGTCACGGTGACCAAGATGGTCGAAAAGGGTGGCAATCTGGTACCCTCGGATGAACAGCTGGTGATTACCGCCGAACATGTGGTGACCGCATCGGGCAACCATGCACAGCGCACCGCGAAAATGCTGGGGATCAAGATGCCCGCGATTCCGGTGGAACACCAGTTTATCGTGATGGATCAGGACCCCGATCTGGTGAAATGGCGCGGTGAGGGCAATGTCGAACACCCCGTCATCCGTGACGCGGATGCGCAATCCTATGTGCGCGAGGAACGCGGTGGCTGGATTCTGGGTGTCTATGAGAAAGACGCGCCAGCGCGGTTTGAATATGGGGTGCCTGACAGTTTCCGCGCTGATCTGTTCCAACTGGATCTTGAGCGGATTGAAGACCAATACGCCGCGATGATCCACCGGATTCCGTCTTGCGAGGACTCTGGCCTGAAGGATGATTTCAACGGCCCGATTTGTTACACGCCTGATGGCAACCCGCTGGTTGGTCCGGCACCGGGTTTGCGCAATATGTGGCTGGCCGAAGGGTTTTCATTCGGCATCACTGCGGCGGGTGGCACCGGTTATTACCTTGCGCAGCTGATGGTGAAAGGGGAGGCCGAGATCGACATGGCGTCCCTTGACCCCAAACGCTACGGCGATTGGATGACCACGGAATTTGCAGCCCGCAAAAACGAAGAATGCTACGAACACGTCTATATCCTGCACCACCCGGATGAGGAACGCCCCGCTTGCCGGCCCCTGCGTACCTCACCCGCCTATGACCGTCAGGCCGCACGTGGTGCACAGTTTGGTTGGGTCAACGGCTGGGAACGTCCGAACTATTTCGCGCCTGAGGGGTTCAACGACCACGATGCACGCTCCTTCCGCCGGGGCGGTTGGTGGCAGTACGCGGTGGACGAAGCCAAGGCAGTGCGCGAAGGTGTTGGCCTGATTGATGCGACCGCGTTCACCAAACATGTGGTTAAAGGACCCGGTGCCACGGCTTTCCTTGACTGGTTCACCTGTAACAAACTGCCGTCGGTTGGCCGCATCAACCTGACCTATGCGCTGACCGGTGCGGGCACCACACGCACGGAATATACCATCGTGCGGATTGCACAGGATGAATATTATCTTGTAAGCGCCGGGGCTTGGACGGCCTATGACAGTGATTACCTGCGCAAGGCGATTGAGGATAAGGCACCCGAATTTGGCTATATCGAATGCCATGATGTGACCACGCAATGGGGTGTCTTCGCCATCGCTGGTCCGAAATCGCGCGATGTGTTGAACGAGATCGTCAAGGACGGCGATCCCGAAACGGTATTATCCAACAAGCGGTTCCCCTGGCTGACCATGCGTAATATCGAGCTGGGCATGTGTCCGGTAAGGGCGATCCGCGTGGCCTATACCGGAGAGTTGGGTTGGGAGCTGCATCACCCGATTGAAATGCAAAACTACCTGTTTGATCAGCTTGAGAAAGCCGGTGAAAAGCACGGGATGAAACTGGTGGGCGCACGGGCGCAGAACTGGTTGCGGCAGGAAAAATCCTATCGCGCCTTTGGCACCGAGTTGGGCCGCGACGCGACGCCGCTGGAGGCCGATCTGCCGCGCTTTGTCGACCTGTCGAAAGAGTTTCACGGCAAGGCGGCGATGGAGGCCCATGGCATCAACGCGAAATGTGTGACCCTGTTGATCGACGGGCCGGAAGATGCCGACCCATGGGGCCGTGAGGTTCTCTATGTTGAGGGCGAACGCACGGGGCGTCTGACATCAGGTGGCTATTCGGTGGCCTTCGAAAAATCCATCGGCATGGGGTATGTAAAGCCAGAACATGCGATTGTGGGGACCAAGCTGAAGGTCAAGATGTTTGATCAATTGTGGGACGCTGAGATTGTCGAGGACAGCCCCTATGATCCAAAGAACACCACGATCCGCATCGACGGCTAAGGGATTCACATTTTGTTAATCTGATTTTGGAAGGGTAAAGAAACCCTTTCAAAATCGGAGCGACAATGGATGAACTACTGAAAGAAAGGTCGGTTTCCGAACTGCTGGCTTTGCATGCAGAAGTCTCAGGCCTTTTGAAATCCAGCGGGGCGGTGCGGTCTTCGAATAATCCGGCGGGTGATTATGCCGAAACCTTGTTTTGCAAGGCGTTTGGCTGGGAGATGGCCGGCCCTTCGGTGAAAGGCTATGACGCGCGTGACGGGCAGGGTATCCGCTATCAGATCAAGTCGCGCCGGTTGACCGAGCATAACAGCTCGCGCCAATTATCGGCCCTGAGGAACCTGAAGGACCGGCCTTTTGATTTTCTGGCCGGTGTCCTGTTTTCAAGTGATTACCGGGTCTTCCGGGCAGCGATTGTACCGCATCATCTGGTCCTGCAAAACACCCGCATATCGGCCCATACCAACAGCCGGTTGTTCCACCTGCGCGATGTGGTTTGGGATTGGCCGGAGGTGCGTGACGTTACTGAAACGCTGCGCGCCATCCGGCTTTAGCTGCCCCATTGTATCACAGCTTATTGCGCGCGCCGGGCCAGCCATGCGTTCCAGGCTTCGCGGCTGCCGGAAAACGCGTTCAGGTCAACATCACCTTTGATGCCGGGAATGATCCCTGTGGCGCTGTATTGCCAGAACTTCCAGCTCTGACCGGGAAAGGCCTCGCGCGGGGTTTTGGCGGTGGTGCGCAGCCAGTATTCATAGCCGCGAAATGATTTCAGGTTGTTTTCTTCGTAAAACCGTGGCGTGGTATAGATGATCGGGCGCTGGCCATAATGCGCCTCGACGATCCGCAGCCAGACACGCATCTGGCGCTGAACCTCTGCGGCGGGGGGGCGGACCTTGGCACAGGTGGGGGAAAACGGGTTCCACTCCATGTCCAATACTGGCGGCAAGGCACCCCGACTGCGCGGCACGTTTTGAATGAACCATTGGGCCTGCACCTCGGGCGTCGTGCAGAAATAGTAGAAATGATATGCCCCGCGCACCACCCCGGCGCGACCTGCGTTGCGCCAGTGGTTTTTGAACTCGATATCCAGCAGATCACCGCCTTCGGTAGCCTTGAGAAATGCGAAGTTTACGCCGTTGGCGCGGGCAGTGTTCCAGTCGATGCTGGTCTGGAATCGCGCCGCATCAATGCCATGAACGGCGAAACGCGCGGGCGCAGGATTGGCAAAATCAACTGGTTTTGCATCGCGAAAATTTGGAGCGAACAAAACGCCGGGCGGGGCGGGTGGTGCCGTGCCAGTGCCACAGGCGGCGAGGGTCAGCACGGTCAGAAACGTCAGGATACGGGCAATCATGAAGATGTCTTTCTGGCGATAAAGCCGAGGTTGTTTGCAGGCATTTCCTGCGACAGGGCGGTCAGCCCGGCATCCAGGAACCAGCGCTGCATGTCGCGGGTGTCTTTATAGCCGATCGCCGGATCAGCAGCACGCAGTTCGGCGTCAAACCGCTGATCCGCGGCGCTGACCAGCGTGCCGTCGCGCGTGAAAGGGCCATAGATCATCAGCGCACCATCGGGGGCCAGCGCTTGTGCCGCTTCGTCCAGGATGATGCGGGTTTCGGCTACAGAGATCAGGTGCAGCAGATTGACCAAAACGATCAGATCCTGACCGCCATGAACCGTGGACCATCCGGCCATGGTGGCGTCCAGCATTTGGGCGGGTTTGACATTGCTGAGGCCATTGTCGTGCACATAGCTGTCGATGCTGCGCAACCGGTCGGGGGCGATGTCGGTGGGCTGCCACGTTAGGGCGGGCAGGGCCGCGGCAAAGCTGATGACATGCTGGCCGGTGCCGCTGGCGATCTCCAGCGCTTGCCCGCTGGCGGGGGCGTTTTCACGCAGGAAAGCCGCAATATGCACCGCGTTGCGTTCTGCTGACGGGGCATGCAGTTTTGCGCCCTCTTGTGGTGTGGCGATGCTTGCGCTGGGCGGCAGGGCACGGCTCATCTGCGCAACCGATTGGGGGTAAGCTGGGCGATTAGATCTGGGGCAAGTTGGGGCGTGCGACCCATCACCAGATCAGCCAGCAGTTGCGAGGCCGCCGGGGCGGTCTGAAACCCGTAACCGCCCTGACCGGCGCACCAGACAAAACTTGCATCACTTGGATCAGGCCCCAGAACCAGCGCGCGGTCGGGCGAGAAACTGCGCAAGCCTGCCCATGAGGCCAGCAACCGCGTGACCGGTTCCGTCACCATGTGTTCATACCGCGCGATGCCTTCGGCGAGCACCATATCATCAGCCCAGGCATCATGGGGTTCAACCGGATCTTCCTCTGCCGGAGAGACAATCAGCGCACCGGCGTCAGGCTTGGCATACCATGTTTCGCCCACGCCAAAGAACATCGGCCATTGTGTGACGTCATGCCCGGCCGGGGCGGGGATGCGCGCCATGGAGCGGCGGTGTGGCAGGATGCCCAAAGGTGCGATGCCTGCCATTTCAGCAACCGGGTCAGCCCATGCTCCCGCTGCGTTAACCAGCGTGGCGCAGGTATACTCTGTACCGCCCGCCGTCACGCTCCACCCATCGCTGCTGCGTTTGATCGCCGATACTGGCGCTTTGGTTACAACCTGCCCGCCGTTGGATTTCAGCATGCGGGTGAAATCCTGCATCAAACGGTCCGTATCGATGTCCAGCGCATCAGCGTGATATCCGGCAAAGGCCAGATGATCGCGGTTCAGGATCGGGATGAAGTCGCAGGCACGCTCAATCGAAACCGCATCCAGTCCCAATGTCGCTATGTCCTTTTCATAGGCTTCTTTTTCGCCGGCCTGCGCCACAATCAGAAAGCCGCGCGGGCTGAGGTAGCCGCCATTGGCCTCGTAGTGGTAGGATTTGCTTGCGGTGTTCAGCGCAACGGTGCTTGGCAGCCCGTAGTTTTCTTCATAGAGGGCCGCAGATCGGCCAGAGGCATGATAGCCGGTGCTGGTCTCTTGCTCCAGCACGGTCACCTTGGCGTCAGCCGACAGACGTGCCGCTGCGGACAGGCCGGCAATGCCGCCGCCGATTACGATAATATCACTCATGATTGTTCTTCCAGTCGGTCGGTCGCGGGGGGAGGTGTGGGCGAGAGGGCTGAGATTTCAGCGTAAAGCCCGGCGGGCATGTCAAAGGTCAAGGCATCCAGCGAAGGTTGCAATTGTTCAACGTCGCGGGCTGATATGATCGGGCTGGGGCCAGTGGGGTGATGCGCGGCCCATGCCACGGCCAGCGTGGCGGGATGCAGGTCGCGGGCGGTTGCCATTGCTTTCAGACCCTGCGCCGCCTTGTGCATCACATCCTGCCCATAGCGTGCGGCATATCGGTCATCTTCGGTCAGACGCCCCGCCCCGCCTGCTGTATATTTCCCGGTAAGCAACCCGCCGCCCAGTGGCGAATAGGGTGCGACAAGAATGCCAAGGTCATCCGCCATCGGCAGGATCTCAACTTCGGCCTGCCGTTTGACGAGGTTATACATCGGCTGGATCACCGCGATGCCAAGGTCAAAACCCGCAGCGATATGTGCGGCTTTGACCACCTGCCATGCAGCGAAGTTGGACAGGCCTATATGGCGGATATGGCCGCGCGCCTTGAGGTCGGCGAAGGCGGCAAAGCTTTCGCTTAGGTCGGTGTCAGGGTCGAAACGGTGCAGATAGAGAACGTCCAGCGTATCAAGCTGTAAACGCTGGCGTGATGTTTCCGCAGAGGCGAGGATATTGTCGCGGCTGGCACCCCCGGTATAGGCTGCCTTGGTTGCGATGATCAGCCTGTCGCGCCGCTCCTGAATGAAGCTGCCAAGCAGCGTTTCTGACGCCCCATCCGTATAGACATGTGCGGTGTCGAAATGGGTGATGCCCGCCGCAATACAGGCATCAAACATCTGCCGCGATTGGGTTGCATCCGCGCGGCCACCAAATTGCATGGTGCCAAAGGCAAGGCGGCTGGCGGGGGTGCCATCAGGCGAGGTGAGCGTGTGTTTCATAAACCAACAGGTCGCATGGCTGGGGCGAGGGCGCAATTGGGGATGTGGGGAAAATCCGGTGACCGGTGCAGCCTGATCCGAGGCGCGCGCCGGGTTTCACCTGTTCAGGAATTGCCCTTTTCCATGGCGCGTTTATAGGCGGGGCGGTTCTGAATGCCGTCGACAAATCCAGCCAATGCAGGAAAATCATTCCCACGCCCCAACCGCAGGGCAACCTCTGCCGGAAAGCTGAGCATGATGTCAGCGGCAGAGAGTTCATCCATCACAAAATGCCCTGAGGGGCGCAACAGCCCTGCCATATAGCGGAAATGGCTGTCCAGTTCTGCGTTGATCCTAGGATGCAACGGGGCACCCGCCTCTTTCAGGCGACTGACGTAGAGGTTCAGCAGGATCGGCGTCATGGCGGAGCCTTCGGCAAAATGCATCATTTCCAGATGGCTGAAATAGGCGTCACTTCCGGCCTGCGGGATCATCTGCGGGGCGTATTTCTGGCACAGGATTTCAACAATCGCCCCACTTTCGGTGATCAACCTTCCGTCCAGTTCGATCATGGGCGACTTGCCCAGCGGATGCACCTTGAGCAATTCCGCGGGGGCAAGATTTGTGATGGCGTCACGTTCGTAGGCGATGATTTCATAACGCTCCCCGATTTCTTCAAGCAACCAGAAGATGCGATGCGAACGGGAACGGTTGAGGTGGTGCAGGCGGATCATGACGGGGATTTTCCTATGGGTTTCACCTTCACTCTATCTATCGGCGGACGAAAGGAAAGGCCGCCCGTGGCTGGCAATGCCTGCGGGCTTAGAGAAAGGGGTGGCCGGTTGTTTGGTTCGGATCTGGCAGCAATGGCCACGCTGGCTTGCCAGAATCCCCAAAAACCGCCAAAATCCAACGAAGGCGAGTATTTTGACGCCGGTATACAAATCATTTTAACGCACAGGGAATTCAGCCATGGCAGAAAAGCTTAGTGGTTCCGTAGGTAAAGGCGGAAAAAACAACGCAGCAGATGTGACAATTGTGCAGAAGCTTCTTAACCCGTTCGCGGGAGAAGTGGGTTTTGCGAAACTCAAGACGGATGGTGCAAATACCAAGAAACTGGAAGCGGCGATCAGTGAGTTTCAGACCTGTATCTGTAAATTCCGTGCGGATGGTCGGGTTGATCCGGGTAAGAACACCATCAAGAAACTGAACGCCGGTGTCGCCAAGGCGAAGTCGGAAAAGAAAGCCGAGGAAAAGAAGGAAGAGAAGGTCAAGGAAGAGCAGCGGCAGAAGATGAAGACCACGGTGAAGAAACAAATGGAGGCACAGGCCAAGGCCCAGAAGGTGCCGCCGTCCATGTGGGAAAGCCTGTGGGGTGACATCGAGAAGAAGGCCGATAGCTTCTATGACACCTACCTCGCCTCGGCGGAAAAGAAAGGCGATGCCCCAAGCAAGGCCGCGCCGAAGATTTCCGACATGTGCACCAAGGAGATGATGAACGACGTCAAGAAAGAGCTGAAAAAGATCGAACCGGAGGAGGTTGTCTACCCGGGACGTGTCGAAGGCAAGGTTTCGGGCGTCAACAAAAAGATCATCGATATCCTGACAGAAGTCTCGTCACATTACGAGGGCACGACCATCAAGGTTGTGTCCGGCCTGCGCAACAAGGCGGGGCAGGCCAGTGCGATGTACAATGGCTGGGCCAAGCATCTGAACAAATACGGCAAGAACGGCGATATTTATTGGTTTGTGCGCCAGTCGAAATATCAGGATCTGTGGAAGGAACTGGATGATTTTCACGCGGCCAAGAACAAGGCGGGATTTGTCAAATGTATGAAGGACAAGGCACCATGGGGTTCTGTCTCGCGTCATATGACTGGTCAGGCGGTGGATATTTCGACCTCGACAGACAAGAAGATCATTAAAGCTCTTGGTATGTGCATGCGCTATCTGGCCGAGACAGACGGCAATTCTGAAGGCATCAAATGCCATCACTTTGATGACAAAACCGGATTGGTCTGGCCGATCCCGGATAGCGTACGCAAGAAGTTTCCCTAAGCCACAGCTTGCCTACGCAAGGGGGAGCGGAAGCGGGTAACAACCGCGCAAAAAAAAGGGCCAGCAAATTGCTGGCCCTTTCCTGTATAAACCAATGCAAGGCTTACTGTGGGATATCGCCTTCGATACCCTCAACATAAAAGTTCATGCCTGCCAGTGTGCCGTCATCCGCTGTTTCGCCTTCTGCCAGAAATGGCGTGCCGTCCTGCTTGTTCAACGGGCCGGTGAAGGCGTGGTAGGAACCGTCGGCCAGTGACGCTTTCAACGCGAGCGCCTGCTCTTTCACGTCGGCAGGCACCGCGTCGGAAATCTCGCCAATGCCAACCATGCCGGCACCAATGCCGTCCCATGTGTTGCCGGAGGTCCATGTGCCGTCCATCACCGCCTTGGTACGGGCGATGTAGTAAGGGGCCCAATCGTCGATGATTGAAGACACGCGCGGCATCGGCGCGTATTGCGCCATGTCAGAGGCCTGACCAAAGGTGATCACATTGCCCGCTTCCTGTGCGGCGGCCTGCGGTGCAGTGGAATCGGTGTGCTGCAACACAACATCCGCGCCCTGTTCGATCAGAACCTTGGCGGCGTCGGCTTCTTTCGCGGGGTCAAACCATGTATAGGCCCAAACGATTTTGAACTGCACATCAGGGTTCACTTTGCGGGCATGGATAAAGGCCGAGTTGATGCCACGGATCACTTCGGGGATCGGATAGGACCCGATATAACCGATGATGTTGCTCTTGGTCATGGAGCCGGCGATGTGGCCCTGAATGGCCCGGCCTTCGTAGAAACGGGCGGAATAGGTTGCGACGTTCTCGGCCTGCTTATAGCCAGTTGCATGTTCGAATTTCACATTCGGGAATTTCTTGGCCACGTTGATGGTCGGGTCCATGTAGCCAAAGGATGTGGTGAAGATCAGGTCGGCACCGTCCAACGCCATCTGCGTCATCACCCGCTCTGAATCGGGGCCTTCGGCCACGGATTCAACGTAAACGGTTTCAACCTTATCGCCGAATTCCGCTTCAACGGCCAGACGGCCCTTGTCATGTTCATGTGTCCAGCCGCCGTCGCCGATAGGCCCGACATAGACAAAGCCAACTTTGGTTTTATCTTCGGCCATTGCGGTCGTGGCCAGACCCAGTGCCATCGCGGCACCTGTCAAAAGTGTGGTGAGTTTCATAGCATTCCCCAGTTGTTTCGCCCTTGTCGGGCGTTTGCAGATTGGCCCCTAGGATGAGGCATGGAAAGTACGGCCAAGACAGGCCGGAGCGGCCGACTTGTCACGTGACAGGATCACCAGAACGATGATCGTGATGACATAGGGCGACATTGCCAGATACTCTACCGGAATGGCAACGCCTGCGCCCTGTAGATTCAGCTGCAATTGCGTGATGCCGCCAAAAAGATAGGCTCCCAGCAACAAACGCCAGGGTTTCCAGCTGGCAAAGACCACCAGCGCAAGGGCAATCCAGCCAACACCGGCGGTCATCCCTTCGGTCCATTGCGGCACCCGGATCAGGCTGATGTAAGCCCCGCCGATGCCCGCACAGGCCCCGCCAAACAGGATCGCCAATGTGCGGATGCGCACCACCTTATAGCCAAGCGCATGGGCCGCATCATGGCTTTCCCCCACCGCCCGCAGGATCAGCCCCGCGCGGGTGTATTTCAACACCGCCCATGTTGCCGCGACAAGGGCGATACCCAGATAAAGGATGATATCATGGGTAAACAGGATTGGTCCGATCACAGGTATATCGGCAAGCGGGCCAAAGTTGATGTCATTCAGCCGTGGCGGCTTGATGCCCACATAGGATTGCCCCAACAGCGCCGAGAGCCCCAGACCAAACAGCGTCAGCGCAAGGCCGGAGGCCACTTGGTTCGCCAGCGTAATCTGAGTGAGAAAGGCAAACAGCAGGCTGAGCAATGCGCCCCCGACAGCTGCGGCAGCAAAGCCCAGCAGGGGGGATCCGGTTTCCACGGCGGTGGCGAAACCACAGATTGCCCCGATGATCATCATGCCCTCAACGCCAAGGTTCAGCGTGCCGGATTTTTCGACCACCAGCTCGCCAATGGCGGCAAAGATCAGGGGCGTCGCCGCGACAAGGAAACCGGCAACAAAGAGCAAAGGATTGATTGCGGACAGGTCCATCACGCCACCTCCGTCCGGCCAAAGCGCAGCCGGTAATTTGTGAACATATCCAGTGCCAGAAGGAAAAACAAAAGCATCCCCTGAAACACCTGAATGGCGGCGGCGGGCAGGCCCAGCTGGCTTTGTGCGATGTCACCACCGATATAGGTCAGCGCCATCAACAGCCCCGCCAGCAGAATGCCAATAGGATGCAAACGGCCCAGAAAGGCCACGATAATCGCGGTGAACCCATAGCCCACGTTGAAATCAATCGTCACCTGACCGGCAGGGCCGGAGACCTCAAACATCCCCGCCAAACCAGCCAACAGCCCCGAGGTGCCCAGACAGAACAACACCAGCCGCGTTGGATTTACACCCGAGAATTTCGCGGCGCGCGGGGCCTCGCCCGTCACCCGAATGGCAAAGCCCAGCCGGTGTTTGGTCAATAACACATAGGCAAATATCACCGCAATCATCGCCGCGACGACACCCCAATGCATGCCCGATCCTTCGATCAGATCCGCATTAAACGCGCTTTCATATTGCTGCAAATTGCGCGACCCCGGAAACCCGAAGCCTTCGGGGTTTTTCAATAACCCCAATGACATGGAGGCCAGAAACTGCTCTGCCACATAGACCAGCATAAGCGAGACCAGAATTTCATTGGTGCCAAACCGGACCTTCAAAATCGCCGGGATCATCGCCCAGAGCCAACCGCCCAATGCGCCTGCCAGAACCATCAGAGGAAAAATGTACCACCCTTCAACCGGATAAAAGGCAAGCCCTACACCGGCACCAAACAGGGCCCCCATGATGTATTGTCCTTCCGCCCCGATGTTCCAGATCCCCGCCTTGAAACCCAGCGAAAGACCAATTGCAATCAACACCAAAGGAGCGCCTTTGATCAGCAACTGAGGACGGTAGTAAAATGAAAACTCACCAAACAGCGGCTCCCAGAAAATCGTTTTGATGGCCAGCAAGGGTTCCTTGCCCAAGGCCATGAACAACAGCCCGCCAAAAAACATCGTTGCCACAACTGCCAGAACCGGTGTTGCAAGCGAAAAGGCGCGGCTGGCCTGCGGGCGCTTTTCCAACCGGATCACGTGCCATCCCCCAACTTCATCTTGCCCTTAAACTCATGGCGCAACAGATCAAACATGTGCAACCTCCATGCCGTGCGCCCCACCCATCATCAATCCAATCTCTTCCACGCTCAGCCCCTGTGCCGGGCGCGGCTCTGACAGCCGCCCCTCGTTCAGGGCGGCAAACCGGTCCGATATCTCCATCAATTCATCCAGATCCTGCGAGATCACAATCAACGCGGTGCCATGTTCCGCCAGATCCAGCAGCGCCTGCCGGATCGCTGCTGCGGCAGAGGCATCAACACCCCATGTCGGCTGGTTGACCACCAAGAGGTCGGGCCGTTGCAAAACCTCGCGGCCAATCACAAACTTCTGCAAGTTCCCACCCGACAGCGAACGCGCCGCATTTGCGGGACCGGGGGTACGCACATCAAAGGTTTCGATAATCTTTTCGGCAAAGGCCCGCGCCTTGCCCCAGTTCAGCATCCCGCCGCTGTCCAGCTCTTCGCGTGCGGCGGCGGTCAGCATCGCATTTTCGGTCAGCGACATATCGGGGGCGGCGGCATGGCCCAGCCGCTCTTCGGGGGCGCTAAGGATGCCCATTGCGCGGCGGGGCGTTGGCCCCAGCAGGCCAACCTCTTTGCCGTCAAACTGGATCATGCCGGGTGTGGTCAGCATCTCGCCCGATAGGGCGGCCAGCAATTCATCCTGTCCGTTACCAGCCACACCGCCAATGCCCAGCACCTCACCGCGGCGCACCTCGATTGAAATATCGCGCAGAGGCATGCCAAAGGCGCTGGGTGATTTGGCGGAGAGCTTGTTGAGGGTCAACACCACCTCGCCGGGGGTTTTCCCCGCCCGCATCGGTGTTTGCAGTAATTTACCCACCATCATTTCCGCCATGTCACGGGCAGAGGTTTCGGCAGGCGTGCAATGGCCCACCACCTTGCCCAGTCGCAAGATGGTGGCGCTGTCACACAGCGATCGGATTTCCTCCAGCTTGTGCGAGATATAGAGGATCGCGGTGCCTTCCGCGCTGAGCTTGCGCAGGGTTTTGAACAGGATTTCAACCTCTTGCGGGGTCAGAACCGAAGTGGGTTCATCCATGATCAACAGCTTGGGTTCCTGCAACAGACAGCGGATGATCTCGACCCGCTGGCGTTCACCGGCAGACAGATCACCGACCACACGATCAGGGGCCAAGGGCAGGCCATAGGTATCGGATACATCGCGGATCTGCTGGCTAAGCGCGCCCATCTTGGGGGCATTTTCCATCCCCAAAGCGATATTTTCGGCTACCGTCAAAGCATCGAACAAAGAGAAATGTTGAAACACCATCCCCACACCAGAGGCCCGCGCCGCGCGGGGTTCGCTGGGGGCAAAGGGGGTGCCGAACATCTGCATTGTGCCGGCATCGGGTTTCACCAGCCCGTAAATCATCTTGACCAATGTCGATTTGCCCGCGCCGTTTTCACCAAGCAGCGCGTGGACTTCGCCCGGTGCGATGGTCAGCGACACATCGTCATTTGCAACCACACCGGGATAGGCTTTGGTCAGGCCGGAAAGGTCAAGAAGCGGTGTATCGGTCATGTAAGGGCCTTGGGTTGGGTCGAGACAAGCAGAGCTTTGATCACACCTTTTGCAATCTGGTCGGGTGATTTGCCAAGGGCTTTGTCCCCAATGGGGCAGGTGACAGGCGCGGGGTCAAGTCCTGTTGCGATCAGCCGTTTGCGAAACCGGGCCCATTTTGTGGCAGATCCGATTAACCCAATGCTGGCCGTCCCGCGTTTGAGCAGGGCCGCGCAAAGCGCAAGGTCGATGTCATGGGCATAGGTAAAGATCAGATGATGTGCATCCTGTGGCGCATGGGCCGCCAGACGGGGCATATCGCTGGTCGGCAGGGGGGTGACATGTTGCGGGATCTGTCGGGGAAAACGGCCTGCCCCGCTGTCAATCCATTGAATGTCAAAGGCCCGTGGCGGCGCGGCGCGCACCACGGCGCGCCCGACATGGCCCGCGCCCCAAAGCCATAGTTTCTGCGGTTCGTCCGGCATGGCAACCGACGGCCATGCCACTGGCAGAATCTGATCCGTTTGTCGCGGCTCGTCGGTATATTGCAAGGTTACAACCCCGCCACAGCATTGGCCAAGGTTGGGGCCCAGCGGCAGGGTTTCACTGTGCCGCGTCTGTCCTTTGCCCAGCATTTTGCGGGCGGTTGCAATGGCCTGATGTTCCAGCGTGCCACCCCCGATGGTGCCGGAGATGCCCTGTGCGGTAACTTGCATTGCAGTGCCTGTATCGCGCGGAACGGAACCGCGGGTGGCGGTGATTTCAACCCAAAGTGCTGTCATGCGCGGGTCCTTTGCACGGCTGACAGCACCGCCTCGGCATTGGCGGGGGCTTGCAGGTCGCCGTAAGCGGGACCGCAGGCGGCAACCGCATCCGCCAAGGCCATGAAGGCGGAAATGCCCAACATAAACGGCGGCTCCCCCACCGCTTTGGAGCGGTAAATCGTCTGCGCCGGGTTGGGCTTGTCCCACAAAGCGACATTAAAAATACCAGGACGGTCCGAACAGGCGGGGATTTTATAGGTCGAAGGCGCGTGGGTCTTGAGGCGGCCATGATCATCCCAGACCAGTTCCTCGGTGGTCAGCCAGCCGGCCCCTTGCACATAGCCCCCTTCAATCTGGCCAATATCGATGGCGGGGTTCAGTGATGCGCCGGCGTCATGCAGGATGTCGGTGCGCAGGATGCGGTTTTCGCCGGTCAGCGTGTCGATGACAACTTCCGTGCAGGCGGCCCCATAGGCAAAATAGAAAAACGGGCGGCCTTTGCCCGCGATGCGGTCCCATTGGATGTCGGGCGTTTTGTAAAAGCCGGTGGCAGAAAGGGATACGCGGTTTTCATAAGCGGATGCGGCGGCTTGCGCAAAGGTGATTACATCCTTGCCGATCTTCACCAGACCATCGTCAAAACGGATGTTACCGGTTTGATGTTTCTCGGCAAGATGCGCCTCGATCCTTGTGCGGATTTCATCGCAAGCGTTTTGCACTGCCATGCCGTTCAGATCCGTGCCGGAAGAGGCGGCAGTGGCCGAAGTATTGGGCACTTTTGCGGTATCGGTGGCGGTGATCTTAACTGTTTCCGTTGGCACGCCGAAACGGCTGGCGGCCACCTGAGCGATTTTCTGGAACAACCCCTGACCCATCTCAGTGCCGCCATGGTTCAGGTGGATCGATCCGTCCTGATAGACATGCACCAAGGCACCGGCCTGGTTCAGATGGGTCAGCGTGAAGGAAATGCCGAATTTCACCGGCGTGATGGCGATACCGCGTTTCAGGATCGGGTTTTCCGCGTTCCATTCGGCAATGGACTTGCGGCGTCTGTCATAATCACAGCTATCGGCCAGTTGGTCGGTCAGCGCATTGATGATGCAATCGGTGACAGGCTGATCATAAGGGGTGGTTTGCACATCCTTGGGGGCCGCCGGAATGCTTGTCGGGCGGGGCTTGTCTGCACCGCGTGACGCATTGTCGGCATTGGTGTTTGAGGGGGGGGCGACAGGGGCCGTGGCGGGTGTTTCGACATCCGCGATCAGGTCGGCATAGTAATTCCTGCGGCGCACGGTCAGCGGATCAAGCGCCAGATGTTGCGCGACATGGTCGATGATTTTTTCCATGCCCAGCACGCCCTGCGGCCCGCCAAAGCCACGAAAGGCGGTGGCGGACTGCATATTGGTTTTCAGCCGGTGCGAGGTGATGCGGATGTCGTTCAGGTGATAGGCGTTGTCCGCATGCAGCATCGCGCGATCAGCCACCGGCAGGGATAGATCCTGCGCCCAGCCACAGCGGGTGTACTGGGTGACATCAAGCGCCGTGATGCGCCCATCGGGGTCAAATCCCACGGTATAGTCGATCTGGAAATCATGGCGCTTGCCGGTGATGATCATGTCGTCGTCACGGTCGTATCGCATTTTACACGGCTGCTGCGTCAGCTGTGCGGCGACAGCACAGGCCACGGCCAGTGCGTTGCCCTGACTTTCCTTGCCGCCAAACCCCCCGCCCATGCGGCGGGTTTCGACACGGACAGCATGCATCGGTTTGCCAATCGCATGGGCCACCTTGTGCTGTATTTCTGTGGGATGCTGGGTCGAGGAATGCACCAGCATGTCCCCGCCCTCAAGCGGCAGAACAAGGGCGGCTTGCCCCTCAAGGTAAAAATGCTCCTGCCCGCCCATGGTGATCTGGCCACTTAGGGAATTCTTTGCCGTAGAAAGCGCGGTTTCGGCGTCACCTTTTTGATAGATGCGCGGGCCGCCCTCAAACCGGGAATTAGCGGCAAGGGCGTCTTGAATTGTGAGAATGGGTTTGGTCGGGGTGATCTCGACCTCGCCCAGGGCGGCGGCGTGGCGGGCGGCGAGATGGGAGGTTGCAATGACGAGAAACAACGGCTGGCCGACGTAGTGGACAGTTGTTTCAGCGAGCAGCGGTTCATCGTGATTGGAGGGCGACACATCGCAGCCATTGGGCAGATCAGCTGCGGTCAGGACGCGGATCACACCGGGGGCGCTTTTCACCTGTTCCAGCTGCATCGCAGTGATCGTGCCCGCGGCGATTTTGCTGGTACCGAAGGCAAGATGCAGCGTGCCAGTCGGCGTTGGAATGTCATCGGTATAGCGGGCGGTGCCGGTGACATGCAGGCGGGCGGCGTCATGGGGCAGGGGCTTGGCGATACTCATGGCGCGACCTCTAGCACATTGGTGGCACTGCCCTGCGCCTCATGCAGATAGCGTAGCAGCATGTTTTGTGCAGTTTTCAGGCGGTATTCGGCAGAGGCGCGCATGTCGGAAAGCGGTTGGAAATCCTGCGCCATCGCTGCCATTGCGGCGCGCATGGTGGCTTCGGTGAAAGGCTTGCCGATCAGCGCAGCCTCGGCAGTGCTGGCGCGTTTTGGGATGCCGGCCATGCCGCCATAGGCAAGACGTGCAGCGCTAATTCTGTCGCCCTCGCGGGTAATCGACAGGCAGCCGCAGACGGCAGAGATATCCTGATCAAACCGTTTTGACAGTTTGTAACAGCGCAGGGTGTCGGGCTGTTTTGGAAACGTGATGGCCTCGACAAATTCACCGGGGGCGCGATCCTGCTTGCCGTAATCGATGAAGAAATCTTCAAGCGCAAGGCTGCGGCGGGCCTCCCCGTGGCGCAGGTGCAATGTTGCGCCAAGAGCGATCAGCGCGGGCGGGCCATCCCCAATGGGGGAACCATTGGCGATATTGCCACCGATGGTTGCGGCATTGCGCACCTGTACCGACGCATAGCGGCGGATCATCGCGGCAAAGCTGGGGTGATGCGGAGCGATGGCGGTTTCAAGCTCGGTCAGGGTTGTCATGGCACCGATGCGGATTTCATCAGCGGTTTGCGTGATACCGCGCAGGTCGGCGCATTTGCTCAAGAATGCAACCTTGCCCAGATCGCGGAATTGTTTGGTGACCCAAAGGCCAACGTCCGTGGCCCCGGCAATCAGGGTCGCGTCAGGATTGGCGGCGTACCAAGCGGCGAGCGCATCGGCGGAGTGGGGTTGGACCACCGGATCGTCGAGAGCGGGCGTTTGAAGTGGCTGTGGCGCTTCAGTATTTTTAGCCAAAAAGAGGAGATGATCGGGGACAGGTTGATCTGTGATCGCCTCTGCGGCGCGGATGATCGGGGCATAGCCGGTGCAGCGGCAAAGGTTGCCGGCCAGTTGGGTATCGTGGTCGGTTGACCCGTTCAGGTGGGCGGTCGCCATGGAGACCACAAAGCCCGGGGTGCAGAAACCACATTGGCTGCCGTGATGGTCGATCATGGCGGTTTGGGCCGGGTGCAGGGCACCATCGGGCGCGGCCAGCCCTTCCACGGTGGTGACATGTTTGCCATTCACCTGTGGCAGAAACAATATACAGCCGTTGAGCGCCTGAGAGATATTTCCCTCGGTGACCATGACGGTGCAGGCGCCGCAGTCACCCTCATTGCAGCCTTCCTTGGTGCCGGTCAGCCGGCGTTCCTCGCGCAGCCAGTCGAGCAATGTTGTGGTGGGGGAGACGTCTGTGAGAGACACGGGATTTCCGTTCAGGAAAAACGTGATGTCCATGGGATCAACCTGCCGCGGTACCATTTACCTGTAAAAGCGCAACGTTCGATGCGGCGTAGAACGTGGGGTGCGCAGGCTTTGTTAAATGCAGGCTATGCGCGTCAGGTGGGGTCTTGCAAGAAAAATGATGCTGGCCTGCGCGCGGACACTGGCAGCGGGGGGGCGGGTCGCTTAGTCTTTAGGCATGACACAGTCCCCCCGATTCATTCACCTGCGCACCCATTCCGAGTATTCTTTGCTTGAAGGGGCGCTGCGGCTGAAAAAACTGCCTGACATGTGCCGCGCAGCCGGCATGCCGGCCATGGCGCTGACCGATACCAACAACATGTTTGCCGCGCTGGAGTTTTCCGTGGCGATGGCAGGGGCCGGTGTGCAACCGATCATGGGCTGTCAGGTTGATCTGGCCTATGTGTCCGTGCAACCCGGCGAGCGCGAGAAAGCCCCCGCACCGGTGGTTTTGCTGGCGCAGACGGAAACCGGGTATGAAAACCTGATGAAGCTGAATTCCTGTCTGTATCTGGACAAGGGGGGGGCGCTGCCTGCGGTCACGCTGGAGGAATTGGAGGCCTTGTCGGGTGATCTGATCTGTCTGACCGGCGGACCGGACGGGCCGGTGGGACGGCTGTTGCAAAATGCCCAGCGCCCTGCTGCCGAAGCCCTGATGGCACGATTGCAGGGGGCGTTTAACGACCGGCTATACGTGGAATTGCAACGGCATCCGGGTGAAAATGGCCAACCCGAGGCGGAGCGGCTGACCGAGCAGGGCTTGGTCGAAATGGCCTATGCCATGCAGATCCCCCTGGTGGCGACAAATGATGTCTATTTCCCCAAATCCGAAATGTATGAGGCGCATGACGCGCTGATCTGCATTGCCGAAGGGGCCTATGTGGATCAGCAGGCCGACCGGCGGCGCCTGACCGCGCAGCATTATTTCAAATCCGAGGCCGAGATGGTCACCCTGTTTGCGGATTTGCCAGAGGCGCTTGAAAATACCGTCGAAATCGCACGGCGCTGTGCGTTCATGACCTATCGCCGCGATCCGATCCTGCCAAAGTTCGCCGATGACGAGATTGCCGAATTACGCCGTCAGGCGCAGGAGGGGTTGAAGGCGCGGCTGGCGATCATCCCTCATGCGGCAAGTATTGAGGAATATGAGGCGCGGCTGGAGTTCGAGCTGGGCATCATCGAAGGTATGGGGTTTCCCGGTTACTTCCTGATTGTTGCGGATTTTATCAAATGGTCGAAGGATCAGAATATTCCGGTGGGGCCGGGGCGGGGTTCGGGTGCGGGGTCATTGGTGGCCTACGCGCTGTTGATCACCGACCTTGATCCGCTGCGCTATTCACTGCTGTTTGAACGCTTCCTGAACCCGGAACGTGTGTCGATGCCCGATTTCGACATCGACTTTTGCATGGACCGGCGCGAGGAAGTTATCCAATACGTTCAACAGAAATACGGGCGGGACCGGGTTGGGCAGATCATCACCTTTGGTGCGCTATTGTCGAAAGCGGCGGTGCGCGACATCGGGCGGGTTTTGCAGATGCCCTATGGGCAGGTGGATCGCCTGTCCAAGATGATCCCTGTTGAAGGGGTGAAGCCGGTATCGATTGAAAAGGCGCTGGCGGATGAACCGCGCCTGCGCGACGAGGCCAAGAACGAAGAAGTTGTCGCGCGGCTGTTGAACTATGGTCAGCAGGTTGAAGGGCTGCTGCGCAACGCCTCGACCCATGCGGCGGGTGTGGTGATCGGCGATAGGCCACTGGATGCGCTGGTGCCGCTCTATCAGGATCCGCGGTCGGACATGCCTGCCACCCAGTTCAATATGAAATGGGTGGAACAGGCGGGGCTGGTGAAATTCGACTTTCTGGGCCTGAAAACCCTGACCGTGATCCAGAACGCGGTGGATCAGATCAAAGCCTCGGGCCGTCACCTGCATATTGCGGCGGATGGCACGGAATTGTTCACGCCACCCGAAGGCTTGATGGACGATATTGCGACCATCCCGCTGGATGATGAGGCGGCGTATAAACTTTATGCCAGCGCCAAGACGGTTGCGGTGTTTCAGGTTGAATCCAGCGGTATGATGGATGCGCTGAAGCGGATGAAGCCGACCTGTATCGAAGATATCGTCGCCCTTGTGGCGCTGTATCGTCCGGGGCCGATGGAGAATATTCCGACCTATTGCGAGGTCAAGAACGGCCAGCGCGAGATTGAATCGGTCCACCCCTCGATCGACTATCTGTTGGCGGAAACCCAGGGCATCATCGTTTATCAGGAACAGGTGATGCAGATCGCGCAGGTCATGGCGGGCTACAGCCTTGGTGGGGCTGACCTGTTGCGCCGCGCGATGGGTAAGAAGATCGCCGAGGAAATGGCCAAGGAGCGTCCGAAGTTCGAAAAAGGCGCAATGGCAAACGGGGTCGACAAGAAAAAAGCCGCCGAGGTTTTCGACCTTCTGGAAAAATTCGCCAACTATGGTTTCAACAAATCCCACGCGGCGGCCTATGCTGTGGTTTCCTATCAGACCGCATGGCTGAAGGCGAACCATCCGGTTGAGTTTATGGCCGGTGTGATGAATTGCGATATTCATCTGACGGACAAGCTGTCGGTATATTTCGAAGAGGTGCGCAAGCGGCTGGAACTGCCATGGGTGCCGCCCTGTGTGAACCGGTCGGATGCGACGTTCAAAGTGGTGGACGGGGCGTTGGTCTACGCGCTGGGCGCGCTGAAAAACGTCGGCGTCGAGGCGATGAAGCTGATCACCGAGGGGCGCAAGGTTGAGGGGGGGGACAAGCCTTTTGCCACGCTGTTCGATCTGGCGCGGCGGGTTGATCTGAAACGGGTCGGCAAACGACCCTTGGAAATGCTGGCGCGCTCCGGGGCGTTTGACCAGCTCGACAATAACCGTGCGCGGGTGTTCCGTTCGCTTGATCCTCTGGTCAGCTATTCCGCAGCGATCCATGAACAAAAGGCGTCAAATCAAGTGTCCTTGTTTGGCGAGGCGGGGGATGACCTGCCAGAGCCACGCATGCTGCCCTGTGATGATTGGGAAGCGGCGGAGCGGCTGACCGAGGAATTCAAGGCGGTGGGTTTCTATCTCTCGGGTCATCCGCTGGATGATTACATGACCGCGCTGAAGCGCAAATGGGGGCAGGACGCCGGGGTGCCCTTCCTGACGCTGGACGAGCTGACCGAGAAAGTGACCGATCGCGGCGCTATGAACGCGCGGCTGGCCGGGATTGTGGCGGGACGGCAGGAGCGCAAATCTGCGCGCGGCAACCGTTTTGCTTTTGCTCAGCTATCCGATCCGACCGGCGGATATGAGGTGACGCTGTTCTCGGACACGCTTGAGGCGGCTCGCGATCATCTGGAAACCGGATCAAAGGTTGTGGTCACGGTTGAGGCAACCATGGAAAGCGACCAGCTGAAGCTGCTGGGGCGTTCGGTGTCATCGGTGGAACTGGCCGTTGAGGATGTGGGCAGTATGGGTCTATGTGTTTTCATCGACGGGCCAGAGGCGATTTCGGCAGTTGCCGATGTCCTTGACGGGGCGCGTAAGGCGGCTAAATCCAAAGGTCGCGGGCCGGTAAAGCTGCGTCTGATGGATCCCGGCCTGCCCGGTGAGGTCGAGGTTGATCTTGGCATGGAATTCCCGGTCACACCCAAAGTCAAAAGCGCGATCCGGTCTTTGGGCGGCGTGATGGAGGTCGAGGAAATATAGGTGCAATCCGGCTGGCGCGTTACGCAAACCTGGGTGACACTGGTTGGAAAATCTGAATAATCTGTTAACGATGTAAGCGGTTCAGGGTGTGGGGTAGTCGTGCGCAAATTTGGTGTATCACTTGGTCTTTTGCTGGTTTTGTCCGCTTGCGGCGATCCGTTGGCTGGTGTCATGCGCATCTCTGATGTGGATCTTGCCGAAACGGACGCAACGGCCCAAGCTCTTCCCAGTGATGAAGAAATTGCGCGCGAGGGGTTTTTCGGTACTGATGCCGCCGCGTCTTCCGAAACGCCTGTAGAGGGCGCAGCCCTGTCCGATACAACACGTGCCAGCAGCCAAGCCGCTGAGGAAGCGGTGGGGGCTGAACCTGCCCCGCAAGGCGGATTGTTTGGCCTGTTGCGCCGCGCTGTGCCTGCTCGAAAACCCGCAACGGGGGGCGCAAAGCGCACCCTTTCGGCAGATGCGTTTGAGAACGCAAAATCTGCCGAAGCCGCAGCCGCCGCGCCAGAAGCGACGGTGGAGCTGGCAGCATTGTCGCCAGAGCCAGAGGAACTTCCTGCCCGCCCCGAACGGCGCGGATTATTTTCGCGGCTGACCGCAGGTGGCGCATCCGCGCAAGCTGCTGAAAGCAACCTGCCGGAAGTCGATTATGGTACGGTGCTGCCCTACGGTGTGATTGCGCGCAATTGCGCAGCAAAACGCCAGCCATTGGGCCGCAAGGTGGATGCCGCTCGCAGCAGTGGCTATGCCCTATATGATTCCCAACCCAATGCCGCAGGAATGCGCACATTCTATATCACCGGATTTGACGATGGCTGTCCGCGACAGATCACCGCCGCACATGTACTGTTGGGGGAGCCGTCGTTTTACGAACAGCTGCATTATGGCCCCGCCGGTCAGCATCTGGCCTTTGGGGCGACTGACAAAGCCTATGAAAAGGTCAAGGGACGGGTCTGCGGCGTGCGCAAGGGCAAACCATGCGGATCAAAAATGAAAAAGCTTGAACGGGAAACCCTGTTTGTGAACGCCTATGAGCGGCTGAACGACAACACCCGTTGGTCAGAGCAGTTGATCCATGGCGGCGAAGTGGTTGCCAGCGAAATAAAATCCAACGGTTGAAAAGGGGCCGGAATTTTTGAAAATTCCGGCTGGTTTCTTTTAAAGAAACCGAACCCCTTGGCCTGTATTTCGTTCAATAATGCGGCGGCCGCTCGTCCCCCATCACCACCGCACCGCCAGAGGAGGCTTCACGCTCTCCCTCGCGCTGCATCAGCATATGCACACGCCGGTTTAGATGCGTGATTTCGCCTTCCTGACGCGTCACGATATCGCTCAGGTCGTCGACCGCGCGGGTCAGATGGGCAATCTGTTCTTCGAGCTTTTCCATATCGGGGCCTTTAAAGCACTTCTTGAAATACCTGAGGCACGTGGGATCATCTAACGCGTTGAAATCTCTGATTTCAGGCAGCGTTGGGTGTTTCAGGTCTTTCCGAAAGCGCTATAGCACGGGTTTTATGCCGTCGGAAGGGGGCAGGGGCGGGTGGGTACCTTGCCCCGCGCCGCCCCATCGGCTAGACGCGCAGCAACTCCTGATTGCCCCAGAGGTGCCCCATGGCCAAGCAAAAAAAGTCCCCCCGCCCCAAGGCAGAGACCCCAAAGGGGTTTCGCGACTATTTCGGCGCAGAGGTCACCCATCGCACCGAAATGCTGGGCAAAATCGCTGCTGTCTATCATCGCTATGGTTTTGATGCTCTGGAAAGCTCCGGTGTGGAAACCGTGCAGGCGCTGGGCAAGTTTCTGCCTGATGTGGACCGCCCAAACGAGGGTGTGTTTGCGTGGCAAGAGGATGCAGACAGCGACAAACCCGGTGACTGGCTGGCCCTGCGTTATGATCTGACGGCCCCCTTGGCCCGGGTCTATGCGCAGCACCAGAACGATCTGCCGAAACCTTATCGCCGCTATGCGATGGGGCCGGTCTGGCGCAATGAAAAGCCCGGCCCGGGGCGGTTTCGCCAGTTCTATCAGTGTGACGCCGATACGGTTGGCGCGTCGAGCGTGGCGGCAGATGCCGAGATTTGTGCGATGCTGGCGGATTGCCTCGAGGAGGTCGGGATCGAGCGCGGCGATTACATTGTGCGGGTGAACAATCGCAAAGTGTTGAACGGCGTGATGGAAGTTGCCGGCCTGTCAGGTGACGACAAAGAGGCCGAGCGCGGCATCGTGCTGCGTGCGATTGACAAGCTGGACCGCTTGGGGACTGACGGTGTACGCGCCTTGCTGGGTGAGGGCCGTAAGGATGAGAGTGGCGACTTTACCAAGGGTGCCGGGTTGAATGGGGCTCAGGCGGATGTGGTGATGGGGTTCATGCAGGCCAAACGCGACAGCGGTGCCGAAACGGTTGCACGCCTGCGCGAATTGGTTGCAGACTCCAAGGTGGGCGCGGAAGGCGTTGACGAGCTTGAGCTGATTTCAGACCTGATGTCAGCTGGCGGATACGGGCCGGACCGGATTGAAATTGATCCCTCCGTTGTGCGCGGCCTTGGCTATTACACCGGTCCCGTTTTCGAGGCGGAACTCACCTTCGAAATCAAGGACGACAAGGGCCGCACCCGCAACTTCGGTTCTGTGGCGGGCGGCGGGCGGTATGACGATCTGGTCAAACGCTTCACCGGACAGGAAGTGCCCGCGACGGGGGTATCCATCGGCGTCGACCGCTTGCTGGCGGCGCTGGATGCCAAGGGACGTTTGGACAAAACGGCGGACGGCCCTGTTGTCGTCACCGTTATGGATAAGGCGCGGATGGCGGATTATCAGGCGATGGTTGCGGAGCTGCGTCAAGCAGGCATCCGCGCCGAAGTCTATCTGGGTAACCCCAAGAACTTTGGCAACCAGTTGAAATACGCAGACAAACGCGGATCACCCGTGGCGGTGATCGAAGGCGGGGATGAATATGAGAAAGGCGTGATCCAGATCAAGGATCTGATCCTTGGGGCACAGATGGCCGAGGGGGCGACGCTGGAAGAATACAAGGAACTGCCCAGCCAATACGAGGTCCCGCGCGATCAACTGGTCGCTAAGGTGCGCGACATTCTGGACTCGCAAAGCTGATGCCGACACGCTCTGAAACGCTGGCCCGCGCCACCGAATTGCGCGGCATGTTCGAGGCGCAGGGTGCCGCTTTGGTCGAACCGCCGATCCTGCAACCGGCGGATACCCTGCTGGACCTTTACGGCGAGGATATTCGTGGACGCGCTTATGTCACTTCGGATGCGCTGCGCGGCGAACAGATGCTGCGACCGGATTTTACGGTACCTGTGGTGCAGATGCATATGGCGCATGGGGCGGAACCGGCGCGCTATACCTATGCCGGTGAGGTGTTTCGCCGCCAGGAAAGCAATGCCAGCCGCGCCAATGAGTTCGTGCAGGTCGGATACGAGGTGTTTGACCGCGAGGGGCCAGCGGCAGCGGATGCAGAGGTGTTTGCCCTGATCGCAGAGGCGCTGCGCGGCTTGCCTGTGACCCCGGTGACCGGTGACATCGGGGTGCTGATGGCTGCGGTCTCTGCGCTGAAAACCACCAAGGCGCGCAAGAATGCCCTGATGCGCCACATCTGGCGGCCCAAGCGGTTTCGTCAACTGCTGGACCGTTTCGCCGGGCGTTCGCCGATGCCAGCAAGCCGTGCGGCCCTTTTGGCAGGCAAGGTCGAAACAGATGCGCCCTCGATTGGCAAACGCACAGAAACCGAGATTCAGCAGCGCATTGCCGCACTTCGGGCCGATGCAAGAGCCGCCCCGGTTTCCGCACAGGAAGTGGACCTGATCGCGGTGCTGCTTGATCTTAAAGGGACCATGCCTGGCGCATTGGAGCGGCTCTACGATCTTTGCGTTGATTTGCCACAGATCACCGATGCGGTAGACCGTGTTGCTGCCCGTGAAACCGCGCTGGCGGCACGGGGTGTCGATACGCAAAACCTGCAATTTCAGGCCAGCTTTGGCCGCGCGTCGATGGAATACTACGACGGGTTCGTCTTCGGGTTCCGCGCGGATGGTCGCCCTGATCTGCCGGCAATCGCCAGCGGCGGGCGCTATGATGCCTTGACGCGCCAACTGGGGCAGGGTGGCGAAATCCCTGCGGTGGGTGGCGTGATGCGTCCCGATTTGATGCTGGAACTGGAGGGCGCGACATGACGCTCAAACTGGGTGTGCCCTCCAAGGGGCGGCTGATGGAAAAGACGTTTGAATGGTTCGGCGCGCGCGGGATCACGTTGGAACGTACGGGGTCAGAACGTGAATATGCCGGACGTGTTGACGGGATCGAGGGCGTGAACCTGATCCTGTTGTCCGCGGGTGAGATTCCGCGCGAACTGGCGGCGGGGCGCATTCATCTTGGCGTGACTGGTACCGATTTGATTCAGGAAAAGCTGGCGCTTTGGGAGCAACTGGTCGAACCGGTCGAGCCTTTGGGCTTTGGCCATGCGGATCTGATTATTGCCGTGCCGCATTGTTGGGTTGATGTGGATACACTGGACGATCTGGATGCGGCGGCAGCGGCGTTTCGTGCCACCCATGGGCACCGGATGCGGATCGCGACAAAATATCACCGACTGGTGCGCGAGTTTCTACAGGCCCATGGCGTTGCAGATTATGCGCTGATCGACAGTCAGGGTGCCACCGAAGGTACGGTTGCAAATGAAACGGCAGAGGCGATCGCTGATATCACGTCAAGCGGTGAGACCCTGCGGGCCAATCATTTGAAGGTGATTAGCGATGCCTTGGTCCTGCAATCGCAAGCGACGCTATGGCGCAGCCGGACTGCGGAAACGGATGATGATGAGGCTGCCGTGATGGAGAAGATGCTGGCGCGATTGACCTGATGGGACAATGTCGCGCTTACAGCACACCAATCTCTGCCAGCGCCTGATTTAATTCGACGGGCAGGGCTTCTTCTTCCTCACGCCCGTCGGGCAGGTCCATTGGTGCATCTTCCGGTGTCAGATAGCGCCAGCCCTGAAACGGGCGTTTCAGGCTGGATTGCGTGCGGATCAATTTCGGTTCCAGCACAATGGCGCAGCGGCGTATGCCGTCATCCCCGATCACCTCGTCCAGCCGTTTGATCACCTGACGGCATTGGATCGCCCCTTTGATCACCCAATAAATCGACCCGCCATTCAGAATTTCGGCCTCGCGTTTTGGCCACATTCGTGTCACGTGACGGGGCAACCCGTCAGCGGTCTGCGCCTGCTTGGTGGCATGCCAATCGGCCAGACCTTCGACGCTTTCGGTCCCGACGGAGAGTTTGATCAGGTTAACGGTTTTACGCATGTCTTTCTGTCGCATTTCCTGAAGCGGACCACAAGTGTTAGAAAATCGTAAATTCCCCTATGTTGTTGTTGATCGGCTCGCATCCACAATATATGGTGGGCGTGTCGTCTTCAACATCATCCCCAGTGACCTTCCCTTTTGCCGTTTCCGAATCCCTTGCGCGTGCCTATGCTAATATCTCAGCACGCTTCCCAGCTTAGAAAGACTGCCTCATGACCCGCTTTGCCGCCCCCATCGCCGAACAAATTTGGGACATGAAATACCGTTTCAAACAGGCCGATGGTACCCCGCGCGATATGACGGTCGAGGATACATGGCGCCGCATCGCCCGTGACCTGGCACAGGTTGAGGACAAGCCGGATCATTGGGAAGGTAAATTCTTCGAAGCCCTGGAGGATTTCAAATATCTGCCCGCCGGTCGCATCACCGCAGGGGCAGGGACCGCCCGTCGCGTGACCCTGTTCAATTGTTTTGTGATGGGCACAGTGCCCGACAGCATGGGCGGGATTTTCGACATGCTGAAAGAGGCGGCATTGACCATGCAACAGGGCGGCGGCATCGGCTATGATTTCAGCACGATCCGGCCCAAGGGGGCGGATGTTCTGGGCGTGTCGGCAGATGCCTCAGGCCCGCTGTCGTTTATGGATGTCTGGGACGCTATGTGCCGCACCATCATGTCTGCCGGTTCGCGCCGCGGGGCGATGATGGCGACCATGCGTTGTGATCACCCTGACGTTGAGGATTTTATCGCCGCCAAGTCCGATCCGGCCCGGTTGCGGATGTTCAATATGTCCGTGCTGATCACCGATCCGTTTATGGAAGCGGTCAAGGCGGATGGGTCCTGGGATCTGGTGTTTGATGGCAAGGTCTATCGCACCGTTGAGGCGCGTGTTCTGTGGGATACCATCATGCAGGCCACCTATAGCTACGCCGAGCCCGGGGTGATTTTTATCGATCGGATCAACGCGGCGAACAATCTGAACTATTGCGAAACCATCGCTGCAACGAACCCCTGCGGGGAACAGCCCCTGCCGCCCTATGGTGCCTGTCTGCTGGGGTCGATCAACATGGCGCGGATGGTTGCAAAGCCATTTGAGGCTGATGCCCATCTGGATGAGGCGGCCCTGCAAGATCTGGTCGCTACCGCCGTGCGGATGATGGATAATGTGGTGGATGTGTCAAAGTTTCCGCTGCCGGAACAGGAACGCGAAGCACAGGCCAAGCGCCGCATTGGCCTTGGTGTGACCGGGCTGGCTGATGCCTTGCTGATGGTTGGCCAGCGTTACGGTTCAGACGAGGCGGCGGCACAAACCGAAGCCTGGATGAAAGCCATTGCGCGGGCGGCCTATCTTGCCTCCGTCGATCTTGCCAAGGAAAAGGGCGCATTCCCGTTGTTCGATGCAGAGGCCTATCTGGCCTCGGGCACCATGGCGCAGATGGATGATGATGTGCGTGATGCCATCCGCGAACACGGCATCCGCAACGCGCTTTTGACCTCAATCGCGCCTACCGGCACGATCAGCCTCTATGCGGGCAACGTCAGCTCGGGCATCGAACCGGTCTTCGCCTATGCCTACACCCGCAAGGTCCTGCAAAAGGACGGCACCCGCACCGAAGAGGAAGTGGTGGATTACGCTGTGCAGCTGTGGCGGGAATTGAAGGGGGACGCGCCGTTGCCCGACTATTTCGTCAATGCCCAGACCCTGCCGCCGCTGGAACATGTCAAAATGCAGGCCGCCGCCCAAAAATGGGTGGATTCAAGCATTTCCAAGACAATAAACTGCCCGGAAGACATCAGCTTTGATGATTTCAAAGAGGTCTATATGGAGGCATGGGATACTGGCTGCAAAGGCTGTACCACTTACCGCCCCAATGATGTGACCGGATCGGTTCTGTCGGTTTCTGAAGACACCAAAGCAGACAAGCCCGTGCCGGTGCCCGAGGGGGGCGAGGTTGTCTTTTTGTCCGAACCGCTGGACCGCCCTGAAGAGCTAGAAGGCAATACCTATAAGGTCAAATGGCCCGACAGCGAGCATGCGCTTTACATCACCATTAACGATATTGTGCTGAACGGTCACCGTCGGCCTTTCGAGGTGTTCATCAACTCCAAAAACATGGAGCATTTCGCCTGGACCGTGGCCCTGACGCGGATGATTTCCGCCGTCTTCCGCCGGGGCGGGGATGTGTCCTTTGTTGTGGAAGAGTTGAAAGCGGTTTTCGATCCGCGCGGCGGGGCCTGGATGGGGGGCAAATATATCCCCTCTATTCTGGCGGCCATCGGTGGCGTGATCGAACAGCATCTGATTGCAACAGGGTTCATCGCAGGCGAGGGTATGGGGTTGAAAGCCGACCCTCAAGCCAAGGTTGTCGGTATGGACGCCCCACGCGGCAAAGCCTGTTCTAGCTGCGGCCAGTTCGATCTGCGCATGGTTGAAGGCTGCATGACCTGCGGGTCGTGTGGGTATTCGAAATGTGGGTGATGTGTTTTATGTGACTGTTGTTGTGAAAAGACAGGCAATTGAGAGCCACTTTGGCCAAATTGTCTGCCACTTATCAGGTCTATTTCTTCCACTGCCTGCTAAGGCATTGAAATTGCTAGATGCAAGAATCGCCGATCCGAGAGGGTTGGCGGTTTCTTTTTGACCAGTGCGAGTAGGGAGGCACCCTTGACCCCACCTTCAAAAACGGTGTCTGTTCTGGACATGAAAACACATCGCCATATCCGCCTCATACGGGCTTCCTGATCTGCCTCCCCATCGGGAGCGGCACCAGAGACATGCGATTTCATTTTTCCTGCCCCTCTTCGTATGCCGCCGTTTCCCTCCCTTCCTTGCCGGATATGGAAACAGACCATGAAGCGTATCAAAATTAGGCGATTGTATATTTGACAAACCCGTTAGTCTGAAACGCGCTTCCACGATCCTGCCTCTGTGCAGACAACCTTAATTTCATGATTGCCGCCCGCAACAGCGCCGGGGCCGAATATCTTATCCTCCCAGATGCAACCTGATGACTTGCCACCCTCTACGGGTTCCCAGGTAAACTCCTTAGTGCATACCATAACCTTGTCAGACGCACGAAACGTCGATCCGGGTGAGAAGCTAGAACTGCTGTACCAGCACTTCTCTTGGGCAATTTCTTGCGCATCTGACGGGGATGCGGCAAAGACCGCACCAACCATTGCAATAAGGGCTAGTCCTCGCATTTGCTGTCCTTATCTTCCGGCTTCTGCTTCACCAGCTTGCCCAGCTTTTCGTTGAACTTCGCTTCGTCGTCGTCCGCTTCTAGTTGTGTCGCGGCTTCCTTAAAGCGTTCTAGTTGACTCTTTTTGGCGTCAGGTGTTTTCATATCGAATGTCCATTTTGTCAAAACCTTATGAATACATACTCTATATAGATGAAGCTGGCGATGATGGCTTAACGAAGGTCAAGCCCATTGACCCCAATGGCGCGAGTGAGTGGCTATGCATAGGCGGCTTTTTAACAAGATCTAACTATGAAGCGGAAGTGGTGGATTGGGTTAGAGAGCTACGCCAGAACATTGACGCAACGCAGGGTCCGGCACTTCACTATCGAAAGCTTAGCCCCAGTAAAAAGGACGTGGCTTGCGCCTACCTCGCAGGGCTTCCCGTAAAAGCTTTCGTTCTATGTTCGCACAAAGCCAACATGAAGGGCCATCAAAACAGCAGGGCCGCTATTAGGGGCGGTAAGCAATGGTTTTACAACTACTGCACCAGATTGCTGATGGAGAGAGCAACTGAATTGTGTCTGAAAGACTCGCTAAAACACTTCGATGAGGCTCGACCACTTCGGGTCGTTTTTAGTCAACGGGGTAGGCATAGTTATGGGCAAACCAAAGCATATTGGGAGCTATTGAAACGCCAAGCCGCTGGCGGGACGACCTTACTTAACAAGCGAGAGATTAGGCACCAAGTACTCAGATATGACCTAGTCAGCGATGTTCCTCATGAGCAGAACGCGGGCTTACAGCTGGCAGATATTGTCGCCAGCGCTTTCTATCAGTCTGTAGAAACCAGCGGCAGAAGGTGGGAAACCCGACACGCAAAAGCACTGGCACCTATCATGGCGAAGGAGAGAAATGTCGTTGCTGATTTTGGCCTGGCATTGCAACCAACCAATCCAAACGAGTTAAGCTTATCTGCCGATCAGAAGATCATCTTCAAACATTTTGGATATACCCATTTGTAGGGCGCGTGGGCCTCGGCCTCTCTTTGACTAACAACGATAGGCTGTAATCCACTGTACAACCGTTTGATGGCCCGCAACATGCTCAATTAAGGCAACCGCAAGAGGTGGTCCCGACGTATCCCACGCAATGAATCTTCGCACATCTTGTAGAATCTGTCACTAGAAAAGTGAATTCATCAAGATTTAGTGTTGGATGGCTTCGTTAGTCCGTCGATATGTGAGGCGCTTGCCAACTACAGACTTCAACGCGACCTGACCGCGCTGGACATCATCCACGCCATTTGCAATGCGATTGTTGTAACGGAAGTCAAACTCAGCGGCGTAGCGGTGCAAGTGCTGCTTACCACAGTGCTGGTAGTCACCCTTCATGCCGCGCTTGAACACGCTGTAGAAGCCCTCTACCGTGTTGGTGTGCATCTCGTTGTCGTCTGGGTTCACGTACTCTCCTTCGCTGTGCGTGGTCCAGCCGTGGGCATCAAACACGCGGCCAGCGCCGATATCCTGATACTGGCGCGCTTCGTCCGTCATTACGTAGGCTTCCTTGGCGATGTTCTCTTGCAGGAGCGGGATAAGCGTTGCCTTTGTCAGATCATCAACAACGATAGATTTGGCTTGCTTTGTGTCGCGGTCCACAAGGGTCAGCAGCTTCATCTTGTGAGAGCCGCCGCGCGCTTTGGGGTGCTTTTTAACGCCGGGTTCGTTGCCGATGAATGTCTCGTCTACCTCAACAATGCCGCCACCGCCGCCAAAGCCAGCAAGAGCGTTGCCGCGCATACATTCGCGAATGCGATGCGTCAGGAACCACGCGCTTTTGTAGGTGATGCCCAGAACGCGGTGCAGTTGGTGGCTGCTGATACCCTTTTTGCTGGATACCATCAGGTGAATGGCTTGCAGCCACAGGTGCAGAGGCAGGTGGCTTTCTTCGAAGATTGTACCTTTGCGCACGGTGAATTGCTTGCGGCACTCGCGGCACTTCCACAGGCCGTGGCGCTCTTTGCCTTCGGGGTTCTTTTTGCTGGCCTTGGTACGGACGCCAACCAGCTTGTATGCGCAGTCAACAACGCCACAGTGAGGGCAGACTGGTCCATCAGACCAAAGCATGGATTCAACATGCTCAAATGCAGCGGCTTCGTCGTGCATGTAGGGGGCGGACAGAACAGACATGATGGTTTCCTCTAACTCTATGACTTATAGATAGGAATCTCACGTGGGTTTGTCAAGTATACAATCGCCCATTTAAGCCAGCGGCTGCTCTTTCCAAAAGTGCATACTGGTCTGTCCCAAGGCACGTAACTTCTATGTTGTACGGCATCTATTTGGCTATCGCCAAAACGATTAGTGTGGGATCTTCGTCACCAAGCTCTTCTTCGTCATCAACGGCCTCAAGCCGAACTCCGTACTTATAGTGGCCTGGTTTGTCGGCCGTGACAGTAGTGGAAACCCCGACGTGTTGCCCGTCAGGACTGGATAGTGTCTCGCTGGCAAACTCAAGTCGTCCGATTGCGTCAGGTGCGGAATCACGAGAAAATCTGAAGGGGTTACCGGTTTCAAAGTAAACGGTCCAACGCAGGTGCTTGGCTGCAACCGAGTCGGCCTTGAAGCGCCATTGAACTAAAGTTCCGGAGTGCACTTCCACGGAATCCGGTGAAATCCGCCGGTTGTTGTCTGTGAACTCAACCCATACTTCCAAAACTTCTTACCATAGCCGTTAATACAATGGCTTTGATCGTATGCATTGGGTGCTACAAGGCAAGAGGCAACTCACATCGGATGTCAGTGGAACACGCGGCGCATTCTCGCAATTGTAGCGAACGTCGGCAATGCGGGCTGCAATCGCAGCATTCCAAAGCCTTTATAAAGGTCGGCTATGGGCCGTCCATGATCGGCAAATTGGTGCCTTAGTCGGGAATGCTGCGACGCCTCCGATGGCGGGGGAGAGCCCTTTTCGACTGATGCTGCACTATGCATTCATGACAGCTAAGAGTTCTTAGAGATGTTGTCGAACGAATCGCATTTATGTTGGTATTGCATCTATCCCTTCAGACGCCCGCCACTTCCATGCGATCCCAACGGCGGCTATTAGGGCGATAAATTGAACACTCATGAAAAAGACGTTGTCGAGGTCGGGTTTGAGGTTCATCGCCACGATCATGACCATCGTCAAAAGGCCAAAACCAATGTTCGCCCATCTATTCATCCCATGTGGCAGAAGCAACGCGAGGATCGTCACCAAGATCGGAATCTCAATCATGATCCCGCCTAACAGCATCAACACTTCAGTTATCGCGACCCCGTCAATTGTACCGGACATCATCTGTTCCAACATGCCTGGACGGCCCAATTCATGAATATCGCGTACAAAGAAATTCAGGATGATGAAGACCCAAAGGATCGACAAAAAGAAGACAGGGATTGCCATTTTGGTACGTCATTTCAAGTCTCATTTCTTGGTGTGGAACGCCGGATAGAAGGTTGTAGCGAGTGCTTTTGCCGACGCTTTGGCGGCCTCAGCATTGCGTGTATGAAGATTTCTGCAGCGACCAGATTGATCACCCATGCGAAAATCATCAGCCCGTCACGCAGGGGTCCCATTGCTTCAGAGCCAACAGCGATGAGCCAGGCAATGCCCAAAACGGCTTGCGTCGAGGCACCCTGACCGATGGCATAGGCCCGCACGATAGACGCGCTGTGTTGGAAAACGTTACGGGATCTGATTGCGATCACGGCCCAGATGATGAGCCCGATCATTGCCGTGCCCAGAACCACCCGCACCCAGTACAGCGCGGCTCCCTGAAGCGCCTCCGGAAAGACATAAAAATGCGTCATCCACAAACCTGTGATGGCAGACATACATCCTGCTACCACGATCACCCGCCCGATGCTGCGATGCGCGGCCGGACGCTGGCGTCGGATGCTTGGCAAGAACTGAACCGCACCGACGATACAGAACAGAAAAGCGCTCATGGTGTGGAGAATGATGGGCGTTGGGGTGAACAAAGCCCGAGGGTTTGCCGGTGCAATTTGAGGTCCGCCTGCAAGTTCCAGAACTCGGATCAAACCACCAAAGCCAGGAATGAACGAATATACAAAGATGACGCCAAAGACGACCCACTCGGATTTTCCTAAGCGAAGTCTTTGGGCTTTTCGATTTGCGGTAATCATCGTGACCGCCGTGCCCAAAAGGCAGTGCTCGCAAGGCCCGCTGAGCCGAGCCGAACCGGTTGGTATCCGACATCGACAAGCTGGGATGCGTGCAGCCACGCGATGCCCTCTTGCTCAGTGATCGCCCAAGTGCGCCACAAAAGTTGGATGAGTGCGCCGAAAAGTGAGGGGCGTGTGACGCAAAGGAACACCGTCCCACCTGGCTTTAGAACTCGAACCATCTCTGCGAGGGCACGTTGCGGATCCGGTAGATGCTCAAGGACATGCGCGGCCATAACAACGTCAAAAGACTGATCCTTATAGGGCAATGACAAAACATCGGCCTGTTGAAGGTGCGGGTCCAGCCCGGCGTGCTGCATCACAGACTTGGCCTGCGCAAGCATTTCAGTAGAGGTATCAATTGCATGGAAATCCACCGGACCCTTCATCAGGCTACTAAGCGCAATCGAAAGGCTCCCATTTCCGACGCCGCAATCAAGGACCCGCGCCTGTGGCGCAACCTGCATAAGATCTATGACAACCTGAGAGGTCAAAAGGGGTTCGCAATATGCGGTATTCAACCGAAAACGACGCTCCGTCCGCGCCCATTTACCCGAAGCCGCGTCGTAGCGGCTGGCTAGGTCCGTTGTAGAGAGCGGGCGTCTGCTTATGAGAACCTCCCAAGAGCCGATGCGACGAGTCGTCATGGGAATTGCCTTTTCCATGGCACGGGTGTGCGATGGAATGAGGTTATTGTTTTCTGGAGTCGTCATTTTTTGCTGCCTTAGGTTCATCACAGGCAGAACATAGATCGCGGCTTGCCAATACGAAATTGCGTATCTCTCTTGGTTTGGTATACGAGAATAATGGAGTGGAAACGATCAGCCTTCGACTGGAACCAAGCGCGGGCGTTTCTCGTCACCGCTGAAGAAGGATCGCTGTCCGCCGCTGCGCGTGCGCTTGGGTTGACACAACCAACGCTGAGCCGACAGGTCTCGAGCCTTGAAGAGGCGCTTGGTGTGGTCCTTTTTGAGCGGACATCGCGCGCACTTTTGCTGACACAACCAGGCTTAGAATTGCTGGCGCATTTTAGGACGATGGGCGATGCAGCAACCAGCATATCCCTTGCTGCGACGGGCCAATCGCAAGCTGTGACTGGGCATGTGTTGATTTCGGCTACAAACGGGATGGCGACGTTTTATCTGCCGCCTATCCTCAAGAAACTGCGTAAAACCGCGCCAGACCTTCAGATTGAGATTATTGCATCAAATGAGTTGAGCGATTTACGCCGTCGAGAAGCGGACATTGCAATCCGTCACAGTCGACCCAAAGACGAAACCCTGTTTGCAAAACGGCTTCGCGACACGAAGGCACATCTTTTTGCGTCAAAGGAGTACCTTGACGAAGTTGGCCGCCCCGAGTCGCTGGCTGATCTTGAGAAATTGACGTTTGTCGGTTTCGACCAACCAGAACAGCGACTTGGCTTGATGGCATCACGTGGCGTGAATCTGACGACCGCAAATTTCAATTTTTCGACGTCGAGTGTCACACTAACGCTCGAACTTGTCCGGCAAGGTTTTGGGGTCGGCATCCTTCCAGTCGAAATCGGGGCTGATTACCCAGAACTCGAAAACCCTTCTTCGGCGTTTGAGCCGATCAGTATCGGGACATGGCTGGTGGCCCACCGCGAGCTTAAGACAAATCTGAGAATTCGCGTGGTTTTTGATCTACTGGCAGAGGGGATTGGTTAGAAACATCTAAGCTTCGTCATCGGATTGACGCTTGAAAGCCAAAACTGCCGCTATTGCAAAGAACCTTTAGAATAGGCCATCGCATAAGATGGTCTCAGCACAGATGAATCGTCAATTGCGGTCATTGGAGTAAGCGCTGCGAATTGTCGTTTTTGTCTCGCACAGCCGACATTGAGGTTTCAAGAACGCTAATCCATCCTGACTAAAATCATCGGATGACCGCTTCGAGCCCAAATTGACTTGATGTTTCTCGTCAGAAATGCGGAATTCTGGTGTATTATTGGAGCACAGAAGAAGATATTCTCGGGAAGAAAAATGTCAAAAAAATTTAAATCCAGAGAGACCTTGGATCAACTCCTTTCTTCATGTTCCGACACCTTGTTCCCTGCCGAAATGGGTGAAGCTTCCGTTAGCATCGATAGCAGAGACTGCGATGGTGATACCCCATTGCATGTAATGCTTTGGCGGAGAAATACCTACGGAGCACTGTTACTTATCGAGGCAGGCGCTGACGTGAACGCCGTTGGAGACATGTCAGAAACGCCGCTTCATGTCGCCGTAAGCCAAGAAAACATTAAAGTTGTGGAAGCGCTTTTGAAGTCTGGGGCGAATCCGACAACTAAATCTGAGTTTGGGAAGTCACCCAAAGAAATTGCCGTCGAACTGGGGGGCGAGATGCAACGGTGCTTTGGCAGTCTGTGACTTTATCGTCGTAGTATTGCGAAAGGCAACTTCGTCCGCACAGCTGACATTCAGGTTTCAAGAACGCCAATCCATCCTGACTGAAATCGTCGGATGACCGTTTGGTGCCCATTTTGCCCGATTTACAATCGCGAGTACCTGATCTTTGAAATCAACTTAGCTTGCGTTTGCTGAACGATTTCGAAAAATTGATCTCAATCGGCTGAGGATGACAACAATAGGCGCATAAACCAATATCGTCTTCCACGACAAGAGCATTGGGAGATATATGAAAAAAAGCCAAAAGTTAAAAAAGAAACTTCTGACCGACCCAGCAATAACATCCTGACCGCACTTGACAAATCCTACCATGGCACTCGTCCAGTAACAGCTCTCATTCCTTATTGGAGCCACATCGTGAAATGAAGGCAACAACAGAGATGTCACGAAGCTCAAGAGTACCAACACAACGTATAAAACTGACAGTCGGAGCACACTCACTCTAAAGAATTTGATCATACTACCTTTCGGTGGTTTGGTTGTAGCCATAGGCTAACCGCTTGGATATTCAAATTCGAAAAACGGGGCAATGTCCGCACAGCTGCCCTCTGATCCCATCAGCGGTGAGGTGCTCCTGATTGAAAGCGTCAGATGTCCGCTCAGAGCCCATTTTTGCCAATACTTTGCGATGCGGCGAATGACGGCTGTCGGTTTTGACATTTTGCATGTTAGTTCCTGATTCACCTAGAGGTTAGGTGGCGTTCGTTCTGGAACTCGGGCGTTGCACCGCAGTATGTTTCGAGAATTTCAAGGAACTTCGCCTGATCCGATCGGTACTGGCGGCGCTTCATTACGGAGTAATAGTATTGCATTTCAATTTGGGGGACATAGGGACGGCAGACCACTTTATTGGACTGTTCCCACATTCGCGCACCGAACGGTTCAAGAATCCCGACGGCCAACCCGCGCGCGATAATCGAATAGGCCGTGTGGGCCGTATCGACCTCATATTTGTCAACGATCTCGATGGACTCGGCACGCATCTGTGAGAAGGCCTCACTCCAGCGTGCCGGGCCGTCGGGCATGATCCCGAGAATAGTTTCGCCAGCCAGATCATGGGCACTGATGGTTTTCAGCTCCGCTAGACGGTGTCCCGCCGGCAAGGCGCAAACCTGACGGGCGCTCCCAAGCGAAATTCGTTCTGCGCCACGCAGATTTGGCAACTGCGCCGCGATAGCAATGTCGACAGAGGAGTTTTGCAGCCGAACGATAAGTTGTGACAAGCGGTGCGAGTGGATCACAACCCGGGTTTTCGGAAATCGCCGATTGAACTGTTCCAGCACCGGGGGCAATAGCGTTGCCGCCAACGAATGGGTTGCCGCCACTCGCAACATTTGACCAGAGTCTCCACGAATATTCTCGGCAACCTTTTCGAGTCGCCCAAGCCCGAGGAAGTTTTCCTCAACACTTTCAAAAAAACGCGTTCCTTCCGGAGTGGGAATCAGAGCGCCCTGCTTGCGCTCGAAAAGGCTGAACTTGAGGTAGGCCTCAAGATCGGAAATCAGTCGACTCACCGCAGGTTGGCTGACGTTCATTTCGGCGGCGGCGCTCACCATGGAGCCGGTGATCATGATATGGCTGAAGGCTTCGAGTTGGCGAAATTTCATATCTCAATATAACATTTTCGTATATTATATTAAATAAAATAATTTGATGATATGCGCTCCCCTTATCTATCTTAATGAAAAGTAGGAGCTGCCATGTCCGAATCCATTAAGAGCTTTTCCGCGACTTATGACATCGCCCGTAAGCGCTTTCGCAGTGCGGCTGATGCGGCTGGCTTGCCTATTCAAACCTACGTTCACCCCCTTCAGGACCCGCTTTTGCCTGAAGCGGCTGTTGATGTGGTGCGCATCGGGCCAAAGCCCGCCTCGAAAGTTCTTTTCGTTACCTCCGGGGTTCATGGCACTGAGTTGATAACCGGATCAGGAGCCCAACTGCCTCTGATGGAGATCTTCGCCGAAGACTTGCCGACGAACACTGCTGTTGTCCTGATACATGCCGTCAACCCCGTTGGCTGCGCTCGGCTGACACGTACAGATGAAAACAACGTCGATCCTAACCGCAACCTGCCAAAGAGCTTTGCGACCCTACCGGAAAATCCCGAATACAACGCGCTGCACGCCGCCCTTTGCCCTGATGATTGGGAAGGTGGCCGAGCAGCAGCCGAGCGAACCATCGCTGACTACGTGACCAAGAAAGGAGATCAGGCACTGATCCAGGATGTCTTGCGCGGACAATACAGCCACCCGGACGGTTTGTTTTACGGTGGGCTTGAAGAAAGCTGGACAATCAAGAACCTGACGCGAATTATCAAAGCGCAGTCCGAAGGAGCCAGTCAACTGGCCATCGTTGATATCCATACCGGCGTCGGCCCCTATGGTTTCGGGGAAGTGATGCGGATGGACCGACCTGCCATTGCCGGGGCGGAATGGGAGAAGATCGGCAACCTCGTGTGTGATGTTCTGGACCGTGCCGAAGCGCCGCTGCCTCCGATCAAGATAATCCTTGAGTTTGGAACCTATGCTTTTGACCGAGTGCTGAACGCTTTGAGAGCCGACAACTGGCTGCGTCACCATGGCGAATTGCACACACCTCAGGGCCGTCAGATCAAAGCGAACCTGCGCGATGCCCTGTTCGCGGATGACCCGAGGTGGTTGGACGATATCGTGAGACAAACTGTCGAGTGCTGTCATGCAACACTGGCTGAAATGCAAACAATCGAAGTGGCCATGGAAGCATGAACGAACCTGACGCCATAGCAGAGTTTGACAAGGCACTGGCCAAAGCGGTGAAGCCTGAACAGGCCTTTGGAGCCTTGCAGGAACTTGTCGAAAACACCATTGGCGCGCGTTTATTTACCGTCATGGATGTCGTGCAGGATGACATGAAAGGCCGTCGCTCGTTCACCAGCAACCTGCAAAGCTATCCGGCGTCTGGTTGGGTGATGTTGCAAGACAACGATTGGTTTGACACGGTCATACGCCATCACCAAACATACGTCGCCAATGACATGGCTACGATAACAAAAGACTTCGCCGACCACGCGCTAATCCAGAGCTTGGGTTGCGCATCTATCGTCAACCACCCTGTCCTGATCAACGGGAGATTGGTGGTAACCATAAATATATTGCACGAACAGGGCCACTTTACGCCTGAGCGTGTGAACACCGTAGCCAGCTTGCTAAAGATCCGCGCCGTAGCTGCTTACGAACACTACCAAAAACTAAAATCCAACAGAAATTAGGAGCTAAATAATGGTACGACTTACCAAACTGGCGGCTGTTGCCGCTGTTGCGGCAACCAGCTTTACGACACCAGCTTTTGCGGAAACCACGCTGAACCTTGCCAATGAGTATCAAGACACAACGTTTGCTGCTGTTGCGGACAAATACTTTATTGAGAAGGTTCAAGAGCTGACCGGCGGCACGGTGAAGATCGACTATTTCCCCGGCGGCTCGCTCGGGTTCAAATCGGCAGATCACTTTGACGCTACAGCAGATGGCGCGATCGAAATCGCCGATACATTCATCGGCCGTTTGGCCGGTATTGATCCGGTATTCAGTTTGCCATCCATGCCGTTCCTTGCGACGGACAAGAGCAAAGCCCTCACACTTGAGGCCGTACTGCGCCCAGAATATGACCGTGCGTTCGGCGCGGCAAACCAGATCTACCTGTTCACCACGCCTTGGCCACCATCAGGCGTCTGGACGAAAGAGCCCCTAACTTCACCTGAAGACTTGAAGGGCCTCAAAATCCGCGTCGCCGATGTGCCGTCAATGCAGACATTCAAAAACGCCGGGGCGAACCCGCTGGAAATCAGCTGGGGCGATGTTGTTCCGCAATTGTCAGCAGGCGCAATTGATGCCGTTGTTTCATCGGCCGAGGGTGGCACAAACATCAAACTTGGTGAGTTCCTCCCTCATTACACAGCTGTCGACTATGTGATCCCGGCGAATGTCGTTCACATGAACAAGGATGCATTCGACGCCCTGAGCGAAGACGAGCAAGCTGCTGTGATGCAAGCCGCGTCGGATACTTCCACTTTCATCTGGGCCAAGCTCGAAGAACGCCTGAGCAACACATATGATGATCTGGCGGAGTTGAAAGTGAACGTGAACCGGGACGCAGACCCGGCTCTGATGGACGCCCTGTCAAAAGCCAGCTCAGTTGCGTTGGAACAATGGAAAGCCAAAATGGGCGAGAACAGCGAAGCTATCCTTGACAGCTTTGCAGCGGCAATCAAGTAACCCTCGATCTGGTGGGCCGCGTCTTTGATGTGGCCCGCCCCCCACCTTTGCTGACAGGACATGACTTGACCCGTTTTCTAGCAAACTACACCGCCTTTACAAGCCGTCTCTCTTATCTGGCAGCGCAATTAGGC
Source organism: Sulfitobacter pacificus (assembly GCF_030159975.1). Taxonomy (NCBI): domain Bacteria; kingdom Pseudomonadati; phylum Pseudomonadota; class Alphaproteobacteria; order Rhodobacterales; family Roseobacteraceae; genus Sulfitobacter; species Sulfitobacter pacificus. The sequence continues at coordinate 433,358 of NZ_BSNL01000001.1, forward strand.
ATGGTCGCAATCGTCTTGATGGCCGTGCATATTCTCGTCGAAATCATCATGCGGGCCTTCTGGTCAACCTCCACATTTATTCTTGATGAGTTTGTCGGCTACGAAGTCGCCGCGATGACATTTCTTGGCCTTGGGGCCGCGCTTGATGACAAAGTTCTTTTGCGCGTGAACCTGCTGTTACTCCCGCTCAAAGGCTGGCTGCGCGTTGCAGTCGAGATCATCAACGCGATGGCGACTTTGTTGGTTTTCGGCTTTCTGACATTTCATCTTATCCGCCAGACCGTTCGCAGCTTTGAGCGGGGAACGACATCTCTATCCATCTTGGAAACACCATTATGGATCCCGCAAAGCATTCTTGTTTTTGGCCTAGTGATTTTCTGCATTCAACTCACCGGGTTGATGGCCAAAGCTCTCCACGCTCCTGAAGATCTGGACTAGGAATACATCACATGGATCCCTATCAAATCAGCTTATTTGTCATGTTCCTCGTGATCGTGACCCTCGGATCCGGCATCTGGATCATGGCGTCACTTTTGATCGTCGGACTTGTCAGCCAGTGGGTTATCTCCGACTTTAGCCTGCTTAAAATGGGCACGATTTCAGCAACCATCATTGCGCGCAATTCGATGTCTTGGGAGCTTTCGGCCATTCCTTTGTTTATCTGGATGGGCGAGTTGCTGTTTAGAACGAAACTATCAGTGGCGATGTTTGAAGGTTTGACACCATTCGTCAACCGCATTCCCGGCCGCTTGCTTCATACCAGCGTTCTGGGCTCGACGATGTTTGCTGCTGTGTCCGGCTCTAGCGCCGCGACGACAACGACAGTGGGCCGGATCACGGTTAACGAGCTAATCGGACGCGGCTATGACCGTTCCTTAACCATCGGATCACTCGCCGGTGCCGGTACATTGGGGCTGCTCATCCCGCCTTCAATCATCCTAATCATCTATGGTGTGATGGCTGAAGTTTCGATTATACGGTTGTTCGCGGCAGGCGTCTTTCCGGGGTTGATGATAGCGTTTCTTTACGGCAGCTATATCGTCATTCGTGCGCTCATTAACCCGGACATCGCGCCCAAACGCCACGAAACCTATTCCGCGGGTGACATGGGGGCTGCATTCCTCAAGCTGCTACCTGTTATCGTTCTGATCTTTATCATTCTCGGGTCAATCTATTCGGGTTTGGCAACGCCATCCGAGGCGGCCGCAATCGGGCTGGCGGCAACTTTGATTATCACACTGGCTCTACGTCAGCTGACTTGGGATGTGTTTTACACATCGCTAAACAGCGCTGTAAAAGTCTCTGCGATGATCACCAGTCTGGTCGTCTGTGCCGCCGTGCTTGCGTCATCGATGAGCTACGTGCGCCTGCCTCAATCTATCGCCGAGATCATCGTTCAGCTTAACCCGTCAGAACTTCAACTTATCATGTTGTTAATGGCGTTTTACATTTTTCTCGGCCTGTTTCTGGATGGCACGTCGGTTACAGTAATGAGCCTGCCAATCACCATGCCGATTGTCATTGCCGCAGGTATAGATCCGATCTGGTTTGGCATCTTCTTGGTGATCATGATCGAGCTTAGCCAGATCACGCCGCCTGTTGGGTTTAACCTGTTCCTGCTACAAAGCTTAACCGGAGACAGCCTACCCAAAGTGGCGCTCGCCGCCATGCCGTTTTTCTTTCTGCTCTGTCTTGGCGTCGCAATTTTGTATGTGGCACCGGGCGTGGCGACTTGGCTTCCCGATTATCTTTATGGCGACTGACCTATTAGCTGGTCAAAACTTAAGAGTTTTCGCCTTCCAGTCTTCAGTTTTCAACCTTAACTACAAATGCTTTCAAACGTGTAGTTAAGGACACCAATAAGTGTACCTGATTGCCGACTTTGGGGCGATCGCAGCGAATTCACACTTCGTCCGCATTCTGTGAGTTCGAACGGCCCTATTTTTTGCGCTTGCAGCGAATGGCCGGTCTGGTGAAGCCGCGCCGCAGCGACGTTGACTGCAATGAATGTCTCTTATGGGCCGTTTGCGTAGAACGCGCGCAAAGGTCAAGGTTGTTGCACGCTGAGTGCGGGTGCTTTTTGTGTCTTGCTTACAATCTCTTAAGAAAACTCTCTCTTCAGAAATATGGGACAACAAGGGCCTGACCAACTCGGCCCTAAGCTCCATTCCGGTTAAAAGGTCATCTGAACCATAGTACCTTTTTCACAAGCTCTAATTGCCAAGTGCCCTCTGTGTTGCCCAACGATCTCTGTGCAGATTGTCAAACCCATCCCAGTGCCCCCTTGTTCCCGTCTGGTCGTAAAAAATGGCACTGTGGCCTTGGGGGCATTTGCCGGGGAAATCCCGGTGCCGTTATCGTGGACACGGAGCGTGCGCCCTGTGCCGTCAAAATTGATTTTGACCAGATTGGCGTTACGTTCTGCGGCGTTTTCTAGCAGGTGACCTAAGCAGATAAGGGCGGCGTCTTGAGGGAGCGGCAACGTTTGAGACACATCGCCGCTTATCTCGATGGTCAGATGCGCAAATTTTCCGTCCAAAATGGGCTGCAGAGTTTCCAGCGTGGTCGGTGTTGAAACAGGCGCATTCTGCCCTTTGGCCATTTCGCGCATGCGGTTCAACAACCGGTTCATGCGCGCAGCGTCGGACTTGATAGTCGTGGCGAGCGCGGTACAGACGTTGATCTGTGATGGTGTCAACTTCTAACAGCTCGGCCGCACCCATGATCGACGTCACGGGGGATTTTAGCTCGTGTGTGGCATGTTTGGTGTAGGTTTGCAGCGCTGCGGCATTCTTGCTGAGCGTTTCTCCCATGTTGATCAGGCTTTGGCCCAATCCAGCCAATTCCCTTACACCATATTGAGGTAGTTGAGTTTCGGCCTTTCCTGTTGAAATGTCATGCGCCTGTGCCTGCAACTGATGTATTGGACGGGTCAGAAGCCGCCAGAGAAACGCACCAATCAAAGCGGCGGAACCCAATACGCCAATCGTCAGCCACAAGAACGTATGGCGTTGTTGAAAAAGGTATTTATTCAAATTTGAGGGCGTGCGTGACAGGTAAACGGCACCCACAATATGATCAGCAACAAAAACCGGATGCGCCACGTAAATCCGAAACTGCGTGTCCCGGCTAAGCGATTTGAGCGAATGGTTGCGATATTCTTCCTCGCGCCAGCGCGCGACGGAAACGATGTCGCCCTGCAGGGCGCGCCGGACTTCCGAGACATGACCAAGGCTGCCGGTTTCCTTGCCTGACTTGCCGATGATCGTGCCATTGGGGTCAAGGGCAATGACTCCGACCAAGGTGGTCTTGCGCGCCTGTTCGGCAAGTTCCGACAATGCTGTGCCAACTTCCAGGTAAACCGCATTAGGGGTATGTTCAGGTATCATCGTATCAGGGCGCGGTGGCAGGATAGACCGGCTGTGCGTTGTCAGTTTTACCTCAACGGGCTGCCACTCTTGCGACAGTCTTTCGCGTTGCTGGGCGCTCATCCGCACTCCATCCAGATCAGCGCCGGATGCGCCCTGAACTGCAATGGCAAACTGCGCGGCATAGATTGCGGCCTGCGCGTGCAAGGATGCTTCCGTCTCGCGGACAAACTGATTGCTGGTGATCCGTGCCGCCACAAGGGCAAAGAACGGCAGGATGATCAATACTGCCACAACCGATGCGATCAATTGTGCCAAGGACGGACGCCATTTGCCTGGAACCTTCACGCTTTACATGTTCCCAGCCGCAAGCCCACACCATGAATTGTGCGGATTGTCCATCGTCAGGGTTTTTGGAACCAATGGCGGCCTAAACTAAGAGAGAGTTTGGCTCATCTTGTTGGTTTGGTTATGCGGCGTGCTGGCGGTGATGCAAGCGTCGCGCTTCGAGTGTCTTTTGCTTGATCCTTTCGCGTTGCTTTAAAATGGCTTTGTTGCGTCCGAAGTAGACGTCGGCGGGTGTGACGTTGTTGATGCTCTCATGATACCGCTGGTGATTGTAGTGATCGACGAAGGCTTCGATCTGGGCTTCAAGATCACCCGGCAGGAAGTAGTTTTCCAACAAGATGCGGTTCTTGAGAGTTTGGTGCCAGCGCTCAATCTTGCCCTGGGTTTGCGGATGATACGGCGCACCGCGTGAGTGCTTCATGCCCCTGTCTTTCAACCATTGTGCCAAGTCGCTGGAGACGTAGCTTGAGCCGTTGTCGCTGAGTAGCCGTGGCTTGTGAACGACGTGAACTTGGTCGCAGCCAGATGCCTGCAATGCGAGGTCCGGCGTGTCCGTCACGTCTTCAGCCCGCATATTGGTGCAGAGCTTCCAAGAGACAATATAGCGGCTGTAATCGTCGAGGACCGTACTGAGGTAGAACCAACCCCACCCCAGTACTTTGATGTAAGTGAAGTCTGTTTCCCAAAGCTGATTGATGGCCGTCGTCTTGTGCTGGAACTCATTGGCAGCCTTTAGGACGATGAAGGCTGGGCTGGTGATTAGGTCATGTGCCTTGAGTGTGCGATAGACTGTGGATTCCGACACAAAGTAGCGTTCCTGATCCGTGAACGTCACAGCCAGCTCGCGTGGCGACAACTCTGTTTCTTGCAGCGCTAGGTCGACAACTTTGCGCTTCACCTCATCGGGTACGCGGTTCCAGACGTGTTTTGGCTGGGGAGAATGATCAGCAAGGCCAGCCTCACCGCGTTGCAGATACCGATCGTACCACCGATATGGAATGCCCAACTTGGCCAGTGTCTGACGCGCTGACAGATGGCTTTCTTCGACCAGCCGGATAATCTCCAACTTCTCTGATGCGGGGTATCTCATTCGTGGTCGCCCCCATCGCCTGTCATGCTTTTTTTGAGAAGACGCAGTTCGAGCGTCTGTTCCGCAACCACCTCCTTGAGATCTTTTGCTTCGCGGCGTAGTTCCTTCACTTCGTCCGTGTTGGCGGCACGCGCCGTGTCCCCAGCCAGCCGCTTCTTCCCGGTTTCCATGAAATCCTTCGAACATTTGTAATAGATGCCCTGTGAGATGCCTTCACGGCGGCACAGTCCGGCGATGCTATCCTCACCGCGCAATCCATCCAGCACGATGCGGATCTTCTCTTCGCTGGAATAATGCTTGCGCGTGGCGCGCTTGATGTCTTTGACGATCTTCTCGCTTGGGCTCTTCGTTGTCTTTCTCATCGTCCACTCCTCAGTGGTTACGATGAGCAACAAACCCTCTCTTAGCAAATAGCCCTATTTGGTCCCATAGGCGCTGACGTCAGACATGGAAACCAGGCATTCGGCCATGCTACCACACCTACGTGGTGGCCTTGGAAACGAATACTGGAGATCAGACATGGCTTACGACACCGCAAACACCTACGAGACTATCGAGCTTTTCGGGCTCACGGAAAAGGACGCACAGCTACCGATCCCGGAGGATCACATCCTGACCGACCGTATCATCCACGAAAGCTTCGAGGCATTGCTCGGGCAGCTGCGCGGGACCGGCCTTGAAGCAGAAATCGAGCCGCTGGCCCATGGACTCGCCACGATCCTGCAGCGCCGCAAGGTGGCGCTCGGCAAGGAGGTTGACCGCACCGCCGACAAGATCGGCGCGCTGGCAAAATCTCACGACGGATCGGAGATCGCCGAGACCGCCATTGAGGAGGCGCAGGCGCGCTTTCTGCAGCTGCGCGAGATTGTTAGCGCCATCGAGGTGATGAGCGAGGCAGCGGCGGAATGCTACGAGGTCAAGACGGGCTACGCCTTCATCCCGGCAGCCGGGTCGCGCGCAAGCGTCCGGGCGCAAGAGACCGGGGCGGTCTTCGAAGCGCGGCAACTGCTGGAGCAGCATGTCCGTGAAACCGCCGAGAAATCAAAAGTCGGGGGGTTCTCCTTGTACAGCCTCGACTTCTGCCAAGGTAACGTGCGCATTCGTGTATGAAGCGAGCGTCAGAAGAGAAGTAATCGCAGTGGCTGTCATGATATTTTTCATTGGTGTTACCTTCGCATTGCGTTTGTGGTCAGTAGGGATTCAAAGCAGGATCTGGATGCGGAGGGTGGAACGCTAGCGGAGACCTGCATTCTGGCTGTGTTTGCGTGAAGTTTCAGAAGAACTTGGTCTAGAAGGGTTCGGCGCTGTTCGGTCTGCCGTCAAGGTTACGCCGCGTTTGTGAACCAGTTCACCACTCAACACGCCGCCAGCGGCCAGTAGGATGATTGCGATCAGGTCCAATATGAGCACCCAGATTGGCAACTCAGTTCGAATAGTGCCATCTTGAAATCGCAAGAGGAAACTGGCCAGGAACAGGAGCCAAGCGGAACACATGAGTGCGGCATGCCAGTTCGCTACCTTCACGTGCCGCTCTTCGAGTTTCAGAAGATCAACAAACCCGGGAACCACCGCAATTGCTCCCATGGCCGCCCCCAGCCCCAGGCACCATATCGCGAGGATGGGGTCAGCCATCCAATTCAGCCAGAACAAAAAATCCAATGTTGATCCGGTCAGCCAGAACACAATCGGAAAATGAACCAGCATCGGGTGAATTGGGTGGCCAAGGACTCGCATTGTGTTACTCGTTACAAGAGACCGAGAGTTGACAGCAGCAAGAGCGCAACCCCGCCAACCGCAGCACCGGCGTGAACAACAACTGCCGGTGCTGGAGCCACGATTTTCTGGCGATGGAGATTTGCAAGATAGAAGCCGCCGAGGGCCGCGACGATAAGCAGCGCGAGAGCTACTCGTGGCGGCCAGCTTGCTTCACCATTCAACGCGCCTCCGGCAAGCAGAAGTAGGCCTAGAGCGCCGAGAGCGGCATGAACCAACGAGAGAGCCCAGGGTGCGAGCTTTCCTCGAAGCACAGAGGCGGCCAGAACGAGACCGCCAATAGCGCTCACGAGAAAGGTGGCAAGTGCATACGTCATCTAGATATTCCTGTTGGATGGTTTCGTGAGTGGTGGAATTAGTCCGACAGCAGTCGGGCTCGAAGATTTTGTTCTGCTGCCGACTATGGGCGAGCGAGGTGCCAAACGTCATTTACGCCATCGCCGGTAGTATCACCGGGTTGCTGGTCGTTGACCCACAGGTACAGGGGCTTGCCATCATAAACCCACTGCCTGGTGCCATCATCACGTGTGATTGACGTGAACTTGTCCAGTTCGTCGGAATCTGCCGGTGCGATCAGCGGAGGCCAAGCTTCAGCGCAGCCGTCGTTACAGGCAGATGATGTGGATGTGTCGGGGTCAAATGTGTAAAGGCTCATGTCATTCTTATCGACGAGAATGCAATTGGCTTCAGACACGGGAGCGGTGGCGTGTCCATCTGCCTGAGCTGTACCTGTTGCTATCCCGAAGGCGAGGAAAAGTGCGGTAAGCGAAACGGTTTTCATGTTAAGTCTCCTTGGTTTTTGGCAAAATGAGTCGATCGACGGCCTTTAGGGGCCGCGATTAACCGTGACTTCAGTCCTAGTTTGGTTTGAAAGAGCGTGACGACAGACACTATGCCAGAACGGTCAAAGTCCCCTTCATGTGAGGGTGATAAGCGCAGATGTAGTTATAGGTGGCTGCCTCTTTGAACTCTATCTGTGCCCATTCGGACTTTTCCAGATTGCCGGTATCCCAAACCACGTTGTCTTCGGTCGCGGTGTGAGGCGCGTTGTCTTCGTTTACCCATTCCACGATATCACCCACTTTGATTTCAAGATGTTCGGGAACGAACCTGAATCGCTTGATCGTCACGGTATGGGCTTGTGAACGTTGATTTAGAGATCGAGTGTAGGCGCTCGCACCTGTCGCAAGGACTCCAAGCTTTGCGCCAAGCAACGCGCCGAACACGCGCCGATTGATGGTATCAGTCAGCTTTCGCATTGCAGCGTCTCCACCATCATCTCGGCATGTTTTTCATGCTGCCGGAAGGTGGCTAGGGCATCCTTCAGCAATTCACCGAGCGGTTCGACAGTAACCGCCGGGATAAAGCTGTCCTTGACCGTGGTATTCACCAATTGATGGTAGGCCAGCTCATTGGTTGCATAGGCGCAGTCGAAATCATGTCCGGACAAACCGGCCAACTCTTCCCGTTTGGCGGCCGCACCTTCAAGAAGTGCCTTTGAAAGATCGTTGTCCTGAGGGGCAACATCCAGGTCGGCAAGCAGATTCAGCGCGGCTTCGTTGACTGCAGTATGATCCCGCAACATGGTCGTGGCGAATTCAAGCACCGTCGGGTTTTCCGTCCACGCCGCCGCGAGATGAGCATAGCGGATGTCGATCACACCCGCGACATATGCTGAATGGGCTATTTCAAGGTCATTCATGCCGTCCTGGGCCGCAGCATTTGTGGCGATGGTGCCGGCGGCGAGGCAGCAAATCAGGTTAAAAGGTTTCATATCGGTCTCTCCTTGTTGGTCAGTGCTTGAGAAGTTCGAAGAAGCGGTTTCGTGTATCGGGATCGTCACGAAACGCGCCCGTCATCTCGGTAGTGATGGTCTCAGTACCGTGGACATGAACGCCACGCGTTGACATGCAGTGATGCTCCGCCTTGATCAGAACGGCCACGCCTTCCGGGTTCAGTACATCCTGCAGGGTTGATGCAATCTGGGCCGTCATGCGTTCCTGAACTTGCAAACGACGCGCAAAAGTTCTGACGAGGCGGGCAAGTTTGGACAGTCCGACCACCCGGTCAGAAGGCAGGTAAGCCACATGTGCAGTGCCGATGATGGGTGCCAGGTGATGTTCGCAAAAACTTGTGAACGGAATGTCTTTGACCAGGACGACGTCCTGATACCCATCCACATCATCGAAAGTCCGGGTCAAATATTCTTCCGGGGATTCAAGATACCCGGAGAACCATTCGCGATAGGCATCGACCACCCTCTGCGGCGTATCCTGTAGCCCCGGACGGGTGTGATCGTCACCGGCCCAGTCCAGCAGTGTTTTGACGGCGTGCATCGCCTCTTCTCTGCTTGGGGGCAGCGCGATGTTTGTCGGCTTGTTCATTCTTACCTCACGAATCATACACTTTGTTAATTATAAACATTACAAAGTTGCGTCAACTAGAAGTTCGTCCTATGTCCAATTGGAAGAACACAGGTAGGTGAAAATGCTTGGATCAAGTCAGACAGAAATTCTGAAAACGTTGCTTTATGCTCCGGAGGGAGTGAACATTGATGGAATGTCTCAGAGGTTGGGCATTTCGCGCAACGCCACATACCAGCATGTCAAAACGCTTGAGCGCGATGGTCTGATCGCGAGGCATGATGTTGAGAAAACAAAAGGCAGGCCCGGCCAGACGTATCGCCTGACCCGCGAAGGACAGGCGACCTTTACCCAATCATACTCGCTCATTGCAACGTTGCTGATAGGTGCCGTGAAGCAGGACCTCGGAGAAGGAAAGCTGACGGCACTGCTGGAGAATCTGGGCCACTCTCTGGCCGAAGGTGTGAAAGAGGATCTCGCGTCGATGCCCATCGCAGACAGGGTTTCCAGGATATCTGAAATTATGAAGTCTCTGGGGTATGAAACAGTCCTGGAAACTGATCAGGAAACGCCAGAAACTCCGCCACAGATCGTTGCGCACCATTGCATCTTTCATGATGTAGCTGAAGAGCATCCGGAGGTTTGCTCAATGGATCTCGCGCTCCTTGGTTCCCTGTCCGGATGCAGTGTTGATCATAGCGAGTGCATCGTTCGTGGCGGCGGAAAATGCAGATTTAAGTTTCAAACGAAATAAACGGTTAGCGAAAGAAAATGTCGGCGGTTCGCCGTTGGCCGAAAACGCTCGTTTCATCTTTGGCTCAGCTCCCGGGCGAAACTCGCCTTCATTTCGTTTCATTTCTAACCTGTCAAAGTGCAGGCATTCGTGCAAAGCGCAGCATTTGGTGAACTGGGCTCAGTACCAACCAACGCCGCACGATGGACGGACACCCGCTTTGAAATGGAGAACGGCAGGACCGCTCGCCAAAATAGCTCAGATATCGATGCGCTCAGCGATGCTCAAGGCATCTTCGAGTTCGACGCCGAGGTAACGCACGGTGCTGTCGACCTTGGTGTGACCAAGCAATAGCTGAACGGCGCGGAGATTGCCGGTCTTTCGATAAATTTCCGCTGCTTTGGTCCGGCGTAACAAATGACTGCCATAACCACTTGGTTCAAGGACAAGCGCGGACAAGCCGACCATACTGGCGGGTGGAGATGTGCGTTCGGTCGTGGAACCGGCTCACGAACATGAAACGGCAAGCAAACATCTCGGATGATTTAACCCAAGCCAGCACAGTTTCACGCGTGTTTTCCGTCGGTTCAAACTAAACTGGCCGCTTGGTCTTGCTCTGGACAACCGAAACACGTTCGCGCACACGATCATCCTTTACCAGGTCAGACACAGCCAATCTGACGAGATCACAGCCGCGGAGCTTGCTGTCGATGGCAACGTTGAACAACGCCAGATCGCGCAGGTAACCCGCTAGTTCGAGCCTTGCACGGATCGCCCACACCTGCTTAGGCAGCAAAGGCCGGTTTTGACCGATTATCCGCCCCTTGTTCCAACCTCTGCGCTTCGGGGTTGTTGCGGGAAGTTGGCCTCTTGGCATGATTTGCCCTCCATGCCTCCCTCCAAACCCAGTCACCAGCATCATGTTGGCAATAAGATTGTATCGTCCTTGGCAAGGGCCTCTTTGGGAAGTCGACCAAGTGCGCCTGTGCTGCATGTGCACTCGGCAGCACCGAGCCCAATTAACGTATTGCACGGCCGCAGAAATTCGGTGATGCTTAACGGCAAAATTTTAGGAGGTTAACTCATGGCGTTGTCCGAAATCATCGCATTTGCATTTGTCGCAAGCCTGCTTGTGATGTCGCCCGGACCGAACGGGGTTTTGATCGCTAAGACCGTGCCGACATCTGGGCGAGCGGCAGGGTTTGCCAATGTTGCAGGGTTCGTCACTGGCTTTTACCTTCACGGCGCGATGGCGATACTTGGCCTCTCGATCATACTAGTCCAGTCGGCAACCGCGTTTGCCATCGTGAAATACCTTGGCGCGACCTATCTTTGTTGGATCGGTGTCAAAGCCCTTGTATCCGCTTGGCAAGGCTTTGAAACTACTGGCGAAGAGACGCCTGGCGACAGAAGGCGGACATGGTCGAAGGCATACGTTGAGGGTTTACTGACCAATGCGCTCAATCCGAAGGTGTCGATGTTTTATCTGGCTGCATTTCCGCAATTCATCACCCTAGGTGAGACGACCGCGACCGCCTCATTCATGTTGGTCTTCATCCATTCGATGATTAATGCGATTTGGTTCGGGGCGATGGTTCTTCTGATGTCTCGACTAACTTCGATCGCCAGAAGCGGTAGTTTTCAGCGGTGGCTAAAAGGCGTTACTGGCGTTGTTTTTATTGGGTTCGGTGCGAAGCTGGCAACCTACAAGCCTAACATCTGATATGTTCAAACAGACGGGCGACTCGATCCTTGGGCCTACCGTTTCCGCTGCGGGAGGCATGAATGACTGGTTGTCCCACCGCATGGCCGCAAAGAGATTTATGCAGACGCAGCAATTTTCTCTCTGCGTGCGCACGCCGCACAAAGTCACGACGACCGCGTTGGGCTCTTCGCGGCCATCGGATGCGGCGCAGCATTGAATCACATGTCGGCGAAGCCAGTGACGGGCCGGCCCTTAGCGGACTCTCGACACCTGCTCGGATGCTGCGGTCGTAGCCCGCTTTGCGGTAATTCGCTGCAAGCGCAAAATTTGGGATTGGGTGAACTCACAGATCGCGGACGGAGATGCCGTTGATCTTTGACAGTTGCTGTTTGGGTAACCTGTATTTTTTTAGCGTTCTACGATTGAACGGGGTCCCTTGAAACAAGGATGACTTTGCCCGATGTAATGCGCATGATATTTCGTTGCATCACTTCATGTTGGATTGGCCTTGCCCCCAGTTTTGCCTTAGCAGAAATCCCGATGCCTATTCGAAGTAATTCGGCATTTCTGGAAGCAGAGAGCATTGTCTTGTGTTCTGATTTTGAAGAGATCAACGCATCACGTGTTACCCAGTTTCTCGAAAATTTAGATCGGGGCTTTGCAATACCGGAAATTTTGGATGGTCCTGAAACCCTGACGATGGACACCTGACTACCGAGTCAAGAATTGCTCAAGCGCAACCATTTCCTCATAATTCAATTGAAGGGAGCAAGTCATTCGCTGAAACGGCTTCTCTTCATCATCTGTCTCCTTCTTGGAGAAAAGGCTAACTCAAAACACCGGACTTTTCAGGGAAGCAGGTCATGGCTAACGAGGGTACTGAAGTTATTTGACGCATGCGGCGGTTCGCTTCAATCTGCGTCTATTACCAGGTCGAGAATTCCGCGACGAAGGTTATCTCGCGCGTCACATACGGTGCCAAGCGTGCTCAAAATTTTTGCTCATCTCCGCTATAAAACGCGTCTTTTATAAGTTGAAACTGCGCGTGTATGTCGCCTGCAAAGGCATATTCTTTTCAAAATCTGTGATCGAAATTTCCTTCCGTTGATCTGCAGCCGACACACGAAAAGATATTCGACCTTGGTTTTGTCGCTCGCAAAAGGGACCGATATTGTCCATTGCGATACCTACGCCCCTGAAACCTCTTTGACAGCATCACGGACTTTCTGGAGCACCCCGTCAAGTTCGTCAATTGGAACACCGCCAAATGCGAGCCGCAATGCCTGCGGTACAGCAAGCGTTGTTGCAAAGGGCTCTGCCCCAGAGGCTGAAACACCAAGCTCCTTGAGGCGCGTGACCACTGGTTCGGCACGAATCCCTTTTTCCAATGGCAACCAGGCGAAACCAGCGTTGCGATGCCCGAGAACCTCCGACCCATCCAGAACAGCCCTGCAAATTTGCTGACGCTTCGCCCCACCCTGCTTTCGCGCCTCTTCGAATCTGGCGAGTGTACCGTCCTCCACCCAACCTGCGACCAAACCGGAAATTATGGCCGGGACATTCCAAGTCGTCGCTCGGATCGCTTCAAGCAATCGGTCGATATGTGTTGCCGGGGAAACCACATAGCCCAATCGTAACCCCGTCGCGATGCTTTTTGAGAAACCGCCCACATAGATCGTTCGCTCAGGCGCGAGTGAAAACAGGCTTGGTGGCGGGTTCGGCTCCAGAAAAGCATATGCCGCATCCTCGATGATCAGAAGGTCATGCTTTTGTGCGGTCACGATGATACGCAGGCGCGTCATTTCATCTATAACTGACCCCAAGGGATTATGGGCTGTCGGCATCAAATAGACCGCACGTATCTTTTTATTGCGACATTGCCGGTCCAGTTCGTCAGGGTCCATTATGCCGGCTTGCCCTTCTACCGGAACAAGTTCGAGGCCCTGTAGGGCAGCGATGGATTTGAAGCCCGGATAGGTCAACGTATCCGTTGCAACCGCTTCCCCGCGCCGCAACAGCCCCAGTACAATGGTTGCCAGCCCATGCTGACCGCCGGATGTCATCAGAAGGCGTTCCGGATCAATTGGACCAAGAATTGAAGTAAGACTTCGGGCGATGATCCGGCGTTCATGCGCTCGCCCACCGTGGGGTTGATAGCGCAGCATGGCCTCCAGATCTCCCGCCACTGCGAGTTGCCGCAATCCTGCACGCAGCATTTCCGCGTCACCCGCACCGCCAGGCATGTTGAAGATAAGATCGACAAGGCCGTCGGCAGCAGTTTGCTGAACGCCAAGCGTTGGAGGCAATCCGAGGTCGCGCACGAACGTACCACGACCGGCCTCACCGATAATCAAACCTCTCTTTTCAAGCTCTCTGTAGGCGCTTGTCGCGGTTGCAAGAGCCACACCAGCCTGTTCTGCAAAGTTCCGATGCGTTGGCAACTTCGTGCCCGGAGCCAGTTTACCATTCTGAATCGCGGTAGAAAGCATGTCGGCCAAACGCACGTATTTGGGTTTCTTCATAATCTCACTGTATCTAGTACAATAGAATAATTGTCATACTTCTTTCATCATGGCATTTCGATCTCAAGTCAATCTTCGAGGTCCACCCATGCCCAAAGTGATCCCGGTTTCAATTCTCGCCCTTGGTCTGTTCACGGTGACATTTGCCGTGAATCTGCAGGCCCCTCTCTATGAAGCCTACGCGGCGGAAAGTAATGTGGGTGCGACGGCCGTAACGGTCGCATTTGCAGCCTATGTCGGGGGGCTCATGCCAACGCTCTTGCTGCTCGGTGGCCTATCAGACCGGATTGGGCGGCGGATACCGATTGCACTGGCGCTGATCCTTGGGGCCCTTGCGACAGCGCTTCTCGTGCAAATCCCAAGCTGGATCAGTCTGGTTATCGCACGGTTCATGCTCGGGATCGGCACGGGCCTCGCAACAACAGCCGGAAGCGCCTATATGACTGAAATCCTGGGCGCAGATCGCGCTAGGAACGCGGCTCTTATTGTAACTTCGGCGACATCTCTAGGGTTTGGCGGCGGCGCACTGGCAACTGGTATCAGTCTCGGCCTGCAAGGCCACACGCTCTTACCAGCCAGCTACATTGCCCTATTCGTAGCTGTGCCAGTTCTGGCAATGATTGCCCTGACATTGCCGCGCATTGACAAGCCAAGGCCAGTATCGCTTTTGCGCTTCCCGGTGTTCTCTGCGGGAACGTGGGTCTTCGGAGCGGCGATGGCACTGGCGTGGTCTACAACCGGCATGACCATCGCTGTCGTTCCATTAGAGCTGGCCGAAAACAATCTCGGAGGGTGGACCGGTCTCGTCATTTTTCTGGCCATCTTTGTGGGGTTCCTGTGCCAGCCGATTGCACGACGTATAACCAATGCGCGTGCCCTCGCTCTAGGTTTCATTCTGATCCCGCTTGGTTTTCTGGTTCTTCTGGCCGGTGTTTGGCTGAAGGTACTGGCATTTGTTCTTATTGGCAGCTGCATCACCAGTGCAGCGAGCTACGGTTTCACCTATCTCGCCTCATTGGCTGAGGTTTCCTTGCGTGCGCCAGATGACCGGGCGCGCGCAACAGCTGGGTTATTTGTCTACGCCTACTTCGGCTTCTCTCTTCCCGTAATCGCCAGCGGCGCCCTTGCAGATATGCTCGGCCTTCTATCTGCGATGGTGGTATTTGCGATCGCCCAGATCACTGTGACAGGGATCATCGTCCTGGTATGGAACCAGCGTCCAGACCCGTCAGGAACTGCAATAAACGCCGGGTGAGATCACGGTAACGGACCTAAAATACTGGCATTGCCATGGACCCACAGCACTTTACCAGAAGAGATCACAACTTCGGGCGATCTTGCTCCGGAAACTCTCAGGGGTCATCCAAGGTCACAAGACCATAGCGGTCTCCATCATGCTCTGCCTTCGGCAAGAAGCTGATCAAACCCACGTCCCAGAGCGCTCCTTTGTCCCGCATATGCTGCTGACGAAAGCTGCAAAAATGGGTGGGATAATCAAGGGCTTCCAGCTCCTGACACAAAGCTGCGATGCTACTTGCATAATCTAAGCGTTGGCTCGCCGTGCTAATCTCCCATATCCCATCGAGATCGTCCATCCACTCGGATATCGAAGCCGCCAAAGCTAGCGCGTCGTCCGCCTCAATCGCTTCGGTGTTGATCAGGATTGCATGCCACGCCTTGTTGCGAGAATAGAAGTCGTTCGCCTTTCTAATAGGTGACGTTGGCACGAGGGCCGTCTGCCTCAATGCACGTTTCATCTCCTCTTGTTGCCGTTTTTCCTGATCTGGCGTCGGCTTATCGAATACTGCCACGTCAAAGCCAATCGCGCGTGCGATACTGCGCAGAGTCTGAACGTCCGGCGAATGCCGCTCACTCTCTACCTTCTGAATTGTACGGACAGTTAATCCGGCCGCATCCGCCAAGTTCTCCTGCGTCAGCCTTTGGAGCGTGCGCCTCGCCGCTATGAAGTCAGCCGGGTAATCGGGAATTCCACCGCTTGTAGTTGCACCGGTTTCGATGCTTGGAATAGCCTTGTTCTATTCGGATCTAGCAGCCCAGCGCGGTAAATTGGATCGTGCGTGGCTGGGGGCGAAATCGTGTCATAATGCATCCCGACCGTTCGCTGCGCGTTGTTTGAACGCGAAAGACGCGGAACCTTACCGACTTTCGCTGCGGCTGTGCCAATGACTGCTGAACAATACATTAGATTTAAAAACGATCATATTTGCGGCTGTCGCCAAGGATATCCCAGACCGGATCATTGCAGCTTGACACAATGATACTGGTTTCCATGAGGCGTATTAGCGTTCAAAGAAATCTCATCCGTTCATCGAAATCACCAGGTTTAGTCCACGAAAACAGCCCCGATCCCGTGCGACGTACAAACGGGTTCAATTCTAGCAAGAGCGCTGTTTTCTGTTCTGGATCGATGCTGAGATCGACAACAGTGTTGTCTACATGAAGGGCGGGCAACAGGTGCTGTAAGAGCACCTGAATGGTATTCTCGATCTGAGCCGCATAGTGGTGAATTTGCAAATAGCGTTGGTCGCAATGATACTGGCTTACACCAATGACAGAGCGGTTTTTGATGAAAACGCGAAACTCGCTCCAACGCGGAATGTTGAGGTGCGGGCGTAGGTACAACAGGCGTTTTTTCTTGGCTGATACCATGGCCCTCGCAACGGTTTGCACCCGCGCATTTCGCTGTGCCAGCGTCAGTGCGGCTTGTGTCCCGGTGTAGATAGGCAAAAGCCGCCCAGGTCCCAACTTGAAGCTGCACAGACCCAGTCGCAGAAACGCGCCCGTGCTCTGGAAATCTGCCAAGGCCTCGTCTAATTTGTCCTGGCTGTCAGGGGTGATGGCTTTGGCCTCACCGGTCAAGCAGGCAAAGTCATCTTCCTCAAGTTCGACTTGGGCCATCGGCCCCATCAGGGCACGTACGGCGTCGGGATATGCGGCAATATCCGCCGCCCAGACGACCGGGCCAAAACCAGTCATTGCGTTCATAGCGCCTCTTTGGGCGCAAGGTTGTTCATGAAGTCGGCGAAGCTGTCGGCAACCCATCCTAACCCACGCGTGTTGTCGCCCGTCATCCACGGGTCTTTAGCCGGGGTCCAGACGTAAACCTTGCCATAGTCGGGATCACCTTTGGAGACGTTGATAAGGACGTCCGAGGGGCCTGGTTCAGCGTAGCCGATAAACGCCAAGAAGCGTGGTAGCAAGTCTTCGGCCTCGTCGTCATAATAGTTGCGCCGTGTCGAAAGCCGTAGATTTCTTAAACTGCCAAGCCATTCGATTTCGAAAATAATGACACCGTCGTGGAATTGCCCGAGAAAACACGACCCACGATCCCGCAACGCGGCTCCTTCGGAACGACGCATGAAGGCGATGTAGTCATCCGGCAAAAAGATATCACCTACCGGATCTTTGATGGTGAACGAACCATCCGTATTCAGATCAAGTTCGGCAGGATCGTTCAACTGCCAGTTTTCGCGCCATACCAGTTCAGACATGTGTTCCCTCGTCTCGAATATCTCTAGAATTCAGGTGATTGGTTAATCGAAGCGTCGCCGCTATGCGACAGCGCCCCGTGAATGTCTGCATCCACGTACTGCATCGTCGCCCCGTCGCCGGAATGGTGCCAATGCCCACCGCTCGGGTCGCGATGGGTGTCACCGTACTGATCCCGCCAAGTCCCCCAAGACGCATTGCGATCCGCACCACGCTCTCCTGTAAGACTTTGTTCGATTTCCACCGACCAGGCATTTCCATCCGGTCCAGCAGATCCTCTCGGCGGAAAACCGGACAAGTCAGGCTGGCCGTTTGAATAAGGAATGCCGCTCGCCCCATGTTCGTCGAGCGCATCCGCCAGATCACCTCCGGTTCTGTCGTTTGGGTTGGGGATGAACGTGCCTTCGCCCGGCGGTGCAGGCGATCCGTCCGGATTTCGAAACGACCCCGTGCTTTCGGCGGGCAAATTTCGTCCATGCTGAGAGTACATATCTCGCAACTCTGCGTCGCGCGCCGCACGGCACACCTCATCTTGGCAGCCTTCGTATTTGCGCATGATGTTGTCGCGTCGTTGCTGCATCCTTCGGCGCAAGACACCAGACGCGGCCTTTCGTCGAGCGATCTCTGAAACGCGCTGAAACTGCCGGCGTCCGGCACTCAGGAGTTCTTCGGCCTGCTGCACGCGACGGGCGACTCGACCGCCTCGGAACCAGCCTTTGAATACGTCGCCAAGCACCGGAACAAAGCCGATACCGTCCACAATCGCTGCGCCGTAATTGCCGCCAGCCACGTTGCGCGCCAAAGAGATACCGTCAGCGACCTGCCCCCCAACCGGACTGAGCGAAGCAACCAGCAGGCCCGCCTCAACACCTGCATCGACCCATTCCGCCTGCGCTGCATCCAACCGTGTCTGCGCCGCACGCACATCGGGCGTGTCAGGTGCTTGGGTGTTGTTAAGGATATCAGTCATCTCCGCGCCCCGCGCCACGAAGGGTTAGTCGTTGTCATGGAACTGGCTCCAAGGATCGGTCTCATCTTCATCGATAGGCGCGTCCAGCTCCTCCTTGGTCATATCAGAATACGCCTTTAAACCCAGTACGTTACCGGACACCAATCTGGGGTGCCAATAGCGGTCGTCGCAATTGACTTCGGCCCGGTGCCATGCCGCATCATCGGCGTCCCACAGCGCGTTTACACGAGTTTCAGCAGGGGTTTCACGATCTTCAAAGATCGCCTTGAATGGCTCAATCTCAAAGAGGTTGGGGCCCAACAGCCAAAAAAGGCTCATGACTTGGCCT
This sequence comes from Sulfitobacter pacificus, assembly GCF_030159975.1. Lineage (NCBI taxonomy): Bacteria > Pseudomonadati > Pseudomonadota > Alphaproteobacteria > Rhodobacterales > Roseobacteraceae > Sulfitobacter > Sulfitobacter pacificus. The sequence continues at coordinate 452,068 of NZ_BSNL01000001.1, forward strand.
TGATCTGAAGTCACCTCAAAACCGAAATGCTTGAGATAGGCGCGAGCTGATTTTGTATTGCGAAGACACTCTACGCGCATCAGTTCCCGGCGTGGGATCGGATGCATTTCTGGCATAATTTCATCAACAAACCATTCCGCAAAGGCGACATCCGACATCGGCGGGCCTTGCATCTGTCGTCGCGATAATCTGAAAGACATGCGCCACCTGTCCATATTTCGAAATTGTGTACATGTTAAATCATACGATAAGCGCTAGAGTATTGCACCACTCACCGAAAGCTAGAAAGAATATTCTTGTGTATATTATGCTACTCTTTGCGCCTGCTGATTGGTTTTTCCAGAGTATCTATTCCTTCAGACCAAAGCCCGTCATTCACCAAGTCTGGAAAATACACCGCAAGGGCTTTTTTGGCACTTAAGGCGCGACGCCCGGAACCATGTAACATCCTTGGCCACAAACGCTTGGTGACGCTCCTATAAGACTTGACAGATTTCTCTCACCAACTCTTAAACACCGGACGTCCTTGCTCAACGCAGCATCCGGTACTTTTGGGCTCGAGGACTAAGCCGCTCGCGCGGCAATGTCGCTTGTTGCGGTCGTTCTACTTCCTGATTTGACGTTGTTTTCGTGTTTCTGGGATCTTGGCTGATGATTGAGACCTTCACAATCGTCAAACAGGAGGTTCCCATGACACAGGAGAAAGTAAGCCCGCTTCGTGAGCGGATGATGGAAGATATGCGCATTCGCGGGATGCAGGAGACGTCGCAAAAGGCCCATATCCGGGCCCCAAAGGATTTCACGACGTTCCTTGGTCGTTCACCTGATACCGCAGAGCCGGATGATTTGCGCGCCTATCAGTTGCACATGGCGGATACGAACGTCACGCCATCAACATTCAATGCGCGCATCGTTGCGCTCAGGTTCTTTTTCTCGATGACCTGCGATCGTGATGAGATGAAGAAGTACATGCAATTTCGCACTAAAACGCCCAATGCGCAGATTGTCATTGAAGTACTGGACATCGGGACCGTTTCGCGCGGCGCCCATCGGTATCGAGTTGCTTCGCTCGCTGAAGTCTCGTCGCGTGCGCCGGATGATCGCGCCCGTGCAACGGCAGGTCTGCTCGTCTATGCCTACTTAGGATTTTCGATGCCAGTTATCGCCAGCGGCGTTTTGGCGGACAGGCTTGGCCTTCTGAGCGCAATGATCGTTTTCGCAGTCGCGCAGAGCATTGCCACGGCACTTATCGTTGTGATTTGGAGAAAGATAGAGTCTTCTTCAAGGCTCGTTCCAAAAGCGAGCTAAAGGACGCATTGTCTTACACCGCTCTTGGGTTCAAAACTCTGACGACGGACACTAAACGCCAACCTCACGCAACATAAACTGCCAGCAATCGCGAAACCGGTTCTCCAATTGCCGCGTGGTCCGCACGATGGATGCCTCCATTACCTTGCTATACCCATTGGCTTCTCTTGCGATCAGGGCGCTCAATTCCTTGATGTTTGCCGTTTCCATCATCACTCCGCCATGCCGTGCATGATCGCTGAGGCCGTCAATATTGTGACACAGCAACCTGCGGCCAGCGGCAAGGGCCTCAACTGCAACCAGACCGTAGGCCTCCCAGCGTGAGGGCATCAGCACCACATCGACATCAGCCAATGCTGTTACGGGATTAGACTGAAAGCCCCGAAAAACGATGCGCGTATCGTTTCCAGCCAGTGCTTTCAGTGCGTGTTCTTTTGCACCTTCACCAATGATTTGCAGCTGGATGTCTGGATCAGGGCACTGGCGAAATGCCCTAATTAATGTATCGAACCCTTTTTGATCATCCAGCCGTCCGATGGCACCAAAAACACGGGTGGGGCCGGTTGGCGCGGGCAAGGCACGAAATGCGCTTAGATCAACACAGGACTGGATCGTGGACAGCTTATCAGTATGTACCAAACGACTGGATACCATCCAGTTCGCCTGCCCATCGCTGACACACACGATGCGGTCAAAAAACGAAAAAGCCAGCTTGAGCAATGCCTTGAAACGGCGAATGCTGGGGACGTTATGTGTCACAAAGCCTTCAGTATAGCTGTGCTCCACATGTACCAAGGGCGTGCGGGGATAGGTGGCGCGCAGGGCGACAAGCGACGGCAGGCCGCGCCACGACAAGGCAAGATGCGAAACGATAACATCCGCATGGCCAAGATTGCCGATGATCTTGCCGCGTTTCACAGTTTTCACCTCGTGATCCGCTGTCTGCGCCAAATCGCGGTCAGAGCGCAGAAAATCAAGAACCCGCATCACGCCACCAGCAGTCGTGTCGTCAATCAGGTGCAAAACTTTGGGCAGCTGTTTCATGCCTTTGCTCCTGTGCGTGCCATCATGACATCCAGCGCCAGCGGGCCGGCCAAACGCAAAACCATCGCGGCAGCGATTGTGGTGAGCGATTTGCGGGGCTCTTCCCACAGGGGCTTCCAGGACTGGGCCAAAGACTGCGTCAACAAATCAACGGCACGGCCCGTGTCTTTGTCACTGATCGCGCGGCGGGCAAGATAACGCAGTTGATACGCCCGTGCGGTCTTGGCGGTCTTGGCAAAGAACTCAGGCGCAATCAGAGAGAGCTTGGCGACCATCCGCTCCCATGCGGCAAGTTGCAAATCCGTGGCCGCAGACAGGCCTCCCGCATTGACACGGTACTGCGTCAGGTCGCCCTCGATACCTTCGAACTGCCACTCTGTGGTCAATGCAATACGCAACCAGCACTCAATGTCTTCGGATTGGCGAAAAGTCTCGTCAAAGTACCAGTCGCGTGTCTTCTCGAATGCAGGGCGGTGAGCGATGGCGGCAAAGACGGCTTTGCGGATGACAGGGGCGGACCCGTTGCCGATTGGGTTGCGTTTGAAGATATGCTCAGGCGTGATGTTTTTGAGGCGGGGGGTTTGCGCCATGCCAAGCGGGGCACCGTCGTCATCGATCAACGCTGATCCGGAATAGCTGATGCCAACATGGGGGGCGGAATGCAGGTGTGCTACATGGCATCCCAGCTTTTCAGGCACCCACAGATCGTCGGCATCGCAAAAACCGATGTACAGTCCACGTGCTGCAGCAATGCCGGTGTTACGTGCGCCTGCCAAACCGCGATTGCGCTGGCTGATGACTTTGAAGTTGGGGATGCCAGCGTATTCCTCCAACAAGGCAGCCGTTGTATCGGTAGAGCCATCGTCAACCACGATGATTTCGTAGTCGGTAAACGTCTGGGCCAGCAGGGCATTCAGTGTTGCAGGCAGAGTTTTGGCTACATTGAAGGCAGGGACGATGATGGAAACGAGGGGCATGAGAGCCTCCTTTATGATGGATTAACGGGAGAAGAGGTGTTGGGAGAGGCGCGCGGGAAGAACTGGGGCCAAAAGCGCACCGGCAAGCGTGGCCAAACCGCGCCGTGGCGCATCAAAGAAACCGGCGGGACTGTGCAGAACGCCTTTAAGGGCAAAGCTCAAAGGCAACACGCGCCCCTGACCCAACCGCAAAGCGCGGCGGCTGAGATATCGCAAGAAAATCGCATCCGATTGTTTGCTGGGCGTATGTCCATATTTCGCGGCAGTTTGGATCGCACAGTTTCGGCCCTTTTGCATGGCACGAAGATCTGCGGACAGGCCGTAGTGGGATGTGCGGTACCATGTCTGACATGTATCAATGCCGACCACATGCGCACCGGTGCCCACCAGACGGATCAGCCATTCAAGGTCTTCGTTGTGCACCATGGTTTCGTTAAATCCGCCGGTGCGCATAAATGCGGTGCGGCGCACGGCGATATTGGACATGGTGCAAACCGGATTCTCACCCAGCAGCATAGGAATGCTCAGCGGAGCGGGCGGGACGGTTGAAAATGTCGTGGCCAAAGTGGGATCGTCTTGAAAGAACGCAATCTTGCCAAATGCGGCGTCAACCTTTGGATCAGCAAAGCAGGCGGCAAGCTCGCTCAGCTTGTCAGGGCCCCAGATGTCATCAGCATCACAAAACGCGATGATGCCGCCACTGGAAAAGAGCAACGCGCCACAGTCACGCGCGCAGCTCGGACCTTTGCCGATATTGTGATGCACGTGAATGCGGGGGTCTTGGGCGCTTGCGGCATGCAGCATGTCCAGTGTGGCGTCGGTTGATCCGTCATCCACACAGATGACTTCCCAATCATCACAGGTCTGGGCCTGTATGCTGCTTAGCGTCGCCTGGAGGGTTTCGACAGCGTTGAAGCACGGAATGATGATTGAGAAGTCGGTCATGGCTGCACCTGTTGGTAGGAGGGAAAGAGATCAGTGTGGAGGGTCGCAAAAGCACCGAGGATCATAAGCCCACCCGTGACAGCAAGGTAACCAACAGCCATCGCGAACAGCCCGAGGGGGGCAAGCAGAACGGTGCTGGCAAGGACAGCAAGTGCAATGGCGGCGGTCATCCAGAGTTCGACCTGCGGTTTGCCCTGCACCCGCAGCCAGCCTGCGGCGGTGGCCCAAAGGGTGGTGGGGATCGCAACGAGGCAAAGGGTGGAGACAAGCGGTGCCACAGCCTCCCAGCCATCACCCAGCAGCACAGGCACATAGAGGGGCGCAAGTAGGGATTGCAGGATCACAACAGGCGCGATCAGGGCGAGCCCGACAATCACGCTTTGGCGCATGGCCGCAGCAGGATCGGCGGATCGGCTGAGGTGTGGGAATAAGACGGTGGAAAAGGCGGCGGCAAATGCGTTGGAGAGACTAAGGCCCGCATTGAATGCCATAAAGTAGAGACCAAGTGCTTGCGGCCCCATCGTCATGCCGACCACAATCTTGTCCCCTTGCAAGCGCAGAACTTTGACCACCTCGATGCCCAGAACGGCCCAGCCATAGTCGATGAATGGACGCAGCGGGGCAGGGGCGGTGCCTGCCTTGGGCGACCACGGGTGCAAGGCCCGCACAGCAAACAACCAGATCGGTGCAGACAAAACACGCGGCAGGATCAGGGCAATGGCGGAAGGGTATACCAGTACCAACAAGATCGAGAGCAGATTTGCGCCGACCACTTGCGCACCGCCAATGGCTGCCGTCTGGCGCAGCTTGCCTGCTCGCATGGCCAACGCGACCTGCACCAAACCCGCTGGCATGAAGAGATATTCCAGGCCCATCAGCAGGATCAACCCGGCAAGCAGCGCGCTGCCGCCTGACAGGAACAACACACCTGCGATCAATGCCTGAAGCATGAAAAGACCTGAGCACCAGACCCAAAAAATGCGATGTGCTGCAGTACATGTGGCCTCTAGTGCGTCGTCGTCGGCTGCTATGATACGTTGGCCCACACCGTTTTCTGTGAGCGCCTTCAGAAGGTCGCCTGCTGCCATCGCGGATGCCGCAATGCCGATCTGTGTCAGATCTAGCGTGCGAGCCACGGCAACCACCACCAAGAGGCGCGATGCCTTGGCCGCCACTTCTGACGCACCATAAGCGATCAGGTTGGTTGCAAGTGATTTGGTTGTATCCGAGATTGGCATCTGCTGGGCTTTCGTTAATTTCAACCAACCCTACCGCAGTACAATCTCTGCCGTCTCGGACGTGACTGGACAGGTCACATGCGCAAATGGAACACACCCTATCCATCAGGATAGTGTTCTGACCGTATGCACCGTGGCACGTTGCACTTCATGCGGGTAAGGTACGCACAACCCGTTCCTGGAGGCGTTATGTCCGGTAAACCGACACTAAGTGGCACGTTCGCAGCCTTGTTAATGACAAGCGCCTGCGCCGGCTTTGATTCGCCCGACAATCTTGAGCCTGTGGCGCAAGGAGACGGATATCAGGCGCAATACCGCCAACCTGATGTGACCCGCGCAGAAGCCGACTTGCTGCGATCTGAAACCATGAATGCGCAAAAATGTCTGCCTCTTGGCGGCACAGCAGGCAAAGGGGCTAGCATTGCTGCCAGTGTTTTGCGCGGCGAGCGGTTGTCGCGCAACGATCTTCTGGATGTGCGTATCGTTGATGATGACACCTTCAACGGCAGTTATGTTGTCTCGCGGGACGGGATGCTGAAACTGCCATTTCTCCCACCGATCCGCGCTCAAGGGCGCAGTACCGATCAGGTTGAGGCGGACATCGCAAGCGCGCTGCTCGCCAACGATTTTTACCAAGACCCGCCCAGAATATCTGTACGCGCTGCTGATTTCGCTTCTGTCTCTGTTGGTGTGTCCGGCGCGGTGTTTGAACCCCACGCGGTCGAAATTGGCGGCGTCCGCGGCGATACGGTGGACAGCCTGCGTCAGGTGGCTTCTGGTGCTTCTACCGAAGGCCGCAACCTTTCGGCAGCTTTGCGTGCGGCAGGTGGTGTGCGTCCTGACGCCGATATCTCAGCAGTTGAAGTTCGCCGTGGCGGCAAGATCTACCGCCTAGACATGCGCGGAGTATTTGAGGGAAAAAATACCTTTGATATCATGCTGCTAACGGGCGATGAAGTTCGTGTGCCAAGCCGTCAGTGCTTTCAGGATGATCTGATGCGGCCCAGTCCGATCAGCCCTCCGGGTATCAGCCTGTTCCTGTCCAACCTCACACAACCAGCCCAAAATAACGCCGCCTCCGCCGTTGGCCAGACCGTCCGTCAGGTGCCGTATGGATCGCGCTATATGCAAGCGGTGATTGACGCCAACTGCGTGGGCGGATCACGCTCAACCAGCGCGGACCGTTCGGCGGTGCTGTTTTCACGCAACCCGATGACGGGCGTTTCCGTCGTCATCGAACGCGAGATCGAAGACCTGCTGCGCCGTGCAGACCGCGATGATTTTGACCCCTATCTGCTGCCAGGCGATGCGATGGCCTGTTATGATAGCACCGTTACAAACATTGCTGAAATTGGCCGCGTTTTGGGGGTGGTCTCCCTTATTCCTTAGGGGGCACTTCCGCCAATGCCTTTTTGCTGCGCTTCCAGATGTCGGGCAGTGTGGCAATTGCGGCCATCACTGCGGCATCCTCCCCGGCTTTCGCGGAACGTTCGATCAACACCAGCGTGTCACGGAAGGCGGTCGCCCCGAACAAGGCGGCGTTGCCTGCGATCTTATGCGCTTCATCTGCAATGTCGTTACGATCCAAACGCGCATCGCCTTGGAGCCATTCAATAAACGTTTCGGCTTCCGCACTATAACGGGCCAGCAACTTCGGATAATTTTCTGCGCCGATGACTTCGTAAGTTTCCGCATTATGCGCATGGTCGATCAAGACAGATGTTTCTGTTGGAGCCGTGGCCTCCTGATGCCCAAGCACTGTTCGAAGGTCCGATTTTCTCAACGGTTTGGTCAAAACGCCGTTCATCCCTTGGGCCAGAAAATCTTCCCGCTCTGACGGCATCACATTTGCGGTCAGCGCCACGATACGTGCATTGCGGGACGCGCCGCTGCCTTGTCTGATGTGACGCGTGGCACTGCGCCCATCCAGCACCGGCATGCTGATATCCATCAAGATCAGATCAAACCTTTCAGCAGCAGCCATATCGACACCTTGCTGACCATCATGGGCTTCCTTCACCTCATGCCCGTCGGCTTGCAGCATCTCGCGCACGACAAACCTGTTGATTTCGTTATCCTCGACAACCAGCACGCGCAGGGGGGCGATCACGGCGCGTCTTTCTACCAGATTGTCCAGTTTTGGTGTCGCTTCGGCAGCTTTTGCGGGCACGACGACGCGAAAGGTACTGCCCAGGCCAAGCTCGCTTGCAACCAAAATCTCACCGCCCAGAACATCAACAAACCGCCTGGCAATGCTTAGCCCTAGCCCGGTACCGCCGACCTCGCGGTCGTAGGCGGCGTTGCCGGTCACGAAGTCATCGAAAATGCGGTCCTGTAAATCTTCGGGTATACCCGCGCCCGTATCTTCAATTTCGAACGTCATTTCATCGCTATGCCAACTAACTGTCACAGAGACACGGCCGCGTTTGGTAAATTTCACCGCATTGCCGATGAGGTTCATCAGGACATGCTGTAAACGGTCACTGTCCGATGTGATCCAATGTTGTGCGGGGCCGTCCCAGCCCCAATCGAGTGTGGTTTCCTGAGTAGAGGCCATGCCACTTTGGCTGTCGATGATGTCTTGCAACAGGTCGGACACGTTCATCGGTTCAAGGTTCACACTGACCTTGCCGGAATCGTAGCGTGTAATATCCAGCACGTCAGAGACATGGCTTAGCAACAGGCGGCCAGAGGTTTCCATATTGCGCATGTAGGTGTCTTGCTTGCCGGTCAGCGTGGTGTCGCGCAACAGGCTGAGGTTGCCCAGCAATCCATTCAAAGGGGTGCGGATTTCATGGCTCATTGTGGCCAGAAACTCTGAACGGCTCTTCTCTCCGGCGATGGCTTTGTCGCGGGCATCAACAAGTTCGGCCTCGCCTGCCTTTTGCTCGGTGATGTCGCGCAGGAAGGCAATGTAGATTTCACCATCTTCAGTGACTGCCGATTGAATGGCCAGTTCTACCGGAAAGATCGACCCGTCTGCGCGTTTGGCCTCCAGCTGAACACGGCCTTTGCCGACCACACGTTTCTCACCACCTTGGCGCATCCGTTCCATGCCCTTATCGTGGCCGGCACGCAGATGGTCGGGCACGATGATCTTTCCCAATTCATGCCCGATGACGTCTGCCGCACGATGACCAAAAATATCTTCTGCGGCTGGGCTAAATTCAACAATCCTGCCACGATCATCGCTGACGATCACACCATCCAATGAGGTATTGATGACGGTGTTCATCCGTGTCCCAGTTTGACGTTGTGCGCGTTCTTGCAGACGAATTCGTTTATTGAGACGTACCAGATACAAAACAGACAGACCCAGGGCACCAATCAGTACTGCCAAAGCCAATGCAAGCTCAGTCATCGTCAGGGCAACATCGGCGCGTTGTCTGTCCGCATTTTGTGCAAAAATCTTGAGGCCGGACAGGGACAGCTTGCGCACATCCGGGCGGATGTCCTGCACAAGGCCTGCCACCCTTGGCAGACTCCTGGTTAGCTCCACATCGGTGGAATCTATATAGCGAACCGTTGTTTCCAACCAATCCTGTATATTCTGCAAAGTGGCGCGGAAATCGTCATCCGCACGCAATTCCTCAAAGACCTGTGCCTGCGAGACCGTGTTGATCCTGCTATAGAAAATATCGAACCGCCGCCGGATGCCGGTCAGGTCGGCACCAACCCTGATCCGGCTTGAAAACTCCTGAAATTCGACCTCGGTCTGAGACAGCGACCATTGCACATTGTCAGAGCTGGCCGAGCTAAGCTCTTCGATTTTTCGGGTCACGTTCCATGCGAGAAACGCAATTGCTGTCACAATCACAAGACCGGCCAAGATAACGAGGATCTGGCCGGCTTTCTTATGCATATAGCGGAGTTTTGTCACGTCAGCTCCTGCTTTGTGGATGGTTCCCTGACGGGTTACTGAACCACTTCTATTCTATCCAGCTGCCAAATGCTGCGCGAATAAATGACTTCCGTGCGATAGTCCGCATTTGCGTCGTAAGGGTAGATCACCCAAAGTGGGCCTTTGTCACGCACGGACATTTCTTCTCCGTTCATCGTGATGGCCAGGATTGGGCCGTTTTCCACTGCATCCGATACCGGGATTTCAACAGTATAATCGTTGATCGCCGTAGCCAGCAATCTGCCGTCTTCCGCGCCGATCTCTTGCGCCAAACGCGCGAGTGATACGCCTTCAAAGACCTGAGTGCCTTCGGTCCAGATGGTTGTCGTCTCAACTGTCTCGGTGCCAAGCGCCTCAAGGGCAGGGCGGTCAAAGGTTTGTGTCTGGCCGTTATATGTCAGCGTCAGAACTGTGTCGGTTGCTTGGGCGGATGTGCCAAGGCCAAGAACCAAGCCCAATGCGACGATGAATGTCTGGATGCGGGTAAACATGAGGATACTCCTGAAAATCTGTTGAGCTATTCATGTCATGAACCGCCCCTCGTCGCATTGGGGTATTGGGATAGGCACCTATCCTTAAGGATAGGTGAAGGTGTTAAGCTGCTATTTTCAAATGATTTTTCCTCGCCTTCAGAAATGCCATAAAATCCTCCCCCAGATCACCACGCGCCATTGCAAAGGCTGCTGTGGCTTGTACGAATCCTTGAACCGACCCGCAATCGAACCGTTCACCGTCGAACTGGTAGCCGGTCACGCCAGCGGTCTCCACATCGGCGTTGATCGCATCGGTCAGTTGCAATTCGCCGCCTGCACCGGGACCAAGGGCATCAAGACGTTCAAAGATCGAAGGCTCAAGGATGTAGCGGCCCACAATGGCTTGCGTTGAAGGGGCAACCTCTGGCCGTGGCTTTTCAACCAAACCGCGGGCTTGCGCGATACGTCCTTTTTGTTGGCTTACGTCCAGCGCACCGTAGGATGAAACGGCGGCGCGGGATACCTCCATCGTGGCAACCATATGACCGCCTTCAGTTCGATGCGCCTCAACCATCTGGGCCAACGCACCTGCTTCATGCAGGATCACATCATCTGGCAGCAGGACGGCAAAGGGCGCGTCCCCGACCAGACGTTTGGCTTGGCGTACCGCATGGCCCAAACCCAGCGGCTGGGCCTGGCGCAAAATGGTTAATGCGCCCTCGGGCATACGTGTGGGGACCAGCGCTTCCAAGGCTTCAGTTTTGCCTTTGGCCTTCAGCTGCATTTCCAAAGCGGCCGCAGTGTCAAAGTAATCTTCCAACGCGCCTTTGCCTGCAGCAGAGACAAAGATGAACTCTTCGATCCCGGCCTTGCGGGCCTCATCCACGGCGTATTGGATCAACGGGCGATCGACCAGCGGCAGCATCTCTTTGGGAATTGATTTGGTTGCTGGGAGAAAACGAGTGCCCATGCCGGCGACGGGGAAAACAGCGGTGCGAATATGTGTCATGTCTTTGTTTCCTTGAATAAAATGGGGGTTAGTGCGCGCCACGGCCACTCAGGACCGCGCGGAACGTCATGCCGATGAGGATCAGATCGAGAAGAATTGTGCGGCTGGAGGCATAGGCCAGATCCATTTCGATCATCTGGTCAAAGCCCACGTCAGCACGTCCTGAAACCTGCCAGACACCTGTGATGCCGGGCTTGACGGTCAAGCGTCCAAAGGCATGCTTGGGATAAACGTCAACTTCGGATGGCAGTGCCGGGCGTGGTCCAACGATCGACATTTGTCCGCGCAGAACATTCAGGATCTGCGGCAGTTCATCAATGGAGGTACGCCGGATGAAACGGCCAACGCGAGTAATGCGAGGGTCGGACTTTGACTTGAAACAGATGCCTTCGCGGTCTGATTGTGCCAGCACATCATCGCGCAACGCTTCTGCGTTTGTAACCATTGAGCGGAACTTGATCATCGTGAAGGGGCGACCGTTCTTGCCAACGCGGGTTTGGGTAAAGATCGCGGGACCTTTGCTTTCAACTTTGATCGCCAAGGCGGTCAGCGCGAAGATTGGTGAAAGCAGGACAAGTGCCGCAGTGGATACGGCTATGTCGAGGATACGGTTTGCAACAGATGCGGCAGTCAAAGTGCCTGCTGTGTGCTTGGCGGCGCGGGCCAGAAAGCTGAAGTTGCCTTGCAGGTAGCGCTTGGCCAGACGGCGTGGCTCTTGCGCCAGACGCCAGACCCATTCGCATTTTGCCTTGCGGACCCAAGCTGGTGCGCGCGTCACATTGCCTGCAAAAAAATCGAGAGCAGCGCCAACACCCATTGTCAGCTCAGCGTCAATGTAGGGCGCGTTGCGGTGCAACCACAGTTCCTGCATCGGCACACCAAGTGCCACCAAAACAATGTCCGCGCCGCTGGCATTGATGTCAGCAATAATCTCAGCGTCGTTCTGCGCCTGAGCGAATCCGTCGCGTGTTCCGGCAATTTGCAGACCCGGGATTTCGTGAATCAGGTTGTCAGCAGCTTTAATCGCCGTTCCGGGCGTGCCGCCGAACAGATAGACTGATTTACCCATCTTGGCGGCCTCTTTCAGCAGTGCGGGAATAAAGTCGGTGCCGTTCAGATTGGCGGTCAGGTTGTGGCACGTCATCTTGGCTGCAAGGGCGACACCAATGCCATCAGGTAGCAGAAAATCAGAGCTGTTAACCGCCGCCGCATACTGCCGGTTCCGTGCCATCACGTTAAAGCAATGTGCATTCATAAAATTAACGCGCCGACGTCCGGGCGCTAAAAGCGTGGCGATGGTTTCGGATGTGGTCGCGTCAACCAATGTCGTGCGCAGGCTGGGTAAGTAGGTTTCGCGCAGTGTGTCTACAGGTGTGAGCGGGCCGTCGAAGGTTGGAAGATATGTCATGGCAGCAGTCCTCGTTGATCAAATTTGTTGTCCTAGTGATCAACGAAAACAACTGCTTGGCGCAACGGAGCGAGCGGACAGGTTTGCGGGGCGGATGGCCAGTGCGCTACCCATAATGGCTTCGCATCACCGCCCCATCAGCACAAAACCTATCCCATTGGGGGAGGCGATAGCCCGATTTCCCCACCATTTGCGCCTTTGAAGCACCACAATCTGGCGTTAGCATGTATTAACGTTCAAAGGACCCGTTATGAGAGTATTGATAGCCGACGACCACGACCTGCTGCGTGACACGCTTGTCATGTTCCTTGAGGGAGAAGGCCGCATGGAAACGGCCAGCGCTGGTACGTTTCAAGAAGCCTGTGCAAGGATAGAGAGTGACGAACCTTTCGATCTGATCCTGCTCGACTACAACATGCCCGGAATGAATGGTCTTGAGGGGTTGCGCACCGCCATCGCTTTGAAGGACGGTCAACGGGTTGCCCTTATTTCGGGGGAGGCGACGCGCCAGATTGCCGAAGACGCGCTGGAAGCAGGCGCTGCCGGTTTTGTACCCAAATCACTTCCCGCCAAATCGCTGGTCAACGCGGTTAAGTTCATGGCGATGGGAGAGCAATACGCCCCCATTGATTTCATGACTGCGGTGGAAGAAGTGCCGACAAACGCATTGGCCGAGAAACTGACGCCACGCGAATTGCAAGTGCTCAAGGGGTTGACCGAAGGCAAGTCAAACAAAGAGATCGCCCGCGATCTGGACATCACCGAGCCCACGATCAAGCTGCATGTTAAGACGCTCTACCGGAAAGTGGGTGCAGCCAACCGGACCCAAGCGGCCATGATCGCCCGCGAAGCAGGATTGTTCTGATCTATCCAAAAGGATAGGCGACGCGCCAAATGCGCCCCTCAACTGGCCCTCTGCCCAAATGATCTATCCAGCGCAAACAGATAGATCATTGGTAAAGGAGCCAACCGATGATCACACTTACATTGCCATTCGCCCCCAAGGCCCGCCCCGAAAAAGGCGGCGTCGTGCGCCGTGTCGTGATGGGCGGCAAGCTGAGCGATCTCAAGCGTTTACCGCGTTATGTGGCAACGGGGGTTCTGGGTGCGACATTGATCTGGGCACCGCTGTTGGGGTATCTCAAGACAGCTCCCCTCAGCTACCGTTCCACTACATCGCTGATCATGCCCGGTTCCGGCGCATCTGCCTCGATGAATGTGAACGGGATTGGTCAGGCGACATCTTATGCAAACTCCGCTTTTGCCAGCAATGCAGTCAGCCCCACAGAGACCTATAAACGCCTGTTGGGGGCCGACCGGATCGTGGACGCTGCCGCTGCCTCCTTGAGTATCGAACGGTCCGAACTGGGTCAGCCGCGTGTGCGTCTGGTGGACCAAACCAGCCTGATCCATTTTGAAACCACAGGCCGAACACCGGAGGCTGCGCAAGCGCGTGGCGACGCTATTCTAGCTGCATTTTTCACCGAATTGGACGCCCTGCGCGCCGATGAAGTCGACACCCGCGAAGACAGCGGCCTTCAGGCCATCGCAGATTATCGTGCGTCGGTTGCAGATACCCGTGCTCAGATTGAAGCCTTGCAAATGTCGACCGGCCTGCTGTCGGTTGATCAATATTCAGTGCTTCTGGACAGGCATCTGGCATTGGATGAAAAAATACAGACCCAAAGGGCATTCCTGAATGACCGCACTGCGGCGACGGCCGCATTGGAGGCGCAATTGGGATTGAATGCTGCGACTGCCGCCGCGACGCTTAAACTTTTTGCCAATGCTGCATACATCGCCTTGCTGGATGAAATTGGCCGTGCAGAGGTGGCTCTGGCCGAAACAAGTGCCCGTTATGGTATGCGCCACCCCAAAGTAGAGGCAGCGCAGGCTGCTCGAGATCAGGCTGCGTCGGTTGCCTTGGCTCTGGCCCAGTCCCTCTCTGGGCTTGATACAGACGCACTGAAGGATCTGGATCTTGCGCCGGATGGGGCGCGGGCCAATTTATTGGCTGAACTGGTGCGCATGCAGGTCGAGGTGTCTGGAGCGACAGAGCAATTGGCAACGCTGGAAGCACAAAAGGCGGAAGGGCAGGAAGCGCTGAACAGCTTTGCCCCCGCCGCGGCCAAGATGCAGGATCTTGAGCGTGATTTTTCGGTGGCTGAAGCCTTGTTTGCTTCGGCCATAGCCCGTGCGCAATCCAGCAAATCCGATGTCTATGCCTCCTATCCGCTGGTGCAGGTGTTGGAGAACCCGTCCTTGCCCGCCAAACCGTCTTCGCCTAACCGCAAACTGGCAATCATGGCGGGCATTGCTGCCACGTTTATGCTTCTGATGAGTCTCGCGATGGGCTGGATCCGAATTGCGCTGATCTCCCGCTTGATGAACAAACCCGGTGCGCCTTCATGATCGAGCAAAACCCGATTGAGCGGTTGGTCTACCGCACCCTAGTCCTGACCTGGCCATTCTATGCCGTGGGCGCACTTTATATCGTTGGACCCGTGTTGGCATGGGTGCTGGCCGGATTGGTTGTGCTGGTTCTCTACCTTGGCCCAGCTGTACGTGAAGACATGCAAGCAACAGGCAGCATTCCCCCTGTTATCTGGGGCTGGTTAATCGGCATGTTTGTTATGCTGGTCGCCCTCTGGGCCGGGCATTTTGACTGGGGTTTAGGCACCGGCAAGACGATCAAGTCCTCCATCGGCTGGGCAAAAGGCTGGGCGCTTTTGGCGTTGTTCCCTCTGGCCGGAGCTGTCCTGCCGATCCGCCGCGAGCCCCTGATCCGGGCACAATGTGTCGTCGGTCTGTGGACGCTGATCCTTGCGCCAGTTTTGCTGGCAGCTCCCTACATCGGCCTGCCGGAACGTATCTTCACCTCACCCCTCAAAGCTGTTGGCGGTCCTGGCCCTGAATATTTCTCGGTCTACTTCTTTACGTGGGATCCTGCCAGTTGGACTCCCAGATGGCAATTTTACGCACCATGGTCGCCGTTCGCAGCACTGCTTGGTACTGTCATGGTATTATTCGCGCTGGAAGAAAAGAACATCAAGTGGCGCAGCATCGGGATCGCCGCAGGGGTCGTAATGATCTTTGCGTCCAAGTCGCGCATGGGTTTGGTGGGGTTGGTCGCTTGCACCATTGGCCCGCGCCTGTTGCCACTTATCCTGCGCGGATGGGCATGGCAGGTCTTGGCCGCTTTTACCGCCTCGATGTCGGTTCTGGGAGGGGCGCTGGCTACCACTGCAACTGATGCAGTCTCCGCCTTCAAGGGCGCACGCGCTGACAGCACCCGCGTGCGCGAAACTCTGCAACGCATTGCGACAGAACGTTGGCAAAATGATGGTTATTGGTTCGGCCATGCCACCGTGCAACCGGGCAGTCATGCCGTAGAATACATGCCCATCGGCAGTCATCACACGTGGTATGGGTTGTTATTTGTCAAAGGCTTGGTCGGGTTCTTAGCGTTTTTCGTGCCGTTTGTCTGGCAGATCGCACTGGCGTTGAAGGACGCGGCAATGGGTCCTCGGGGGCGCTTGCCACTGGGCATCATGATGACGCTTACCTTGCTATCGTTTGGTGAGAATATCGAGATTGAAGCCTATCTGCTATGGCCTGCGCTGATCGTGTTGGGCATTCACGCAAGAGAGCTTGAATAGCTCTTTCAATCGACGCGATGATCGGCAGGGTATTCCTGAGTCCAGAAAGCAAAATGTGAGTTCGTTTTTCACCGAATGCTGCTGCAATGAAAGTCCGGCCTGACCAGCCGCTAAAGATGACTTGGTTCGGGTGACTGACAAAATGGACATCCGACAGAGTGCAGCCATGCGCTTGGCCGCCCCTTTCATTCGTCTGACCAAAACGCTTGTTCCTGTTCATCGCAAAGACGTCGAGACCGAGGTGATCTTTCGCATGCAGGCTGATCGCAACGGCTTTTGGTTTCATCGTCACTTTACGCTTGGACCCAACACGATTTTTAAGTTTGTCTCTTGCCTTGAGCAAATGGGCG
This sequence comes from Sulfitobacter pacificus, assembly GCF_030159975.1. NCBI lineage: Bacteria > Pseudomonadati > Pseudomonadota > Alphaproteobacteria > Rhodobacterales > Roseobacteraceae > Sulfitobacter > Sulfitobacter pacificus. The sequence goes on from NZ_BSNL01000001.1 coordinate 468,380, forward strand.
GCAATCAAGTGACCGAATGGATGGGATCAGTGATAGGTTGGCACTCCACATTCGCCTATAAAGGCGACGGCGTCCAATTGGATCACGTCGGCTATGCTGTCGTGAGCGTTTTCCAATGCCATCATTGACTGTTAGAGTTCGTGCATGCGAGTTTCCGATCTGCGATTTTTTCCACCTGCAATAACCCGCACGCATGAAGTTTGCGGGCCCGGGGCATATACATTTGCCTTTGTGCTTGCCGCGCGGCTTGGAGGGCAATGCATGTGGGTGCGCGAGGAATGGGAGCCCATTCAAATCAACCCGAACGGGGTCGCGGGCTTCATGGCCCCTTCGGAGCTGATCGTCTGTAAAACCAAAGACCAGACGCAAACCTTGGCTGTCGCCGAAGAGGCATTGCGCGATGGGGCTGTCCCGCTGGTTGTGATGACCCTGAACAAACCCTTGGGGCTGACCGAGGGGCGGCGTTTGCAGCTTGCGGCGCGCGATGGAAAATCCACCGGGCTGGCGATTATTCCCGAAGGCATGGGTAGCAATGCCGCTGAAACCCGGTGGCGGTGTGCGCCTGTGTTTGCCCCCAAAGACTCGACTCTACAAAAGTGGGAGCTTATTAAGAACAAATCAGGAACATTGGGTGTCTGGCATGTTCGATGGGAGCCAACGTCGCGTCGTCTCATTATGGTTTCCCCGGCTGGCGAGTGACCGGGTTCTACGGGGCTGTCCGCTGGAAGGTCCCTTTGCCCTCACCCTCAAACAAAGCAATGCCAACCGGCTTTATTGTCTTAACGCCGAGGCGGCACATCAGGGGCTGCACCAAGGTATGTCGCATTCCGATGCCCGCGCCTTTTGTCCCGATTTGCAAACGGCCCCTGCCGACCTTTTGCAGGATCAGCGGTTTTTGCAGATCCTGCGCCGCTGGGCCACGCGGTACTGTCCTTGGGTTGGGCTGGAGGGGAGGGATGGGCTGATGCTGGATATCAGCGGCTCTGCACATCTTTTTGGCGGGGAAGAGGGCATGCTAAACGATATGCGCAAGCGTCTGATGCGTGCGGGTCTGTCGGCGCAGGTCGGTTTGGCGGACACGCGCGGCGCGGCTTGGGCTCTGGCGCATCATGGTGAAGGGGTGGCACCCCCCGGTGAGATGCTGCCCGCGCTGCAAAGCCTTCCCGTGGCGGCTTTGCGCTTGGGTGAACAAACGACGACGGCTTTGGCACGGCTGGGGCTGCGTCAGATTGGTGATCTTGCCATCGCACCGCGCGCGCCGCTGACCCGGCGGTTCGGGCCTGATGTGATGATGCGACTGGATCAGGCGTTGGGGCGGCACCCCGAAGAGATCACGCCGCTGGCGGATCCGCCCCATTACGGGGTGCGCATGACATTGCCCGAGCCCATTGGCCTTGTCAGCGATGTGATGGCGGGGGCCCAACGTTTGCTGACGCGGCTTTGCGCCACGCTGACAGCGCAGGAAATGGGCGCGCGGGTGTTTGAAATCACATTGCGCCGGGTGGATCGGGACACTCAGACTGTCGAATTGCGTCTCGCCCGTCCTTTGCGTGATCCCCATCGCATTCTGCCTTTGTTTGAACGGGGGCTGGCCGGGGTGGATGCGGGATTTGGCATTGATCAGCTACGTCTTGAAGCGACGCAGGTTGAACCGCTGCCCGCCCGGCAGATTACCCATGTGTCAACCAGGGATAAAGGGCAGCTGGATGATCTTATCACCCGGATCGGCACACGAATCGGGTTGGAAAATATCCAGCGGTTCCTGCCCGCCGACAGCCATATCCCGGAACGCAGTTTTATCGTGGCACCCGCGGCCTATTCTGACCCCGCCAGCGGCTGGGCCAGTGCAAACCCACGGCCGCTTTGCCTCATTCCCCCCGAACCCATCGCAGGGACAGGCCCGCAGCCGCCCGAACGTTTTCGCTGGCGGCGGATGTCCCTGACCACAGGCCGCGCCACCGGCCCGGAACGCATCGCCCCTGAATGGTGGCTTGAGGATGACAACTGGCGCTCGGGCCTGCGCGATTATTGGCGGATAGAGACCCTAGAGGGGCGGCGGCTCTGGCTGTTTTATACGCCACAGAACCCCGGATGGTTCGTGCAGGGAGAGTTCGCATGATCGAGGTCAACCGCACGCATCGTCCGGTCGCGGCCTTTCAAAGGGATCTGCTGGATGCGCGCATGCAGGCGCAAGACTATGCCGAGCTTTGCGTCACCAGCAATTTCACCTTTCTGACCGGGGCCTCACACCCCGAAGAACTGGTGGTGCGCGCCGCCGAACTGGGCCTCTCTGCGATTGCCATCACGGATCGCAATTCCTTGGCCGGTGTGGTGCGGGCCTGGACGGCGCTCAAGGCGTTGCGGCAAGACACCCAAGAGGCTTTGGAAATCCGTTCTCAGCAACGTCTGGACGCGTCCTCCCGGCAAAAAACGGGACCGGGGGAGGGGATCACAAAACCACCCCCCGCGACATTGCCCAAGCTGATCGTTGGTTGCCGTCTGTTCCTGCGCGACAGTACGGTGGAATGGATCGCCTTGCCCTGCGACCGGGCCGCCTATCAGCGGCTGACCCGTCTGCTGACATTGGGCAAGCGCCGGGCTGAAAAAGGCGATTGCGTTCTTTACACCAAAGACATGATCCCCGCTTGCAAGGGGATGATCCTGATTGCGCTGCCGCAAAGGGGCGTGAAAGAAGCCATCCCGGAGATACAGAGGCTGCGGCGGCATTTTCCAAATAACATTTTTTTGGGGGCCGCCCCACGCTATGATGGCAGCGATCAGGCCTATCTGACGGCCTGCGCTGAGGCTGCACAAAAGGCCTGCGCCCCTATGGTTGCGGTGGGGGATGTGCTGATGCACCGGGCCAATCGCCGCCAATTGGCCGATGTGCTGACCTGTATGCGCGAACACATCACCATCGACCAGATCGGCACCCGTGCCTTGCCCAATGCCGAGCGCCGGATCAAGGCAGGTGTGGATATGGCACGGCTGTTTCGCAATCATCTGGGCGCGATCCGCCGCACATTGGAAATCGCCGATAAATGCAGCTTTGATCTGGGCGAATTGTCTTATGAATACCCACATGAGGAGACGGAAGACGAAACCCCGCAAGCGCGTCTGGAACGACTGGCCCATGAGGGCCTGACCCGCCGCTATCCTGATGGGCCACCTGAAAAGGCCATCAGATTGCTGGAAAAGGAACTGGCCGTGGTCAGGGACCTGGAATTTCCAGCCTATTTCCTGACCGTGCATGACATTGTGCAATTTGCAAAGTCACAAGGCATCCTGTGTCAGGGGCGCGGATCGGCGGCGAATTCAATCCTGTGCTACCTTCTGGGGATCACCGATGTCAGCCCGGATATGATCTCGATGGTGTTTGAGCGGTTCGTCTCCAAATATCGGTGCGAGCCGCCCGATATCGATGTCGATTTCGAACATGAGCGGCGCGAAGAGGTGATCCAGTGGATTTACCGCAAATACGGCCGCCATCGTGCCGGGCTTTGTGCCACCGTGATCCATTTCCGCACCCGTGCCGCCATCCGCGAGGTGGGCAAGGTCATGGGGCTGAGTCAGGATGTGACGGCCGGCCTCTCCAGTCAGATCTGGGGGATGAGCAATGGCGGCGTTGATCTGGACCGCATCCGCGAGATCGGCCTCAACCCCGAGGATCGCCGCCTCATGCAGACGATCCGGCTGATTGGAGAGATCATCGGCTTTCCCCGGCATCTGTCGCAACATGTCGGCGGATTTGTCATCACCCGCGGGCGTCTGGATGAACTGTCACCCATTTCAAACGCCGCGATGGAGGACCGCACGGTGATCGAATGGGACAAGGATGACATCGATGCATTGAATATTCTCAAGGTGGATGTGTTGGGGCTGGGGATGCTCACCTGCATTCAAAAAGCGTTTGCATTGATGCAGCAGCACGAGCACGCAACCCTCAGCATTGCCAGCATCCGGCAAGAGGACAAAGCCACCTATGATATGCTTTGCGCCGCCGATGCGGTGGGGGTATTTCAGGTCGAAAGCCGGGCGCAGATGAATTTCCTGCCGCGGATGAAGCCCCGAACATTCTATGATCTGGTGATTGAGGTTGCCATTGTGCGCCCCGGCCCGATTCAGGGCGGCATGGTGCAACCCTATATCAGGCGCCGTCAGGGGCTGGAGCAGCCGGAGCCCTTTGGACCCGCGCTGCAAGAGGTCACAAGGCGCACGCTCGGCGTGCCGCTGTTTCAGGAGCAGGCCATGCAGATCGCTGTGGTCGGTGCCGGGTTTTCCGCCGAAGAGGCCGATCACCTGCGCCGCTCGCTGGCATCGTTCCGGCGCATGGGCACCATCGGCATGTATCGGGACAAATTCATCGCGGGCATGTTGAAGAACGGCTATAGCCCTGAAGTTGCCGAACGCTGTTTTGGCCAGATAGAGGGCTTTGCCGATTACGGCTTTCCTGAAAGCCACGCCGCCGCCTTTGCCATGCTGGCCTATGTCTCTGCTTGGCTGAAATGCCATCACCCGGCGATCTTTGCCTGCGCCTTGTTGAACTCCCAACCGATGGGGTTTTATGCGCCTGCCCAGATCGTGCGCGATGCGCGCGAGCATGGCGTTGAAACGCGCCCCATATGCGTGAATCATTCAGAATGGGACAACAGGCTGGAACGCCGCCCGGATGGAGCCTTGGCGCTGCGATTGGGGTTCCGCCAGATCAAGGGTCTGAAGGAAGAAGAGGCGGGCTGGATCGTGGCCGCGCGCGGCAATGGGTATCCCACCCCCGAGGCGCTCTGGTTGCGGGCGGGGCTGCGCCCCGATGTGCTGACGCGGTTGGCTGAGGCAGATACATTTTCCAACATGGGCCTCACGCGCCGCGATGCGCTGTGGCAGGTCAAAGCCATCCGCAGCGAAAAGCCCCTGCCGCTCTTTAATGATCCGATCGACGGGGAAAGCATCCAAGAGCCGCAGGTCACCCTGCCAGCCATGCATCTGGGCGAAGAGGTGGTTGAGGATTATGTCTCAACCCGCCTGTCCCTGCGTGCCCACCCCATGGAATTGTTACGCCCCGGTATTGTGGGTCTTACACCCCATAATGCGCTTATTGATGTGCCTCTGGGGCGGTGCACGGTCTGCGGGCTTGTCATCACCCGCCAACGCCCGGGCACCGCATCGGGGGTGATTTTTCTGACGCTTGAAGATGAAACCGGGGTCAGCAATGTAGTGGTCTGGCCCAAAGTCTATGAGCGGTTCCGGCGTATCGTGATGGGCGGGCGGCTGTTGCAGGTCAGGGGGTATCTGCAACGCGAAGGCATCGTTGTGCATCTGATTGCGCAGGACATCAAAGATATGTCTTATAAGCTTTCTGAGCTGGGGCATCCCATGCCAGAGGCGCTGACCACCGAAGGGCCACGGGCGGACGATACGCCCAAAACATCCCGCTACCCCGCCCGGGCCATGCACCCGCGCGATCAGGCCAAGCGGCTATTTCCAAGCCGGGATTTTCACTAGGGTTTGAACCCCAACTCGTTTTCTTGCTTAGACTTGAATCGTTAGCTGTCATTGCCGGTTTTGCCGGTGCCGGGGTCATCGAGCAGAACGACGGTTTCCGCATGCTCTATGAATTCACCACGATGGCCTTTTGCCCGTCTGATTACTGCATTTGTTACACTACGAAACATCGGTGACATGGGCTCCAGATTGAGCTCCATGACAATGATCAGAAAGCCGCGGTCCAACAGCGCGACCACATCGCCAATATAGGCTGCGATACTATGGGTCGCCCCGTGATCGGTTTCTCCGAAACCCCGCTGGTCAAGTGCGATCACACGCCACTCGGGCGAAAGATCCTCTGCAACCCCTGCGAAATCGGATGCCCCCATCCAATGGCCGTGCGGCGCCAACAAGGGTTTGCCACCACCGCCAGCGTCAAGGAAAGATAGGATAACTCCATCGTTTTCCAAGCTATGCCTGCACATATATTCACTTTTCGTTCCATTCCTCAATTAGCAGCCAGATTCATGTTACCAACGTCGAAGAAGGGACCATAGCGGCCCTTGGCAGCACTTTACGCGGATGTCGGCGGTGCGGGTTTTTCTAACTTTCGGTGCATGCGCGTGAATGCCCGATCTGGTGAACTGCTCGTCAAAAGGCAGTGCCAAAAGATGCAGAAACAACAGGAATAAGTCCTGCCGGGGTTGATCCAGATTGCACATTAGCAGGCATTGCCAATTTGCTTGCACTTTGAAAAAACACACCTGCCGTTATCTGGAAGGACTTGCTCTGTCCCATCTAAGTTCATTTGGTCCCGCCGTCGCCAAAAGCTCGCCTATCGAAGCCCTGCGTGCGGGGCTTGGTGCCTTCATCGGCCTGGCCTTGGCCGGAGCATTTGTTCTGGCACCGGCGGTTGACCTGACGCTTGGCCTGTATTTAGTGGCACCATTCGGGGTGAGCTCGGTTCTTTTGTTTGCTGTCCCCAACAGCCCTCTGGCACAGCCGTGGTCGGCGATCGTCGGCAATGTGGTCGCCGCCTTGGTCAGTGTCGCTGTATCTCTGGTGGTGCAGGATCCCGTTCTGCGCATTGCCTTAGCTGTCGGGCTGGCAATTACCGCTATTATTCTGTGCCGCGCCTTACATCCACCGGCAGGCGCCGTTGCCATGACCGTCGCCATGAGCCCTGAGGCGGTTCAGGAATTGGGGTTCTATTTTGCCCTCATGCCGATTGGGATCGGTACTGTCGTGTTGGTGTTCATCGCCATCGTTTATGGGCGCATGACCGGGCGACACTACCCATTCCGCCAGTTCAATGATCCGAACAGTCATGGCACGCAAGATCCTGAACCTATCGAACGTCTTGGCCTGTCGGAGGCAGAGCTGACCGATATTCTGGATCGCTACAAACAGTCTTTTAACCTTGGTGTCGAAGATCTGGCGCGACTGCTCGGGGCGGCGGAAATGCAGGCGGTGGCCGCCAGGTCGGGACCTACAGTTGCCGATGATATCATGTCGCGCAACCTGATTACCGTGGAGCCGAACACGCCATTAGCAGAGATCGCAGCATTGTTCCGGCGTCACCGGTTTACGGCTTTGCCGGTTGTCGGGGACGTGAACCGGTTTTTGGGCGTCATCTTTCAAATCCACCTCATCGACCGGGCGCGTGAAGACAGTCTTCGCTTAAATCGTGGCTTCGGCAAAACAATGCGCCGGCTGCTTGACCGCGGCCGTGACATACCTGTGCAAGCCGCTGACATCATGAGTGTCGCCGGCCCGTGCGCAACAGCGGATACGCCTTTATCCGCGTTGCTTCCCCAGATGGCAGACGGTGCCGTCGACGCCGTGCCCATCTTGGAACAAGATCAACTTGTAGGCATCGTCACACGCACCGACCTTATCAGCGCTTTGGCACGGCAAAGTCTGGAAAATCAGCGTATAGACCGATGACTGTCGAAAGTCACTGAGAACTGCCCCGGTAACGCCTGCTTCAAAGCGATGGCCAGCCATTACGTCTTTGAACCAGAGCGCTGCAATCCAGCAGCGGGCCGGGCAAAGCAAACCTTGGCGAACCAGCAGCCTCTGCCTGCTTTAGGGAACTGCTGTATGCGGCGTCAGTTTTGAACATCAGCACCTTTCCGCGCAGGCCCTCAGAAGCGGTCATATCCTGTTTGAGACTCCGACGGTAGAACACTAGTTCTGCAAACCTAAAAACCAAAAAATAATGAGGCAGAAATGAAGACTTGGACCCTTGTAGCCGCTGTGTTGCTGTCCCTCCCCACAACACTGGCCGCTCAAGGCCTGTCCGACAGGCAGGTCACCGACATGGTGCGCGACGCCTTCACGCCGGTGATAGAGGAATATGACATCCCAGGGCTGGTGGTTGGTATCACCCTTCGCGGCAAACAACATTTCTATGCGACCGGGCTTGCCGCCAGAGAAGGCGAAATCGCCGCATCGCCGGAGACAATTTTTGAACTGGGATCAATCAGCAAGATTTTCAACGCAACTCTCGCCACCTTCGCCGAGCAACAGGGCCAGATTGACCTGAATGCTCCCGTGTCTGACAAGCTGACAGATCTGCAAGGTTCCGCCTTTGGCGGCATCAGGCTTATCGATCTTGCCACGCATGTCACCGGTGGTCTGCCGCTGCAAGTTCCGCGCAAGGTGCAGGATGTTCCCGAACTGATCAACTGGCTGGCCGATTGGCAACCGCCACACCCCAGGACGCGCAGCTATTCGAATGTCAGCATCGGCCTGCTGGGGCACATCACTGCGAGCGCCATGGGGATGCCCTATGCGCAAGCGGCAGAGGAAATCCTGTTCCCTGCCATGGGTCTGAACAGCACTTTCATCAATGTCCCGGACACGGCGATGGATCGTTATGCCTACGGCTACGACCGAAAGACTGACGCCCCGATCCGCGTGAATCCGGGCGTGCTGGCTGACGAGGCCTATGGTGTAAAATCCACCGCCCGTGACATGGTACGCCTGCTGGATCTGCAACTGGGTCATGGCGATGTGACTCCAGCGCTCTCTGCCGCCCTCGACCGGACCCGCGAAGGCCATGCCAAGACGGCTTACTACACGCAGAACATGATCTGGGAGCAATATCCCTGGCCCGTCGATCTAGCAGCGATGGAGGCTGGAAACGGCTATGACTTCATCCTGTCACCCCAGCCCTCCGAAGCAATCATGCCCCCTTTGCCGCCGCAACAGGACGTTATCCTAAACAAGACAGGGGCGACCAATGGCTTTGGTGGGTATGTGGTCCTCTTACCCGCTCAGGATCTTGGTATCGTTGTCCTCGCAAACCGGAACTATCCAAACGAAGCTAGGGTCCGCACAACATATCATTTGGTCGAGGACCTTCTGGGGGCACAAGAATAGCGCCCATCGGAAAACGCCTAAATAAATTGGGAGGTGCGGATGACACTGGACCTCCTGAACCCTTCCCGGACAGCTTATCTGTCCCACACTCAACAACGGCTTAGTAACCCGATTGGTTCGACACACCGAGCTTATCTGGATTTCTCATGATGTATATCCACGCAATTGTGCCATTTTGATCGGGCACAAGGGTGGTGACGGAGTCCAACTGTCCAAAACGGTAGTACAGTATTGCAGGGAGGGCATTCACCATCGACATCTGGCTTGTCCAACCCTCTTCGCTTTTTGCTTTTTCGTACAATGCACGGAACACCTGCATGATCTCATTGCCACCAAGTAATGGTCGTCGTGCGGCACGTCTTTTGGCCCCCCCGTCTGAGAGCGCGATGGTGTCGGGCGTTAGAAGTGACAATGCCGTATCAAAATCGTCAGCCATGATTGCAGAAAAAAAGCGCGCACTTAGTTCAGCAACCTGTTCTGGTGTGGCATCAAATCGAGGACCTGTGTCTTGCAGTTTCTTTTGCGACCGGCTGACAAGTTGGCGGCAGGCGGCTTCAGTTGTGCCTAGCGTCGTCGCGAGTTCTGAATAGCTGGCGTCGAAAACCTCCCTAAGAATAAATGCCGCACGCTCTTTCTCGGTAAGGCGTTCCATTGCCCACAACAGGGCCAGCCCGCATTCTTGAGCCAGTTCAAAATGATACACAGGTTCATGAGCATCCGGTTGGATCAAGGGTTCGGGCAACCAAGGGCCGACATATATTTCGCGCTTCCGGTGCGCGGAACGCAAAGTGTCGATCGCAATGTTGGTGGCGACCCTGCGCAACCAGGCTGAAGGGTTGTCGATCTTGTCAATGTCAGCGGCTGACCACTTCAACCAGGTATCCTGCACAGCGTCTTCCGCCTCTGCACGTTCGCCAAGCATGCGATAGCAAAGCGATATCAGTTTTGTCCGCTCGGCTTCGAATATGTTTGCAACCATGTTCATCGGTGCTGTGGAACCTGTATTGTCTTTTGCTTCACTTGGACATTGCTACAGGTTTGACCAAAGCCCAAGCCACGTTTCAAGACGGGATATATCCGCCCACTGGACGCAGCAAAGGAGGCCGCCGTGACAGCTGCCGAACCGAACCGTTTGTCGATTTCAGCGCGGAATTCTTCCAGCGCAGGGGTGTTCGCGATAGCGGCTTGCGAAAACCGGAAGCCAAGCCCGACATCGCCCGCAGCGGAAGCATCGCCTTGAAGGCATAGCGCAAGCTGTTCTGCCGGAACTCCGGCCTCGAGCGCCATATCGACAATGAGTTGCACACAGGGCCCACAATCCCCCTCCTGCGTTGATCCCAGCATGGCACCCGCCCAGACGTCTTGCGCCTCCTTGGGGCCCCTGAACTGGCTATACAGGGGAAGCAATGACAAGCGAACGCCGGCCATGGTCGATGTCTCAACCACGTGAGACATATAATCCGCGTCATAATTGTAGCGCTTTGCGAACTGCTCAATACCCATTCTCAAGAAATAGCGGATCATGATCGCCCCCTTTCGGCCTGGAGTTTGATTGCCGCATAGAGTGCCAGAAAGGCAGGTATCTGAATGCCGATCAGGTTCGTCAGGGCAATAAGGTCTATTGGCCCCCCACGATGCACCCATATCCAGATATGCAACAGTGCATGCAGGACGAACCACGAGGCCCCGAAAATTCCCGCTGATCTATCGTAGTTGAGACCAGCCCATAGCAATGCAGTGCCGCCTGCCAGATAGGCAAGTGCGACATCTTTCGCGAAATGAAGGTTGAGAGGGCCGGTCTGCGCAACGCCCGGTACGTTGTCGTACCAATGTTGCGTCGCGCCCCAAATATAGGCCCCGGTACCAAGTGAAACGCCACCGACGCCGATCAAAATATATCTGTGCATTATATCTCCAATTCTTAGGTTTCAGAGATATGACGATTTGACCTGGTGCTTTGTGACATCCAATCGACAATTTAAAGCAGACATCGAAGTGGCTAAAGCGCAGCCAGTTTTGTTCCGCAGGTGATGAGTTCGACCGGTGACCGGTTTTGGACTTGTAACGAATGGCAGATGCGTTTTGGGGCGTCGGTGACGAACCTTCGGATCTGACCGTTCATCCGCCACGCGCATGTCGCATGACAAGGAAATCCGGAAACCGCGGAAAATGGGGCGAAACAAGGCAAAGCATTAGATGACAAACCTGCGAGTATCAGCATAACTTCGCGTGACACATAAAGGGAGCCATCAGATGGCAACAGCGTTGGACAATCAATTTCGCGGCAAGGGCCTGCCCGAACTGGCGCGGATGCAGGGGGCTGATGCGCGCGCGGTTGCGGCCCTTTTGGCGCAATGCCCGGTCCATCAGGCGACGGCATTGATCGAATGTCCCGTGGTCGCGAGCTTGGCAGGTGTTGCACGTCTGATGGTCAAGGATGAACGCGGTCGGATGGGGCTTGGAAGTTTCAAGGCGCTTGGCGCGGCATATGCTATTGCGCGCGAAGCTGCGGCCGTTGGTGGTGTATTGGATCAGGCGTTACAGGGGCGTACCTATGTCACCGCCAGCGCGGGCAATCACGGGATGTCTGTCGCGGCCGGTGCGCGTATTTTCGGCGCGGCGGCGGTGGTTTACCTATCGCATACTGTACCAAAGCCCTTTGCCGCCAAGCTGGAAGGTCTGGGGGCAAAGGTGGTTTGGGCAGGGGCCGACTATGAGGCCAGCATGGCTGCTGCAAGCGAGGCCGCTGACCAGAACAATTGGACGCTTTTGTCGGACGGATCATGGCCCGGATATGTTGATCTGCCGTTTCGTGTCATGGAAGGCTATCGTCAGATCGCAACCGAAATTATAGCCCAGTCAAGCGACGTCCCGACGCATGTGCTGTTGCAGGCGGGTGTTGGTGGTCTCGCGGCGGCACTGGCGGCCCAGCTGCGGCTGGCCTGGGGGGAGGGTCCGCAGATGATCGTGGTGGAACCCGAAGCGGCACCCGCGTTGAGGGAGAGCATTCGCGCTGGCCGTGTGGTCGAAACACAAGGGCCAGTGTCCGCAATGGGACGTCTGGATTGCAAGACCCCTTCAATGCTTGCGCTGGCGGATCTGGCCTATGACGCGGATCAATTTGTGACCATCACCGAGGAAGAGGCGGCGGCAGGTACCGCAGCGATGGCGGAGGCGGGATTGCCTTCGACGCCATCCGGGACGGCGGGCATAGCTGCCTTGCTGGCCGGGTTAAACGGTATTGATGCGCAAAGCCGTGTTCTATGTATTCTGAGCGAAGGGCCAGAGGATGCCTGATGGATCGCTGATTTTTCCAGCGGCGGAATACCAACGCCGCGTGCGGGCATTGCAGGGCGAGATGTCGCAACACCACCTTGATGCGCTTCTTCTGACCACACCTGCGGATGTTTTTTACGCCACAGGTTTTTTGACACGTTTCTGGGAAAGCCCGGCGCGGCCCTGGTTTGTGGTGGTGCCTTCAAATGGCGATCCGGTGGCCGTCATACCGAACATCGGGGCCGAATTGATGGGCCGGTGTTGGATCAGCGATATCCGCACATGGGATGCGCCTGATCCTGTTGACGATGGGGTCAGCCTTTTGGCGGATACCCTGATATCGATTGTGCCCAATACAGGCAGGATCGGCGTTCCGATGGGACAGGAAAGCCAGCTGCGCATGCCCCTCGCAGATTTCACGCGGCTGCAAGACCGGATCGCCCCGCGCAAGATCACCGATGGCACGGCGGCAATCCACCGCAGTCGCGAGGTCAAATCCGAGGCGGAGATCGATAAGATCCGCGCGACTTGCGCGATTGCGGATGCCGCTTTTGCAAATGTGCCCGAATTTGCGCGCCAAGGCGTGCCCCTGTCGCAGGTTTTCCGCAATTTCCAGGTCGCCTTGCTTCAGGAAGGGGCCGATTGGGTCAGCTATGTCGCCGGCGGGGCTGACCAAGGGGGCTACGGCGATGTGATCTCACCCGCGCATGAGCGCCCTTTGCGCGATGGCGATGTGTTGATGTTGGACACAGGCGCTGTGCGGGACGGGTATTTTTGCGATTTCGACCGTAACTTTGCGATTGGGCGGGTGGGGGATGATGTGCACCGCGCCCATGCTGCGCTCTACGTGGCCACTGACACAGCGTTAAGCAGCTTGCGTCCTGGTATGCTGGCCTGTGATCTGCACCGCATCATGACGGATGAGTTGACGCGCCAAGGTGCCGTTTCCTGCGGCGGACGGTTGGGTCATGGGTTGGGGATCACGTTGACGGAATGGCCATCGGTGACTCCGCTTGACACAACCGAGCTGCGCGAAGGCATGGTGCTGACACTTGAACCGGGGGTACAAATTACCCCCAATCGCATTCTGGTGCATGAAGAAAATATTGTCCTGCGCGCAGATGGGCCAGAGCTGTTGTCGCCTCGCGCACCTGCCGAGATGCCGGAGATCAGAGAATGAAACAAGTTGGTTTCGATCTGGTCGGATCTATCGGATCAAAAGGCACATTGGGGCTGGTGGTTTTACAGGCCGATGAAACGATCGAGCAGGATTTCCGGCGACTTTTCCCTGATCGCGAGAGTGCAATCTACATCAGCCGCATCCCTTCGGGAGAGGCGCTTTCGACCGAAACGATTGCCGCAATGGAGGCCGAACTATCGCGCAGTGCGCAGTTGTTCCCAAGGGCTGCGCGTTTTGACGTTGTGGGCTACGGCTGTACGTCTGGCACCACCTTGATCGGCGCAGGGGCTGTGGCCTCGATGATCAGGAAAGGTGTGGAAACCCCGGCTGTGACGGACCCGCTGACGGCGGCGCTGGCAGCGTTGCGCGCACTTAACATCGCGAAACTGGGCCTTGTAACGCCCTATGTCCAAGACATTGCCGCCCCGGTCCGCTCAGCCTTCATCGCGGCGGGGTTTTCGGTCGGTGAAAGTGTGACCTTTGGCGAAAAAGTGGAAGCGCAGGTTGCGCGCATCGCGCCAGATTCCATCAAAGCCGCAGCACGACAGGCCGGAGTTGGCGCGCAGGCAGTGTTTTTATCGTGCACCAATCTGCGCACATTGGATATCATCGACGAACTGGAAGCAGAACTTGGCATTCCGGTACTTAGCAGCAATCAGGTGTTGGCATGGCATATGGGGCAATTGAGCGGCGCGCCATTGGCATCTGGTTTTGCAGGGCGTCTGTTAAAGACAGCGATATGAGCCTGATCAGTGGCCGCCGGTTCTCGCGCTGGCAGAAAAGACCGGCGGGGCCGTAGATCAGGTTTGTTCACTTAGACAAGGGGCTAAATTCGGGTCCAAGCAAGCGCTTTTCAGCGGGTCGCAGCCGATGGTTTGCGGTGAACCGAAGTATGAATTCAAAGCTACTTGAGCCCTTTGTGTATCTGGGCCATATCTACAGGGCCGTACCGCTTCAGCTAGGCAAGCCGAAGCACCTTTGAGGAACGTAGAATGACTGAACCGCAGGCAGAGGGGCGATCTTATCCCGGCGCGGGCCATCCCATCGCGGAAAGTCTTGCAGCGGCCTCTGCGCTTGGCACGCCCCTTGTGTTCCTATGCCCCCGGAAATCGCAGAGCTTTGCAAGCGCATTTGCCGAGCTAGAGTGGCGGCTGCAACAGACCAAAGACAATATCTATTTGCTGATCGACGCGCCGCTGGGGGGCGCATTGCTGGCCGATTTTGCTGCGGCTGGTGTTCAGACCCTGCAGCTTTTCCCCGGTGACTCTGATCCTGCTTTGCTTGAAGTCGCGCCAGTCTTGGTGCCATGTTCAGATGCGCAAATGGTGCTTGAGCGATTTCACAGTTTCTGGGCGCGCGGCTTTGCAAGTATTCTGACCTCGCGTGCTGATCCTCAGACGCTGCATTTGCATCTGCGCAAAACCCTCTACGTTGAGGTTCCCGGCGGCGAGCTGTGTATCTTGCGGTTTCATGATCCACGGGTCCTTAATCGCATTGCGGAAGTATTGATGGAAGATCAAATCGATGAAGTATTCCAGGATGCTATCGAAAGCTTCATTTTTGAAAATGCAGGGGGCGATGTTCAAACGTTGACACGTCCTCAGGTGGTGGCTGAATGATCCGGATTTCGGCAGAACAGATGTTGGCCTTTCAGGATAAGGCCATGCAAACCTTCATCGGGCGCGTGGTGGATGAGCTTCCTGGCTATCGCGGTGCATTGGTGGAAGGGCGATCCCGCTCTGATCTGTTTCAGGTCGCTTCGCTCGCGGTTGAGCGGGCAGAGGGCTATGGTTTGGACAGCGAGCGGGCGTTGTTCCTTTATGCCAACCTGTCGGTAACATTGGGCGCATATTTCGATAGTGACCCGGCGCTGCCTTGGGCTGCCGACCGTCTGGCCGACGACAGCTATCTTGCGAACGAAAAAATCACTGACGTCTGGAATTGCTACATTGACTATTGTGAAGCGGTCATGGGTCCAGATGAGGAAGCCTATGTGCCACGGCGTGCATTTGAGGCTTACTGTGCCTTGCCTCCGCCAATGCCGGACGATGGAACCATTCAGCCAATTGTCGAAGATTTCAGACTGTTCTGGCCTGAAAAAGTCGATTTGATTGGGGAAGAGGCGCTAAGGTTGCATGTCTTGAGCGCGGGAAAACGGGCTGCGGATTTGGGCCTCTCGGACCATGCGGCGCGGGTCAGATACTGCCGCATCGCTTTCTTACTGGGTCATGCTTTTGATGCTGATCCTCTGCATGGCTGGGCGTGGCCGGCATTGGGCGGTACATCCGGTCAGTCAGATAGCGAGGTAATGGACGAGGTTGAAATGCAGTTCAAAACTCATGTGGTGCAGGCCGTGATTGACTGGGTTGAGCCTGAAGATTCAAACGATGGTGAGCGCTGATGGCAGCAAGAGGCAGATTTGATGCAGATTCCGCGGTTGGGTTTTGTGAAACTTGCCCCGGACAGCTGCCACCTGACTGTAATCGCGAGCGTAATCGCATCGAGCGCGAGTGCGGCCCGTCTCGCGGTGAAAACAGACGGTTCGTAAAGGGTCGGGAGCGGTATAACAACCGCCGCGTGCCGCGCAACAGAACCCGCCGTTCGGTTCAAGAACGCAACATGACGTGGAAAGACCAGCATTGCGGCGCGGCGCTTATGCAGGTCAACAGCAGTAACCTGCGCGAGCGTATGGAAGAGCTGAACAGCCTTGCGGACGACATGTTTGCAGATATTCAGCAATACGCCATCGATGCGGGGGTGCAGATTGCGGGAGAGCGGCTTGAACGCTGGGCATTGGCGTCAGGTGGCCGGTATGCAGCCAGCGCGTTATGCGGGGTCGCGGCGGGTGTGGGTGCGGCGGTTTGTGCAGGGGCTGCAACAGTCGTCAATGTGCTGAGCGGGATTTGGAATGTATTTGCTGGCGTGTTCGATGCGCGTCGCACCGCCGCCAGAATCAACGACATGGTTGAATCCCTCACTTTGATCCGCGGCAATGCAGAAGCGGTTCTGCGCGCTGCCGACAATCCTGCTGAACTGGCACAGGCGCAGCGCAATGTTTCTGCGGCAATGGCCGCCGCCGCAGAGGCGGACGACTGTCTGCGTGCGCGCAAGTGTTTTCTGGTACCCTACGATCCGCCAAGCACCAATAACCCGCAAGGCCCGGCATCCATGAACCAAAGCGGGCGGGGAACCTCGGGTCTATTTGATACAGGGCCGTTGGATTTGTCTGACAGCCGTGGCTGTTGCCCGGGCCAGACCGGTCACCACCTGATACCGCGTGCGATGGTGGATCATTGCCCCGGTTACAACAATGCCAGACATAATCAGGCCCCAACAGTGTGCGCGGAAGGTGCAAACCATTCCATGGGGAGTCACGGCCAGCTTCATTCCGCAATGGATGCATTGACCCTGCGCCGACACGGCGGCGGGGAACCGATGAGCATGGACGATGCGATGGACAATGCGGTTGCCTCTATGGAGGACAGCGGGGTGGGCGACAATTGCCGCGAGGATTGTATCCGTGCCCAGCTTGAAAGATTCTATGGGGATATGAACTGCACACCGAACGCCGTGGACCGCAATGGCAGGCCGGTGGCTGGCAATACACAAGAGGACGAATGAGCGTGGCAAAGACGTGGGATCAGGTTCTAACCGGTATGGTAATTGTCTCAGCGGCGGTTGTTGATGATGAAACTTTTGTCTTCGGGGCAAATTGGGATGAAACCTATACCGGCCCCAATCCGCCCCGCCAGACCAAGCTTTTGGCCTGCGAGTTAAGTGAAGGCTGGAGCGGTAAGCGAAATTCAAACGGGTATGATTTTGCCCGCACCGCGGGTGGAAATGGTCAGGCATTGTTCAGTGATGCGGCGGGCCATGTGACCACCTTTGATTTCAAAACCGCTCAACGGGGTATGGAGCCGGATATGCCGGTGCGGGGCACCACCGGTGTGGCGCATATTGGAGAGCATTTTTATGCCTATGGTCTGGGCCGCAGCTTTTTGCGGCGCGATGCGGCAGGCGAATGGTCGGTGCTGTCCGGGGTGACCGGCAGCCTGAAAGAAGAGCGCGCCGCAGGCCAATATGTCGCGATCGCAGGCACATCCGATAAGAACATTTATCTGGCGCTTAATCGAAAGGGCGCAGCACCAGAGATCCACCATTGGAACGGCAAGAAGCTTACCACCATTGCGCTGCCCGACGCTGTCACCTCCGAGCTTGACCCGGACCCGATCTTTTTGTGGGATATGTGCTGCGCTGCGGATGGCAGCGTTTATCTGTCTGGCAAAAAGGGCGAGCTTCTGGTCGGCACTATCGAAGGTTTTGCCCCGCTGATCCCGCGCAAGGAGAGATCACTGCCCGGTATGAACCTGTGCTGGTTCAAAGAGAAACTCTATGGCGCAATCGAAGCGGGTTTGTTTGTGTTTGACGCGAATGAACTGGTCTGGAAACCTGCACCTTTTGTCGAAGACGAGAATGCCCCCGTCAATTTTCCGATCCTTGATGCAAATGAAAATGTGATGCTGGTTGCGGGCGGATTTGGGGCCAGCATATTTGACGGCAAGGAATGGCAGCGTATCGCAGGAGATGTGACACCGCTGGACAGGACACGCCTGTATTTGATGGAACGTCAGGTCGAAGATCTGGGCACGTTGCGCGACATTATGAAAGACCTACCGAAGGCCGATCAATAGATTGCCAAATAGGCGCTGCCGAATTTCATACCCATGTTGTGGCTATGGTTTGACCTGTCAGGCGCGTTGCAAACATCGCGAGCTGGAGGCATGAAAACCTTGTTCCCGGATCTGGGTTGGCATCTGTGATTATTGGCGTTCTATGAACGCCGCGCGGTGCAAGGTGCAACCACTTGTTCCGAAGGCGGGGACCGGCTTGGTGCGCCTAGGGGAAGCGGCGGTGCAACCCGGTGATCATTTATCAATCGATCACCGCGCAGCCTTGTGATCTGAGACAGAGCCGTGTTTTGGGATTGCGGTTCAGACGGTCTCTGTGACTTTCTTGAGCCCTGCGGGGGCGTCGGGGTTTTGACCCAAACGAAGTGAGAGATCCTCGACGAAGCGATAAAAGGCGATGGCTTGCAGCACTGGATCAAGCAGCGGGTTGGTCGAGCTTGGTACCGGAAGGCTTTGTTTGTCGGAGGCATCACCAATCATAAAGACTGTTGCACCTTGTTGTCGTAGTTTCATCGCAGCGGCGTCAATCGACTGAGCGGCGGCGTCATTGGTGCGAAACAACATTGCGGCAAACTGATCGCCTGCGATGGCGACAGGACCGTGCAGCATTTCAGCAGCGGAGTAAGCTTCTGCGTGCAGGCGACAGGTTTCCTTGAACTTGAGCGCAGCTTCTGCGGCAACCGCATATCCGGGGCCGCGTCCGATGCAGAAAAGCGAGCCAGCGCGGGCGACAGGCACGCTGGCCGCGCCCCAATCAACATGCAATGTTGCCTGCGCCAGTTGGGGGAGATCTGCAAGTGCGGTTTTTAACTCTTTATTATTGGTGAACCCGGCGAGAATCCCAAGCGAGGCAAACAGCATCCCTACATAAGATTTCGTCGCAGCCACGGCTTTCTCCGGCCCGGCATATACCGGCAGCACGGTGTCTGATGCCTCGGCAAGCAAAGAATCCACAACATTCAGGACAGAGATGGTTTCTGCGCCACCTTTCTTGGCCGCCGCCTGTAGCTTTGTCAGATCCGGGCTGCCGCCCGATTGGGAAAAGGCAATAGAGGCGAAGCCATCCAGTTTCAGCTGTGCCTCATAAACCGATGCAACAGAGGGTCCAATCGAGGCGGTGGGCAGCCCGGTTTGCGTTTCGATCAGATATTTAAAGTACGTCGCGGCATGATCCGATGTGCCCCTTGCACAGGTTACAAACCCACGAATGTTTGATGCAGCCAGCTTTGCGCCAGCCTCCCAATATTGGTCCAGCCCGTCCTGCAACTGACGTTCGAACATGGTCGGAATCTCGGCAATCTCTCGTGCCATAAAGGTTTTATGCGACGCCATGGCTTAATGCACTCCTGTGATCATGGACACGATCTCATTCTTGTCGGTCTCGGCAGTGTTTCTGATGCCGATCTGCTCTCCGCGCCGCAGCACGCAGATCCGGTCAGACAGGGTGAACACTTGATCAAGGCTGTGGCTGATGATCAAAATGGCAAGGTTGCGCGCCTTTAGTGAGGCGATCAACTCTTCTACTCTAGCCGTTTCGGCAACGCCCAAGGCGGCGGTGGGTTCATCAAGCAGGATGAGCTTGCTGGCCCAATGGGTTGCACGTGCGATGGCGATGCCTTGCCGTTGGCCGCCGCTGAGGTCGCGGATGGTAGAGCTGGCAGAAGGGATGCGCACGTCCAACTCGTCAACCAGGGCCTGGCTGTCCCTGCGCATCTTTTCTTTGTCGAGCAGCCCGAAGGGTTTCTTTGTCAATTCGCGACCAAGGAACATGTTCATATAAACAGGTTGTTCATCGGCAAGTGCGAGATCCTGATACACCACCTCAATGCCTCGGCTGCGGGCAGAACTGGCGTCGGCAAAGGCAACCGGTTCATTGTCCAGACGTATTTCACCCGAAGTTGGCTTGTAGACGCCAGAGATCATCTTGATTAGCGTCGACTTGCCGGCACCGTTATCCCCCACAAGCGCAACGATTTCGCCGGCCTTGAGATCAAGCGAGAAATCCTGAATAGCGGTAATCGCGCCAAAGGTTTTATGGATGTTCTTCAGTTCCAAAACTGTCGGTTGTTCGGTCATGACTGATATGCCCCCGGCCATGCGACAGGGTCGCCAAAGCCGTTTTCAATTGTGGTTACTTCTGGGTTCCCGGATGAAATGCCACGGATCCCTACAACAAGGGCACGGGTCACAAAGGCCTGCCCGCGAAAGCCAAAGACCACAGTATCGCGCGGCTTGGGCGCATTTTCACCGGTGGCATCGATCATCGCGTAGTAGTCGATTGCAGAATAGTCAGGGATTTCAACCTTGTGCAGGTCTTCAGCCCGAGAGGTGGGGGAGGAACCACAGAGCGCCTTGACCTGATACTTCGGAAAAACCGGATCGATATAAAGCCCACCACCAAAGCAATAGGCTTTGTCACCGTGGTGATGCGACACCTCGGAGAGATAGAGGACCGCCGGGTCTTCGGGCAGATCCTCAACGGCGTGAAGCGGTGTGGTGCCATGAAGCGCATTGCCGGGTTCACATTGGGTCGCACCTGCTGCCGCGAGCGCGGCAAGCATGATAGCGGAATTCGTACCGGGCGCGTTTATCTCAATGTCGTTTCTGCCTACCGCTGCAAGAGCTTCGGCTGCTTTGTTCAACGTTGACAGGTTGTGGGTCGGCGTGACCTTTCGGTTTTCCTGATCAAAAAGCAGAGCAGGGAAGGTTGTGATACCTGCGAATTTGCCGCCCTCCAAAGCATCAAGCCGATCTGCCACGGCAACGATATCCGCCGCATCAAACCCGCCTTCGTGACCACGATAGAAGGTGTCACCCTCGGTTTGAATGCGGGCAAGAAGGTTTTGCACCCGCCCTGCTTTGGCGCTGGCATCGGCGGCCTCTTCTGCTTTGCTGTCTGAAAACACGGTCCAATAGTCCGGCTTCAACTGAGCGGCTGCAAATGCCGCCTCGCCAGAGGGGACTTGCACCAAATGGCCCAGATGCCCGGTTTTAAGCCCCGCACGATCACAGGCAATGGCACAGGCCATGTCAACAGCCACAGAGCGTTCGATGCCGCCTTTCAGGACAGCCTCGCAAAACCCTGAATGCCTGCCGACCTGCTTTGTCATCGCAAATGTCTTCAGCCCGTGCTTGTGTGCCTCTGCCTGAAAGACGCGCACGTTTTGCTCTACAGTATCCAGGTCAAGGATATAGGCGTTGGACGGAAGTTTGCCCTGTTGGTGAAGCGCCATGGCAGCTTCAATGAATCGCGGATTGCGCCGCATTAATAGATCAAGAAACATGTGATTACCTCCGGTTACCGGCTGGTGTCGCGCAGCGAGACTGCGACAGCGAAAAGGATGATGAGACCTCGGACGATCATTTGATCAGAGACTTTGAGCCCCATCAGGATCAACCCGTTGTTAAGCATACCCATCAGAAGCGAGCCGAGAAGCGCACCAATGATGGAGCCCTTGCCGCCATTCAGCGCGGTACCGCCAACGATCACTGCGGCAATCACAATCATCAAATCACTTTCGCCCAAAGTGTATTTGGCGGCCTGTAAACGCCCCGCATAAAGCAGCCCGGCAAGCCCGGCCATCCCGCCGCAAAGGGTCAGAACATAAAGCCGGATGCGCGGTACTTTGATGCCTGAAACCTGCGCTGCGCGGGCGTTGTCACCAACGGCAAGAACATGTGCCCCGAACTTTGTGTTGCGGTAGACGATATGGCCAATGACAACTGCAGCGACTGTCCAGATCACCAGTGAGTGAACCGACAGGAACCGGCCTGACCCAAAAAAGCTGGTGAAGGTATCGTTCAGAACCGGAATGGAACGCAGGTTGGTCATCGATCGTGCGATGCCCGCGAAAAGCCCCATCGTGGCAAGCGTTACAAGAAAGGAAGGCAGGCGCAGATAGGCAACGAGAAACCCGTTGAATGCCCCGATGGCAAGGCCAACGCCAAGGCCAACCAAGACGCCAACAATCAGCGGGTAATCTTGCAGTGCAAGGGCTGCCGCCAGCGCCGAAACCGCGACAATTGATCCAAAGCTAAGGTCAATTTCACCAGCGGAAAGGGCAAAGACCAGCCCGATGGCCATGATTGTTGCCGGTGCGGTTTGCAGTACGATGTTAGTCAGATTGCGCGAGGTGAGAAAACCATCGTCACGCAATGTGATGGCGAAGAACAGGAAGATTGCGAGAAAGCCAAAGTAAATTACGCTTTTTTGCAGATCGAATGCTTTAAGTTTTTCAAGGGCTGGTGTCATCGGGTATAACCTTCAATTCGAATTCGGGTGAGCCGCCATAAAGACCCACCCAGGAACGCGTTCTTAGTTCGCCGCATTCACGACCGTTTCGGGCGGGGCCATGTTCAGGGATTTGTTCCAGCCTTCGACGATGTTATCGCGACCAATGGCCAAGGCATCGACGACCAGAAACGGATCGACCGAACGCTCCAGCAAGCTGAGTGCTGCCGAACGGGCGGCATAGACACCGATGCTATAGGCTTCATCAGCAATGATACCTGCCGTGTTGCCACCCTTGAGCATATCAAGTGCAACCGGTTCGTTCAGGTCGATGGTGACAACCTTCGTATGATCATTCCCGTCCTGACGCAGAACGGATAACACCCCAAGGGCGGGTTCGGCCCAGGGTGTATAGATGCCGCCCAAATCGGGGTTGCGCGAAAGCATGGCGCGGGCAATATCTTCGGCATTGGCAGGATCCGTCATGCCGCTTTCGACAACGATTTCCATATCCGGGTAGTCGTTTTCGATGGTCCACTTGAAAGCGTTGTCACGTTGGTTCGTGACGGGAAAATCCGCATCGTGGAACATGTAGCCTACGGTCCCTTGCTTCCCCATTGCTGTGGCAAGCGTATGGGCCGCCTTATTGCCGATCTGGAACAAATCAGCGGAAACAACGGTGACGTAATCCGTGCCATGGGTGAACCCTTTGACCGCATTGTCGATGAAGACCAGCTTCACACCAGCGTCGCGGGCAATGCCATAGACGCCTGAGGCCGTTGGCGGGTCGATTGGCAGTGAGACAATGATTGTCGGATTGTTCGCCATCACGGTTTCGACATCGGACTTTTGACGGGCGGTATCAAAACCCGCATTGGTCTCTGCGATGACCTCGATGCCCAGACGCGAAAACTCGTCTTTTGCGCCTTGGGCGACGGCATTGGACCAGTCATAAAGTTCGTGCCAGACCAATGCAGCAGTGTAACCACCCTCGGCGACCTTGGCGACATCCGCCTCAGAAAGCTGTAGGGATGCGACGGGTGTCGGGGCCTCGCCATTTGGGCCCATGGTCTGCGGGTGGTTGTCCGCAAAGGCAAATGAAGGTATTGCGATAGCTGACGAGAGCGCCAGTAATTTCAGTGTACGTAGCATTTGGTTTTCCCTGTTTTGTGAAGATTACGTGGAAAGTTTATGGGTGCGCCGTTAGGGGCGTTCTCGTTACCTAAGTTGATTGGTTCCTTTTTTGCTCTGGGCCTGTGGGGGAGAGACCAATCCGCGCTCCCCCGGAAAATGACTTATTTCTCCGTCAGGCTTTTGGGTGCTTCGCTGTGCAACGAAGTGTTCCAGGCCTCAGCCACATTGTCGGCCGTCACAGTGATGGCGGGGGCCACGACAAAGGGCGGCACCTCTTCGCCCAGCAGATCAAGAACCGCAGAGGCGGCCATCGCACGGCCAAGCTCATAGGCTTCGTCCGCAACGATTGCAGCAACATTGCCGCCGCGGACCATATCCAGTGCGACAGGCTCTGACAGGTCAAGCGTCACAATTTTTGTGCTGTCATTGCCATTGGCACGAAGGGCGGCCAGAACACCCTCTGCCGGGCCTGCCCATGTGACGTAAATACCGCCCAGATCAGGATTTTTAAGCAACATGGCATTGGCGATTTCCTCTGCCCGTGCCGGATCGCTGATCCCTTGTTCCGCGACAATCGAGATGTTCGGATAATCGTTTTCGATCGTTGCCTTGAACGCATTGTCGCGTTGATTTGTCACATAGTAGGAAGCATCGTGATAGATCCAGCCAACCGTGCCGGTATTGTCCATGGCCGCGGCCAGCGCATCTGCCGCCTGCTTGCCCATCTGAAAAAGATCGTCCGTTACAATTGCTGCATAGTCAGCCGGATGTTCGTAGCCGGCAGGCAGGTTTGACAAAAAGCTTAGCGCAACACCGGCTTCCTTGGCTTCTTCAAACGCCGCCGCAGAGGTGACCGGGTCCAAAGGCAAGGAGAGGATGATGCTTGGCCGCTTTGCCATTGAGGTTTCGATATCGCTGCGCTGTTTGGCAGCGTCAAATCCGGCGCTGGTCACCGCAACAACCTCGATGCCCAACCGGGCAAATTCATCGCTGGCACCGGCGGTCACAGCGTTCACAAAATCCGATTGGTCGTGCCACAAGAGGGCGGCAGTGTAGTTTGCAGCCTGAACCGCCGCGACCTGATCGTCGGCCACGAATACTTCTGAGGTTGGTGTCGCCGTTTCGCCACCGGGTCCGACGGTTTGCGCATGTAGGGTTGATACAGCGAGGCAGAACAGCCCTGCGGCCGCAAAATTGCTTACAAAATGTTTCATGATGTCCTCCTTGTTGGGTGTTCGTTTTTGGATCGCACGCCGCAATAGCGCGCTATAAACAGCGCGAAGCTACGTACGGCGGCGAGGTAGTCTTCAATGTCAATTCGTTCTTCGAAGGTATGTGCCACGGCAATGTCGCCCGGCGCGAAATAGATGGCGGGGCATCCGATCTGATTGGTCAGGAAAGGCATTTCCGACCAGAAGGGCGCACCGGCAATGTTCCCGGCTTCCGGGCGAAACTGCTGGACGCACTCCCGCAGAAGAAGTGCCTGTGGATTGTCTCGCGCGATTTCGACCGGTGATCCACCTTTGGGATGGTCCCGCCCGGCGGGGTAGTCGATGGAGATCGAGATCCCTTCTGGCAGCGCCTCGACATCCAGTGACGCCTCGAAAGCGGCCACAGCTTCATCCAGATCCTCGCCGGGGCGTAGTTTGCGGATCAGGGAAAGGTTGCCTTCACCGGGGACGGCAATGAAGCCGCCACAGCCTAAATGCGTTACCAGAATGGAGGGGGGGCCAACCAGATCATGCGCCGGGCTGGCAGCAAGGTCTGCCTCGTGCTGCCAAATCTGCGAAAGCAGTTGGTGCGTGGCCTTTAGCGCGTCAACACCATGTTCAGGTGTACCGAAATAGGCGGTTTTGCCCTTGATGGTAATCTCGGCAATGAAGAACCCGATTTGCGCTGTGTACACGTCAAGATTGGTCGGTTCGACATAGACGGCAAAATCAGGTTTTGCGATTTCCCCGGCAGTGACCTGCTGGACAAGGTGCTTTGCCCCGGCGCTGACGCCAGTGCCGGGTTCACCACTTTCCTCGTCCCCGATAAAGGCAAAGGTAAGCGTTTGCTTTGGCGCGTAACCTGCGGCTTGCAACAGTCGAAGCCCGGCAATCGCGGCACATATGCCCCCCTTCAGATCACTGGCCCCACGCCCCCAGATAAAACCATCGTGTTCGGTGCCGGCAAAGGGATTGCTGCGCGCATCCTCACCCCAATGTTCGGGCCAGCCGCGTACATGAACCGTATCGGTATGGCCGACAATCATGAGATTTTGACCGGGCTCACCTACTTGTTCAGCCCAAACATTTTCACGCCCTTCGAGAAATTCCTCCCGCCCTGTCGTGAGGCCGAGCTTGGTTAGCTCTTGATCCAGAAAACGGGCAAAACCTGTTTCGTTTCCGGTAACACTTTCAACCGCGAGTGCGCTTTTGAGCAGCGCAATGTCCGCGCTTGCATCCTGTGCTGCTTCAAGTTCGCTTTTCAGTTCCTGCGGGCTCATGATGCACCTGCTTTGAAATAGGCAATGTCAGGTGGCGGAACTGAAATTTCTGCACCTTTCTGACCTTCGGCAAACAGGGACAAATGCAGATGCGTCAGGGCAACCGAGGCCCCACCGGCCAATGCGGCATGATCACCCAACCGGGATTTTTCGATCTCGAATGGCTTGGGGCAACACATCGCCATATATCGCCTGACCCGTTCGAGAAGCTCCTCGCGAATGCCGATTGAACCGCCCAGAACAATTGCAGAAGGGTCAACCACCGCAACCAAGGCGGCGGCCCCGCGGGAAATTTGTTTGGCAACCTCATCCAGCGTTGTCAGGGCCGCCGCGTCACCGGCGTTTGCCGCTTCGAAAATGCTGGGCACATCCGCGGTTTGTCCTGACTTGGAGGCATATAGATCGATGATTGCCTTGGTCGCGCTTACCCGTTCGAAGGCACCCACCTCCAGGCTTTCCTGTTCAAAGGGGTCGGCACCGAAGGGCAGAAAGCCGATTTCGCCAGCCCCGCCGGTGCTGCCGCGCAGCAGGTTTCCGCCAACAACAATGCCTGCACCAATGCCTGTTCCGACCGAGATGAAGACCAGATCGTCAGTGTCACCCGGATTGCCCAACCAATGTTCGCCAAGAGCCGCGAGGTTGACGTCATTTTCCACAAAGACCTCAACCCCAAGCCGATCTTGCAGTGATCCGGCAAGGTCAATTTGATCGATGCCTGCGATGTTTGGTGCCATGAGGACCGCACCGGTCTCTGCTTCGGGCACGCCGGGAACCCCCACCACTGCAATACGAAGTTCGCCAAAATTGCTGTCCGGTGCGTCGGTCGACGCCCGGATCAGCCGAACAATCTGATCAACGATGCTGATGCCGCCTTCATGGCTTGTCGGCTCCACCCGCTCTGCGAGAACCTTGCCAGTCAGATCGCAGAGCGCGACACGTACCTTGGTCCCACCAAGATCGACGCTGGCGATGGTCGCGGCAGAGGGTGAAATCTCATAGACGACCGCGCGTCGCCCGATGTTGCCTTCTGTTTGCCCGACCACCCGAACCCAGCCCTCAGCTTCCAGATTTGCAACGATTTCGGAGACGGTTTGTTTGGACAGACCTGTCTGCTTTGCAACGCTGGCTCGAGAAGTGGGCCCGTAGTTCGCAATCGCTTGAATCACGGCGCTCTGGGACATTCTTCTTGAGATTCTTGACTGATGCTCCACGGCGACTCCTTTTATTCGTCTAGTTACCGAACTAATAGAGATGAATCACATTCGTCAATAAAAATTTCAGGTATATAAAGGCTGCAGGGGTGGCTGGCCTCGTGTGATAACGAGGTGAATGAGGGTGATTTATAACGCAGTAATAGGGCGTTAGCTGACACGTGTGATCTGCTGACAGGCAGTGAATGAACGGGAAATACTGTCAGCTCAAGTGAGGCCCGCCAGCGTTTCTGACAAGTGGTCGCGCTAATTTTTCAGCGGCAGTATCATCATTCTAAGCACCGTAGCTTCCGGAACGCCCCCTCAAAAGAAAGGGCAATCACGGTCTTTGACGCCTATAGCAACAGCTGCGCCGCCATCGCAAATGCGCCTTCAAGTGCTGATCCTTTGGGCGGGTGGACATTGCGAACAAGCGTCTCAGGCAGGTAGGCGGCATAGTGAGGTCCAACGCCGCCGGTCAAAACCAAGTGGTCACCCGGTTTGAAGCCAAGCGTATTCAGAGCCGTTTCAAGATAAACCGCACCTTCGGCCATAAGCGTCAGAGCAATGGCGTCACCGGCGGCGGCAGCATTGATCAACTCACGGGCCAGCGTCGCATATGCGGCGGGGTTGGCGGTGCTGCTGAATTGTACGATGCCCATCAGCCCGCCTTTCGCGGCACAGACTGTCCGGCTAAAGTCGCTGTGTGGGCGCAGCTCATCTTCGGCAAGAACAAGTTCTTCCAACAGTCGACGCCCCAGCCAGGCACCGGACGCATGGTCGGACAGGTCAAACCCCCAGCCGCCAACGGTCTTCATTTTCAGATCTTTTTGCCGGGCCACAATTGTACCGGTGCCCAATGCCACAACATAACCGTCTGCTGTCCCCAGGGCACCACGCACCGAAGTTTCGCGGTCCCCTGATACGCCGCAACGGCCATAGGGTAGGGCAGCCAAAAGCGCCTGCACCTCAACATCAGAATGCGCCCCTGCAACACCCAGATGCGCGGTGATCTGATCAAGCGGTGTCTGTGCGAGCCCTGCGTTTTCAAGCGCTTGTGCGATGGCACCAGTCAGATTGGCAACGGCGGTGTCAAAGTCGCTGTGAATATTCCCGGGGCCATTGCTTGCCTGACCAAGAATACCTTGCGCCGCTGTGCCCGCTGCCGCACGGCATCCACTGCCGCCACCATCAGCCGCAACGATAACTTGGGGTTCTGACATGTTCATCTTCTCACTATAAAGCGCCGAAGGCGGCGATGCCTATAGCCCGCGCTATGTGGCTCGCAAAAAGGGCGTGTTGGTTTGTCAGAGGGATGCTGCTGCACGGCTGGCTTGATCATATTGCCCGGACATAGTGCGCAGCTGCGCTGCGATTAGGCGCAGGTCTTCGCCACCGGTATCCAGACGGGACAACCCGTCAAGAAAACAGCTTTTGCGGACTGCGCGATAAGCCTCGCAAAGCGCGGTTCCCGCTTCGGAGGTGCTGTAAAACACCTCTTTCCCGCGTTTCTCCGTTTTCAACAGCTCTGATTTCAGAAGTTTGCGCAGAGCATAATTGACCGTATGTGTGTCTTCGATGTTGAGCAGAAAACAGATGTCTGTCAGCCGCTTTTCGCGGCCCCGATGGTTGACGTTGTGCAGCACCAGAATTTCCAGGGTCGTCAGATCGGGATTACCTGCCGCCGCCATGCAGCGTGTGGTCCAGCGGGTGAAGGCGTTGAAGGCGATGATCATGCCGAACTCAAGTTCGGACGCCTCCCAGCCTTCCCCCTCTGCAAGATGTCGTGAGGAAACTATGCGTCTTTGGGGCAGCGGTTTGGACGTGTCAGACATGGGGCCTCGCTAGTTCGGGGGTGATAAACGCTAACAATTTACCTGCAAGTTGCAAGTGTGATGCGAGGTTTGTGACGGGCAATTCATGGCTAAACAAGGGTATTTCACCGTTGGTTGATCCCCTTTGATCACATGCATCAAGACAAAGTGACGCCCGGATTAATGACGTTGGGTCAGTCTTGCTGCATCGCGATCACTGTATGTCGTAGGTCGCGGTGCCTCGGCCACTACATAGGTTTCGAACGGGGCGGGGGGCACCGATCAAAACGTATATTCGCAACACCGCTGTAGGTGACACAAAAAACGAGCTTCCTAGATGATTCGGTTTTTGTTAAGCTTTTGTTAATAAAAAAACTGAGGCAGGTAGTACGAGTAATGAAAACGGGCTTTCGTGGCACGTTTGTCATCAGCTGGTCGCAAACAGAAATCGACGGCCTTGATGCCGCACCGGTGCAGTCCCTGACAGTGGGTGCCGCATGGGCGTGGCGGGGGGATGCCATCCGGGTGGATGGGCCGAATGACGTATTGCGACTGGATCAGGCAGACGGCGCAGAAAAATTAAGAAAAAGAGCTGCACGCATGGTGCATCGTTTGGTCGGTGCAGCGCTTGAGAAAAAGGATGTACCAACTCTTTCCGAGCGCGAGAAAGAGGCGTTGGAAACGACGCCTTTGATGGACAACAGCTTTGTTGTGACCGATGGCGGCAAAAGCTACACTGTGACCTTGATCGAAGTTGGCGGCGGCAGCCAGCCCTTGCTGATGTTCATGGATGAAATCCCGCCGCGTGATTGTGAGCTGTGGATCGTACATCACACGCTGGGCTCTGCACCAAATGAATCCGACGGGCAGGGCAGTGGCGGTGTCATCTGTTTTACCCTCGGAACAAAGATTGCCACCCCGCAAGGTCTTATGCGCATTGAGGATCTGCGCGAGGGTGATCAGGTGCAGACCAAGGACAATGGCGCGCAATCCATCCGCTGGATCGGCAGCAGGCGCATGACAGGGGCGCGGCTTTTTGCCATGCCAAAGCTGCGGCCAGTGCGGATCAACGCCGGTGTTTTTGGCGATGATGTACCGGATGAGGATTTGATTGTCTCACCGGAACACCGGATTTTGGTCAAGGGCGCAGTGGCGCAGGATCTGTTCAATACACCCGAGGTATTGGTTGCGGCCAAGGATCTGATCAACGGAGAGACGATCACCGTTGATCTGAAGCTGCGTGAAGTGACCTATGTGCATCTGCTGTTTGACCGTCATCAGGTGATGTGGGCCAATGGCGTGGAAACCGAAAGCTTTCATCCCGCCTCTGCTGCCCTCAGCACGCTGGATGAGGGGGATCGGGCGCGGCTTTTGGCGACCCACCCGGAGCTGGAGTTTGATCCCCATACCTACGGCAGTTTTGCACGCCGCAATCTGTCAGCCTCTGAAGCGGCCATTCTGGCCCATGCGGCCTGATCGTTTTCCAATAGAAAGTTGCCGGGCTGTTGTAAGGCCCGGCATCTGCGTTACTCTTCCGTTTGCGAGGCAATCAGCGCCTTGACGATTTCCTTGGCGCTGTCGCTGTCCCATTCCGCATCACCGCGCAGGCGGGCAATCTCGCGGCCCTCGGGATCGATCAGCACCGTGATCGGCAGGCCAAACACCCCCATTTGCGAGGCAAGCGCCTGTTTCGGGTCCTGATGGCGCGGCAGGCTGTCGATGCCGGCCTCTTCAAAGAACTTGGTGATACCTGCGGGTGAATTGCGCCCTGTCGCGATGGTCAACACCTCGAAGTAATCACCGCCAAATTCTTTTTGCAGCGCGTTCAGCTGCGGCATTTCCTTGCGGCATGGGGCGCACCAGGTGGCCCAGAAATTCACCAGCAGATATTTACCGCGGTAATCCGAGAGCGAACCTGTCTCCTCGTCATCGGCCAGAATAAACGCCGCATCCGATGTTGCCTGCGGGGTTTCATGCACCATCAGTTTCTTCATGTCACCGGCGCGCATCGATAAAATGTCGGGGCCCGCAGCCAATGCAGCATTTGCACCTGTCAAAAGGGCCGTATACACGAGGCCGAACACTAATTTTCTCATTTGTCCCTCCGAGGGTTTTGCCATGACTGATAACAGCTCCAACAAAATGTGGGGCGGCCGCTTTGCCGCCGGTCCCGATGCCATCATGGAGGCAATTAACGCTTCCATCGGCTTTGACAAGCGAATGGCGGCGCAGGATATCGCTGGCTCGCGGGCCCATGCCGCGATGTTGGCCGCAACAGGTATCATTACCGATAACGATGCTGCGGCAATTCGGGAAGGGCTGCTCACGATCTTGTCAGAGATTGAGGGCGGGACATTTGAATATTCCACGGCTCTGGAAGACATTCACATGAATGTGGAGGCACGTCTGAAAGAGGTGATCGGCGAACCGGCAGGGCGTCTGCACACGGGGCGGTCGCGCAATGATCAGGTGGCAACAGATTTCAAACTCTGGGTGCGCGATCAGCTGGACGCATTTGAGGGTGGCCTCGTTGCCCTTATCCAAGCGCTTCTCGGACAGGCAGAGGCCGGTGCGGATTGGGTGATGCCGGGCTTTACCCATTTGCAGACCGCACAGCCGGTGACCTGGGGCCATCACATGATGGCCTATGTAGAGATGTTCGGACGCGATCTGTCCCGCGTGCGCGATGCACGCGCGCGGATGAACGAAAGCCCCTTGGGGGCGGCGGCATTGGCCGGCACCTCTTTCCCGATTGACCGCGATATGACGGCAAAAGCGCTGGGTTTTGACCGTGCGGCGGCAAATTCACTGGATGCGGTTTCTGATCGCGATTTCGCGCTGGAGTTTCTGAGCTCGGCCAGCATTTGCGCCATGCATCTCAGCCGCTTTGCCGAAGAACTGGTGATCTGGTCCTCGGCGCAGTTTCGTTTCGTCACCCTGTCGGACCGGTTTTCGACAGGTTCCTCGATCATGCCACAAAAGAAAAACCCCGATGCGGCGGAATTGATCCGCGCCAAGGTGGGCCGCATTTTTGGCGCGAATACTGCCTTGATGATGGTGATGAAAGGGCTACCGCTGGCCTATTCCAAGGACATGCAGGAAGATAAGGAACAGGTCTTTGATGCCGCTGACAATCTGATGCTGGCGCTCGCCGCGATGGAGGGCATGGTGCGCGATATGACCGGCAACCGGACTGAACTGGCGGCTGCGGCGGGCAGCGGATTTTCCACGGCGACGGATCTGGCCGACTGGCTGGTGCGCGTCCTTGGCCTGCCATTTCGCGACGCACATCACATCACCGGCGCGCTGGTCGGGATGGCGGAAAAACAGGGCTGCGATCTGCCTGATCTAACCTTGGCGCAAATGCAATCGGTGCATGAGGGCATTACCGAAGGTGTGTTTGACGTCTTGACCGTGGAAAATTCGGTAAACTCGCGCATGTCTTATGGCGGCACAGCACCGGCACAGGTGCGCGCACAGGTCGCGCGTTGGCAGGAGCTATTGTCATGAAATGGATCTTGGTCCTGATGGTTGGCACATGGGTTGCGGGCTGCGGTGCGGACGGAGAACCGGTGCAGCCCACACGCAACGTTCATAACAACCTCTCTGACACCCGCCAGCAGCACAGCAATTACACCCCGGGCGTGCATATGTCGGGGCATGTGAATATCGGTGTGACAAAGGGGATTTAACATGTCGCCACTGCGCATGATCTACCTTGGCCTTGCCCTTTGGGGCACTGTGCATCCGATGTATTATTTCATCACATGGTTTGGCGAAAACGGTTTTGACATCATGGGAATGGTGAGTGCATGGCATGCGAATGCTGCTGCCAGCGGCTTGGTCTGGGATCTGACAATTGCCGCCATCACTCTGACCGTCTGGATTCTGGCCGAAGTGGCCGTGCGGCGCAACTGGGGGGCGTTGATTGCCATCCCAGCGACGTTTTGTATTGGGGTGAGCTGTGGTTTGCCGCTCTATCTATTTTTGAGGACTGCGCCTGTAAAATAGGGCGGAGTTGAGTTTAAGGGCAAGATGAAGCATGGACCATTTCCTATATCGTGACGGCGCGCTTTACGCAGAGGATGTTGCGATTTCACAGATTGCAGCCGCTGTTGGCACGCCTTTCTATGTGTATTCAACCGCAACCCTGTTGCGCCATTTCCGCCTGTTTGACGAAGCCTTGGAGGGGGTGGAGCATCTGGTGTGCTACGCCATGAAGGCCAATTCCAATCAGGCGGTGTTGCGAACATTGGCGCAGGCAGGGGCCGGGATGGATGTGGTGTCTGGTGGTGAATACCGACGTGCGCGCGCCGCAGGCGTGCCGGGGGACAAGATTGTGTTTTCCGGTGTGGGCAAGACCCGCGATGAAATCCGTGTTGCCCTGGAAGGTGGCATTCGCCAGTTCAATGTCGAAAGCGAGCCGGAAATGGTTGTGCTGGATGCGGTGGCCCAGGAGTTGGGTGTGGTTGCCCCGATCACCATACGGGTGAACCCGGATGTGGACGCCAAGACCCATGCCAAAATCGCAACAGGCAAATCCGAGAACAAGTTCGGCATTCCGATTGCCAAGGCCCGTGATGTCTATGCAATGGCGGCGTCGATGCCCGGTCTGGATGTGATCGGGATTGATGTGCATATCGGATCGCAGCTGACCGATTTGACCCCTTACGAGCTGGCCTATCAGAAGGTGGCAGAGCTGACGGAGACCCTGCGCGCGGATGGTCATAAAATCACCCGTCTGGATCTGGGCGGCGGCCTTGGTATCCCTTATGAGCGCAGCAATGCCGATCCGCCTTTGCCTTCGGATTACGGTGCTTTGGTCAAACGCACACTGGGGCATCTGGGCTGCGAGATCGAGATTGAACCGGGGCGTTTGATTGCTGGCAATGCAGGGCTGATGGTCAGTGAAGTCATCTATGTCAAAGAGGGGGAAGGGCGCGAGTTCCTGATCCTTGACGGGGCGATGAACGACTTGATCCGCCCTGCCATGTATGAGGCCTATCACGATATTATCCCGGTGATTGAACCGGCGGTCGGGGTTGAGCCAAAGCCGATTGATATCGTTGGACCAGTCTGTGAATCCGGTGACACTTTTGCCAAACAGCGCCTGATGCCGCCCTTGACTGCGGGTGATCTGGTCGCCTTCCGTTCTGCCGGTGCCTACGGTGCGGTGATGAGCAGTGAATATAATTCGCGCCCGCTGATCCCGGAGGTTTTGGTGCATGGTGATCAATTTGCGGTTATTCGCGCACGTCCGACCTTTGACGAAATGATAAATCGCGATACCATCCCCGAATGGCTGTAGGGAAATTCTGCCCTGCGCCCTGAGGGAGCCGATGCAATGAGCAGTTTCACCCCCAACGATCTGCGCGATGCCATGGCCAAGCTGCGCTGGCCGCTGCGTTTGACCCGGGCCGGTATGCTGGCCGAAACACTGGTGCGCGCGGTTTGGCCGCTGATGACAGTGGTGTTGTTGGTTTTGGCGGCGCTGATGCTGGGGCTGCAGGATGCAGTGGCGGTTGAGGTCGTCTGGGCCGCCGCCGTGCTTGCGGCACTCGCTGCACTCTGGGAGCTGGTCTTCGCCTTGCGTCGGTTTCGTTTCCCCTCACGGTCAGCTGCGCTTGAGCGACTGGATGCCAGCCTGCCGGGACGGCCAATTCAGGCATTGCTGGATGATGCTGCAATTGGCGGCGATGACACGGCTTCCTTGGCAGTCTGGCGGGCCCATAAGGCGCGGATGGCGGCCAAGGCCGCTGCGGCCGACCCGGTGGCCGCAGACTTGCGGGTTGCGGATCGTGATCCCTATGCGCTGCGCTATGTGGCGGTGCTGGCGTTTGCCGTCGCCCTGTTGTTCGGTTCGATCTTGCGTGTCGGATCGGTGGCTGGGATGGCCCCAAGCAGCGCAGGATTGGCAAACGGCCCGGTTTGGGAAGGCTGGGCAGAGCCACCGCGCTATACCGGTCGTCCGACGCTCTATCTTAACGATTTGACCGAAGCGGAGCTGGAGCTGCCGAAGGGTACGTTGATCACACTCAGGTTTTACGGTGATGTTGGTGCTTTGGCTTTGGCCGAAACCGTTTCCGGGCGGTCGGCAGAGGTGAGCACCGCAACAGCGCCTGCACAGGATTTTGCGGTTGTTCAGGAAGGTCGCATCGGGATTGAAGGTCCCGGTGGTCGGGCGTGGAATGTCACCGTACGCCCGGATGACCCGCCACAGGTTGACCTGCTGGGGCCGGCCAAGGTGTCGGCGCTGGGGGAAATGCGCCTGCCGTTTGCGGCGCGCGATGACTATGGGGTGGAGGCCGGTGAGGCGCGGATCATCCTTGATCTTGCGGCGGTCGAACGTCGTTATGGGTTGCAGGCTGACCCGGCTGACCGGGCACAGATCGTGGTGGCCCTGCCAACCCCGATAGCAGGCAACCGTGCTGCCTTTGAGGAAAACCTGATTGAAGACTTTTCCAAACACCCCTGGGCCAACTTGCCGGTGAAATTGACG
The DNA here is from genome assembly GCF_030159975.1 of Sulfitobacter pacificus. Classification (NCBI taxonomy): domain Bacteria; kingdom Pseudomonadati; phylum Pseudomonadota; class Alphaproteobacteria; order Rhodobacterales; family Roseobacteraceae; genus Sulfitobacter; species Sulfitobacter pacificus. The sequence continues at coordinate 503,751 of NZ_BSNL01000001.1, forward strand.
CTCAGCGTGCTGGATGCAGCTGAACAGCAGGGTGAAACCGCCCCGCAAGATATGATCCTGCCGGGGCGGCGTTTCTTTAATCCCTCGGCGGCGGCGCTGATCGAAATGCGACGGGATCTGTTGTGGGCGACCACCAATGCGCCACGGGCTGCGCAGGTTCTGCGTGCAGTATCTTATCGTCCCGAAGATGTGTTCAGCAGCGCAACCTCTGCGCTGCGCCTGAAGCGGATCATTGAAAAGCTGGAACTGCGAACACGCTACGGCTTGGATGAAGACATCACCGATGAATTGGCCGAAGACCTTTGGGGGCTGGCGCTTGAGCTGGAAGAGGGGGTGCTGGCGGACGCATTGGAACGTTTGCGGCGTGCACAGGAGCGTTTGCAAGAGGCGATGAAAAACGGGGCCTCGGATGAGGAAATCGCGGAGCTGATGGATGAGCTGCGCCGCGCCACAGAAGAATACATGCAGCAGCTGCAACGCCAACAGGCCCAGGAGCGGGCGCAGGGAGAGGACGGCGATCAGCAGCAGGGCGATTCCATGCAGATGACGCAGGATGATCTGCAACGCATGATGGACCGCATTCAGGAGCTGATGGAACAGGGGCGTATGGCAGAAGCCGCTGAGGCGCTGCAGCAGCTGCAAGAGATGATGGAGAATATGCGTGTCACCGAAGGCCAGCCCGGGCAGGGTGGCAAATCCCCTGGCGAACAGGCGATGGAGGGGTTGGCGGAAACCCTGAACGAACAGCAAGGGTTAAGCGACCAGGCGTTCCGCGATCTGCAGGAACAGTTCAATCCAAATGCGCAGGTGGGCGAAAGCGACGGCAATGAGGGGCGCAATGGTGGTCAGGGCCGCGGAGAAAGCCATGAAGGACAGAACGGTCAGGGGGAGGGCAGTGGAGAACAGCGCGGTGAGCGGGGTGAAGGCGGCTCCGAGGGACCGCGCAGCAGTGAAGAAGGGCTGGCCGAACGTCAGCGCGCGCTTCGCGACGAGTTGAACCGCCAGCAGGGGCGACTTCCGGGGCAGGGCACACCGGAAGGGAATGCGGCCCGCGAGGCGCTGGACCGTGCAGGCCGCGCGATGGACGAGGCCGAACAGGCGCTGCGCAACCGCGATCTGGCTGACGCCATCGACAATCAGGCGCAGGCGATGGAAGCCCTGCGCGAGGGCATGCGGTCACTGGGGGAAGCCATGGCGCAGGAACAGCAGAACCAGCAGCCCGGGCAGGGGCAGGCCGAGGCCGACCGCCGCGCAGACAACCGCGATCCATTGGGCCGCGATCAAAGCAATTCCGGTGAAAGCAGTTCGGACGGGCCGCTCAATCTGGGGCAGGGTGATGGTGGAGCACGCGCACGGGAGTTGCTGGACGAGATCCGCCGCAGATCAGGTGAAACAGCCCGGCCAGATGTTGAACGCGACTATCTTAACCGTTTGCTGGAACGTTTCTGAGCGACAGGGGCGCATCTCGCCCCTGTGACGGTCAATTGGCGGATTCAGTGGCCATTGTGTCAAGCCAGCTGAGCAGTGAGGTGATCTGGGCATCCAGCATCACGCGCAGGTGGTCCAAGCCTGCCACATAGCTGGCCAGGAAGTCACCGAGGAAGGGCACAGCCGCTGCAATCTGCGCTGCATAGACGTAAAGCAGGACAAGCAGAACAAACAGAACCACCATGCTCAGGAAACCATTGCGAAAACCGCGCGATTGCTTGTGCGAGCCGCCAGCCCCCAATTCTTGCCGTGCATCCGCATCAACGCCGCTGGGGGTCTGGTCTTGGCGCAGGGTTGAGTTGATCTCTTCGATGTCCGGTAACAATCCGCGTCGCGATGAAATGGCCGCGGCCGTTGCTGCGGCTTCAGCCACTGGTTCGGTTTCCCCGCGCAACCGCGCCATCCGCCGCTTGGCTTCCTGTGCACGGCGTTCATCGCTGTCTTCCTGCGGTGCAGGCGATGCTGGTGCCTCATTGGTGCCCGTGTCCAGACCCAGCTCTGGCTGGCTCTCAAGGTTGGTCGACTGGCGTTGTTTGCGGGCCTCAAATTCGGCTTCAGCCTCTTGGCGCAAAATATCCGCCACAGCCGGATCAAGCTGTTTGCGCACTGGTTCTTTTGACGGGGGCGGGGTGGGAGGTGGCGGTGGTGAGACCTCCTCATCCGGGGCCGGTGCCTCTACGCCAAGGGGGGCCGTGCCATCTTCCTCTTCCGGCAAATGATCCGGGTGATGCTGAAACCAGGTCTTGCCGCAATTGGAACATTGCACGTCACGGCCTGCGGTTGGAATAACCTCATCAGGCACCTCATACTGGGCGTCGCAATTTGGACAGGTCAACCTCATTTGGTATTCCGCTACTCACTGATAACTACACTTGTGCGTTTTCACACACCATAAGATCTACAAATCCTTAGTAAAAGCGTTAACTGTACCCAAAGTCCAGAAGGGACGGATTGAATCCCCAGCGGTGCTGAGGCACAACAGATGAGGGTGGCAAGGATAATACTGTGATCGAGCTGGAAAATGTGGCGTACAGCTATGGTGGTGGCGAATTGCTATCTGATATTTCGCTGAAACTTGCGCCGGGATCGTTTCATTTTTTGACCGGACCGTCGGGTGCGGGCAAGACAACCCTGATGCGGCTGTGCTACGGGGCGTTGTTGCCCACGGCGGGACATGTACGTCTGTTCGGGGCGGATGCGCGGGGGCTAAGCCGCGATGACATCGCCGTGGTGCGCCGCCGTGTTGGTGTGGTGCATCAGGACGTACAATTCCTCAATCATTTGAGCGTGACTGAAAACATTGCCTTGCCTCTGACCGTTTCAGGACGTCACAGCGAAGCGAAGGGCGGCGATCTGGACGAGTTGATGTCATGGGTCGGACTGACCAACCGCGCTGATGCGATGCCTCCGGAGTTGTCCGGCGGCGAACGCCAGCGGGCGGCCCTTGCGCGGGCGGTCATTGTTTCGCCCGATGTGGTGCTGGCGGATGAGCCGACCGGCAACGTCGATTGGGAAATGTCACAACGCCTGCTGCGGCTGCTGATCGAGTTGAACAAGATGGGCAAGACGGTGCTGATCGCCACCCATGATCTGAGCCTGATCCGCGCCACCAAGGCCCATGTGCAGGCCCGCGTGCTGCGCATCGCCAACCGGCGTATCCAATTGGCGGGGGCGGACCTGTGAAGTTTGATCTGGCCACATTGCGCGCCCTTATTGCAGGGGATCATCATGCGGACCGTGTGGTGCCACCCTCTGGGTTCACCGCGCAGCTGACCGTCTTTGCCGCCGCAGCGATGGCGTTTCTGGCGGTGTTTGCACTGGCTTTGTCCCTCGCGGCGGGCCGTTTGGCAGAGCGTTGGGGGGAAGAGCTGGCCCGGTCAGCGACCATCCGCATCGTTGCGCCACTGGACCAGCGCGTTGCACAAACCGATGCCGCCCTGCGGATTCTGGAAACCACCAAAGGTGTGGCCTCTGCCCGGGCTCTGAGTGATGCGGAACAACAGGCGCTGCTGGCCCCTTGGTTCGGTGCTGATCTGGCGCTGGACAGTTTACCGGTGCCACGGCTGATCGAGGTGATCGAAGACAGTGACGGCATGGATCCTGCGGGCCTGCGCCTGCGCCTTGCCGCCGAAGTGCCGGGGGCGGTGCTGGATGATCACAGCCGGTGGCGGGCCCCTTTGGTGCAGGCGGCCTCGCGGCTGCGGCTGTTGGGGTGGGTGTCGATTGCGCTGATCACGACGGCTGTGGCGGCGATGATCACACTGGCGGCCAATGCTGCCCTTGCGGCGAATGCGCAGGTGATCGCGGTGCTGCGGCTGGTGGGCGCAACGGATGAATATATCGCGCTGGCCTTTATCCGCCGCTTTACCCTGCGGGCCCTGTCCGGTGCTGCGGGCGGTGCGGCGCTGGGCATGCTGGCGGTTTTGTTATTGCCTTCGGCCTCTGAAACCGGCGGGTTTCTGACCGGGCTGGGGTTCAAAGGCGCACATTGGCTCTGGCCGATCTGCATACCGATTTTGGCGGGCATTGTCGCCTTTGCCGCCACCCGCGCGGCGGCCCGCCGTACCTTGAGGGAGCTTGCCTGATGCTACAATGGATCCGGTCGTTCGTGTTTATCATTCAGGCCACCATCGCCATGCCAGTGATTGGTCTGCTGTTTGCACCCTGGGCGATGTTTTCCAAAACCGGGGCTTATACCGCCTGCAAAACCTATGCTGCATGGTGCATGTGGACCGCGCGTTGGCTGATTGGCTTGCGGTGCGAAATACGCGGGCAGGTGCCGGATGGTGAGGTGCTGATCGCTGCAAAACACCAGTCGTTTCTGGATATCTTGATGATCTTTCACGCCCTGCCACGGGCCAAGTTCATCATGAAACGCGAAATTCTCTGGACGCCGGTGATTGGCCAATACACCAAACGCATGGAGATGATCGCAGTGGACCGTGGCAAACGGGGCAAGGCGATTTCCAAAATGATGGAGGATGTGAACGCGGGTCGGATCGAGCCCGGTCAGATTGTGATCTATTCTCAGGGCACCCGCGTCGCCCCCGGTGCCCATGTGCCCTATAAGGTGGGCACCGCGGTTCTATACACGCAGCTGAACCAGCCTTGCATTCCGGTTTCGACAAATGCCGGTTACTTCTGGCCGCGACGCGGGCTTTACCGGCGCCCCGGCGTGGCTGTTGTTGAATTTTTGCCCGCCATTGCCCCCGGTCTTCGCAAAGATGTGTTTATGAAGCAGTTGGAGGAAACGGTTGAAACCGCCTCTAATGCGCTGCTGCACGAGGGAGGCTGGCGTGAAAATGCGTAAGATCAATGACATCGCGGCCCTTGAAGCTCTCTATGGCAAAGCGGGTGCCCCCTCCCTGCGCAAGGTCGCCACACAGATGACGCCTCTCTATCGCAAGTGGATCATGGCATCGCGGCTTTGCGTGCTGAGTTCCGTCGGTGCGGCAGGCACGGACGGCAGCCCAAGGGGCGATGATGGCCCTGTGGTGACAGAGCTGGACGTGCATACGCTTGCGATGCCCGATTGGCGTGGCAACAACCGATTGGATTCCTTGCGCAACATCGTTGAGGACGGGCGTGTGTCGCTGATGTTCATCGTGCCGGGGTCAACCAATGTGGTGCGGGTGAACGGAGCGGCGTTTCTGACGGATGATGCGGATCTGCGGGCACGGTTTGAAAAACAGGGACGCCAGCCGGCCACGGTGATCATCATAGAAATTGCAGAGATCTATACCCAATGCGCCCGCGCCCTGATGCGGGCCGGTACATGGTCGGGTAAGGATGAAAGCGGTGACTTGCCGACTGTCGGGGACATTCTGGCCGAGATGACCAGCGGCGAAGAGGGTGGCGCGCCCTATGACGATTCTTGGGGCGCAAGGGCCGTTGAAACCATGTGGTAGAGCGGCGGTTGGCGGAATATTCCGCCGATGCTTGTTGCGGGGGCAGGTGGGCATTTCTGCCCACCCCCATTGCTTACATGTGGATCGCACCGTCCCCACAGGCCAATGCAGCCTCGCGCACGGCTTCGGAATAGGTTGGATGCGCATGGCAGGTCATGGCAAGGTCTTGGGCTGACGCGCCGAATTCCATTGCAACACAGACCTCATGGATCAGATCACCTGCACCGGGGCCAATGATATGGGCACCCAGAATGCGGTCCGTTTCCTTATCCGCAAGGATTTTCACAAAGCCGTCACCGGCAAACACTGCCTTGGCCCGCGCATTGCCCATAAAGCTGAACTTGCCCACCTTATAGGCACGCCCTGCTTCTTTCAAAGTTGCCTCGGTCTCGCCGACATTAGCAACCTCGGGATGGGTATAAATCACACCGGGGATCACACCATAGTTCACATGGCCATGTTTGCCCGCGATCACCTCGGCAACAGCCATGCCTTCGTCCTCGGCCTTATGGGCCAGCATCGGCCCCTCGATCACGTCGCCGATGGCATAGATGCCCTTGGCCGCCGTCTGCCAGTTTTTATCGACGGCAATCTGGCCGCGCTTGGTCAGTTCAACGCCAAGCGCGTCAAGGCCCAACCCGTCATGCACCGGCTTGCGACCGGTGGCGACCAACACAACATCCGCGTCCAGCACATGTTCGCTGTCATCCTTACGCAGCTTGTAATGCACCTTGGCCTTGGTCTTGGTCGCCTCGGTCTTTTGCACCGCCGCCCCCATGACGAACTTCAGCCCCTGTTTCTTCAGCATCCGCTGAAAGACCTTTTGCACTTCGGGATCCATCCCCGGGGTGATCGCATCCAGAAACTCCACCACAGTGACTTCGCTGCCCAGACGCGCATAGACGCTGCCCAGTTCTAGCCCGATCACCCCGGCACCAATGACCACCATCTTTTTCGGCACCTTGCCCAGTTCCAGCGCGCCGGTAGAGGTGACAACCACTTTTTCGTCTACTTCGACACCGGGCAGGGAGGCCGGCTCAGAGCCTGTGGCAATGATGATGTTCTTGGCCTCGTGAACCTCGTCACCCACCTTGACCTTGCCTGCCTCCGGCACTGATCCCCAGCCTTTCAGCCAGTCGATCTTGTTTTTCTTGAACAGGAATTCGATGCCCTTTGTGTTGGTGTCGATGGTGGATTGTTTGTAGGAAAGCATCTGCTTCCAATCGACCGAGGGGCTTTTGCCCTTCAGACCCATTTCAGCAAAGTTATGTTCCGCCTCATGAAGCATATGTGACGCGTGCAGCAGCGCCTTGGAGGGGATGCAGCCGACGTTCAGGCAGGTGCCGCCCAAGGTTTCGCGGCCCTCGACACAGGCGGTTTTCAGGCCAAGCTGGGCACAGCGGATGGCGGCCACATAGCCGCCGGGGCCGGAGCCGATCACGATGACATCATAGCTGGACATGGGGGTTCTCCTTGGGAGTTAGATGAGTGCTGCAAGCAGCATAAGAGCGGTGGCGAGAAAGCCTGCGCACCAGATGTAGGAACGGGCAGGAACGAGGCCTTTGGCATAGGCAGGTACATAAGCGATACGCGCAGCAAGGTAGACCCATGCGCATAGGGCGGTAAAGCCGGAATTCTGACCGGACATCTGGATCACACCCACGGCAATTGCGAACAGGATCAGACCCTGGAAATGATTGTCAAAGGCGCGTCCCAGACGGGCGGTTTGCTCTGACATCTGGCGGCTGGGCTCACGGTCGCGCGGCGACATGGTATAGCCCATGCCGATTTCCTTGTTGGCAGGTACCGCATAAGCCACGAATTGCACAACTTGCAAAAGCGCGGCGAGGGTAAGGACGGTGAGTTCGGCTGTCATGTGATGCCCTTTTGGTATTTGGACGAAATCAGTGACGCGGCAATGCGACAACGGCGGGGAGACCCCCGCCCTACAGTCGGCCCGTAGGGCGGGGGTCTCCCCGCCTTGTGGTTTACAGATCCATCAACAGGCGACGTGGGTCTTCCAACATCTCTTTAACCCGCACAAGGAAGGTTACCGCGCCTTTGCCGTCGATGATCCGGTGGTCATAGGACAGCGAGATATACATCATCGGGCGGATCACAATCTCTCCGCCGACAACCATCGGGCGGTCCTGAATTTTGGCCATGCCAAGGATACCGGACTGCGGCGGGTTCAGAATCGGCGCAGTCATCAAGGAGCCATAGACGCCGCCGTTCGAGATGGTGAAGGTCCCGCCGGTCATATCCGCCATGGTCAGCTTACCATCACGGGCTTTCTTGCCCATGTCGCCAATCGCCTTTTCGATACCGGCAAAAGACATTGTATCCACGTCACGGATCACCGGCACCACAAGGCCCGTGGGCGTGCCTGCGGCAACGCCCATGTGAACGTAATTTTTGTAGATCACATCGGTGCCGTCAATCTCTGCGTTGACCTCCGGGATCTCTTTCAGCGCATGGCAGCAGGCCTTGGTGAAGAAGGACATGAAGCCCATGCGCACGCCGTGTTTCTTTTCAAAGTCTGCCTTATAGGCGTTCCGGATCGCCATCACCTCGGTCATGTCGACCTCGTTAAAGGTGGTCAGGATCGCGGCAGTGTTCTGGGCCTCTTTCAGACGACGCGCCATGGTCTGTTTCAGGCGGGTCATCTTCACGCGCTCCTCGCGCGCGGCATCATCAGGGGCAGAAGGCGCACGTGGCTTTGCAGCAGCCGTCGGGGCCGCGGCGGTGGTACCGGCGGCAATCGCCTTGGCAACGTCCTCTTTCATCACCCGGCCATCGCGGCCTGTGCCGGTGACCGCATCGCGGTTCAACCCGGCTTCGGCCATGGCTTTCTTGGCGGATGGCGCATCCTCAACATCCTTGCCGCCGGATATTTCGGCACCGGATGCAGCAGGTGCCGTAGCCTGTGCCGGGGCAGCGGCTGTCGCGCCAGCGCCGGAAGAAATCACCGCAAGTTTTGCGGAGGCTTCAACGGTGCTGCCTTCTTCGGCCAAAATTCCTGTCAGCGTGCCGGCCGCAGGGGCAGGCACTTCGACGCTGACCTTATCGGTTTCCAACTCGCAGAGCATTTCGTCCTGTGCAACCGTGTCACCGACCTTTTTGAACCATGTGCTGACGGTTGCTTCGGTCACGCTTTCGCCAAGGGTCGGCACCATCACATCAACAGATGCGCCGCTCTCGTTGCGCGGTGCCTGGCTGGCCGCTTCGTCATCCTTGGCCGCCTCTTTTGCTTTCGGCGCGGCGTCTGATCCGGCGTCACCTTCAGAGATACTGGCCAAAAGCGCATCAACGCCGACGGTTTCACCCTCCGCCGCAACGATTTCAGACAGGGTGCCAGCGACCGGGCTAGGCACTTCGACGGTCACCTTGTCGGTTTCCAGCTCACAGAGCATTTCGTCAACAGCAACCGTATCGCCAGGTTTCTTGAACCATGTTGCCACAGTGGCTTCGGTCACGGATTCGCCCAATGTGGGCACGCGTACGTCGGTCATTTCTTTGATCCTTCAAGTGTCAGCGCCTCGTCGATAAGGGCGGCTTGCTGTGATTTATGCATGCTGGCCAGACCTGTGGCAGGCGAGGCAGCAGCGGCGCGACCGGCGTAGGTCGGGCGTGATTTTTTGGCGTTGATACGGGTCAGGACCCATTCAATGTTTGGTTCGATGAACGACCAAGCGCCCTGGTTCTTGGGCTCTTCCTGACACCAGACCATATCGGCGTTTTTGAACCGTTCCAGCTCCTTGACCGCAGATTGCGCAGGGAACGGATAGAACTGCTCGAAACGCAGCAGATAGATGTCGTCGATGCCCCGTGCATCGCGTTCTTCCAGCAGGTCGTAGTAAACCTTGCCCGAACACATCACCACGCGTTTGATCTTGTCATCCGACACCAGTTTGGTGTCGGAGTTGCCCTGCTGGGCATCATCCCACAATACCCGGTGGAAGGAGGAGCCGGTGGTGAATTCATCCGCCGTGCTGACCGCTGTTTTATGCCGCAAAAGCGATTTCGGTGTCATCAACATCAGTGGCTTGCGATAGCTGCGGTGCAACTGGCGGCGCAGAATATGGAAATAGTTGGCCGGGGTGGTGCAGTTCGCAACGATCCAGTTGTCGCCGCCACACATGGTTAGGAACCGTTCCAGACGCGCGCTGGAGTGTTCCGGTCCTTGCCCCTCATAGCCATGTGGCATCAGGCAGACGAGGCCGGACATGCGCAGCCATTTGCTTTCGCCGGAACTGATGAACTGGTCAAACATGATCTGGGCACCATTGGCGAAATCGCCAAACTGGGCCTCCCACAGGGTCAGCGCATTGGGTTCGGCCAGCGAATAGCCATATTCAAAACCCAGCACCGCATATTCAGACAACATCGAGTCGATGACTTCGTAATCGGCCTGTCCTTCGCGGATGTGGTTCAAAGGATAGTAGCGTTCTTCGGTCACCTGATTGACCAGACCGGAATGACGCTGGCTAAACGTGCCGCGGGTGGAATCCTGTCCCGACAGGCGGACCTTGTAACCTTCGGTCAGAAGTGAGCCGAAGGCCAATGCCTCTGCCGTGGCCCAGTCAAACCCCTTGCCGGTTTTGAACATCTCGGCCTTGGTGTCCAGCAGACGACCAACGGTCTTGTGCAGGGGGAAACCCTCAGGTGCTGCGCAAATCGCTTTGCCCACCTCGGCAAGGGTTTCCTTTTTGATCGCAGTCTTGCCGCGCTGGTATTTCTTGCCGCGTTTGTCCAGATGGGACCATTTACCATCCAGCCAATCCGCCTTGTTCGGACGGTATTCTTTCCCGGCTTCAAATTCATCATTCATGAATTTCTGGAAGTCGGCTTTCATGTCCTCGATCTCGCCCTCGGGCACCAGACCGTCCTTGACCAGACGATCAGCATAGAGGCTGAGCGTGGTCTTGTGGCCTTTGATCTTCTTGTACATCACCGGGTTGGTGAACATCGGCTCGTCGCCTTCGTTGTGACCAAAGCGGCGGTAGCAGATCAGGTCGATCACCACATCCTTGTGAAACTTCTGGCGGAACTCGGTCGCGACGCGGGCGGCATGCACCACCGCTTCTGGATCATCGCCGTTGACGTGGAAAATCGGGGCTTCAACCACCAGTGCATTGTCGGTGGGGTAGGGCGAAGAGCGCGAGAAATGCGGTGCAGTGGTGAAACCGATCTGGTTGTTCACCACGATATGCATGGTCCCGCCGGTCTTATGGCCGCGCAGACCAGACAGGGCGAAACATTCGGCCACTACGCCCTGACCGGCGAACGCGGCATCACCATGGAGCAGGACCGGCATCACCGAGATGCGCGAAGGATCGTTGCGCTGGTCCTGTTTGGCACGGACCTTACCGATGACCACAGGGTTCACCGCCTCAAGATGCGATGGGTTTGCTGTCAGTGACAGATGCACCGTATTGTCGTCAAATTCGCGGTCCGAGGAGGCACCAAGGTGGTACTTCACGTCACCCGAACCGTCGACATCCTCGGGTTTGAAACTGCCGCCCTGAAATTCGTTGAAAATCGCGCGGTAGGGTTTTTGCATCACATTGGCAAGGACCGAAAGGCGGCCACGGTGTGGCATGCCGATAACGATTTCCTTGACGCCCAACTGGCCACCGCGTTTGATGATCTGTTCCATCGCAGGAACAAGGCTTTCGCCGCCGTCCAGACCAAACCGTTTGGTGCCCATGTATTTGACATGCAGGAACTTCTCGAACCCTTCCGCCTCTACCAGCTTGCTGAGGATCGCCTTGCGCCCGTTTTTGGTAAAAGCGATTTCCTTGCCATAACCCTCGATCCGCTCTTTCAACCAACCGGCTTCTTCCGGGTTCGAGATATGCATATATTGCAGCGCGAAAGTGCCACAGTAGGTGGATTTCACAATGGCCACGATCTGTTTCATGGTGGCCACTTCAAGGCCCAGAACATTGTCGATGAAGATCGGGCGGTCCATGTCGGCATCGCTAAAGCCGTAGGCCTTTGGGTCCAGCTCCGGGTGTTCGCCCATGTCGCGCATGTTCAAAGGATCAAGGTCAGCAGCCAGATGTCCACGGATACGATAAGCACGGATCAGCATCAGTGCGCGGATGGAATCCAGCACCGCCTGTTTGATCTGATCGTCACTGACTGCAACGCCTTGTTCTGCGGCCTTTGCCTTGATCTTGTCGCCCGCGGCCTGTGCCTCTGCGGGTTCGGGCCAGATGCCTGTCAACGCGCCCATTGTGTCGCCGGCAGGGGCAGGCGGCCAGTCGTTGCGGGCCCATGTGGGACCGGCGGCTTCGGCCTCGACTGCTTTGCGCTCGTCACCCATGGCTTCGAAAAACACATGCCAGGCCTCGTCAACCGACGCAGGGTCTGCCGCATAGCGTGCATAAAGCTGTTCCAGATAGGCGGCGTTATCCCCTTCCATAAATGAGGAGGCATGGAAGTGATCGTTGGCAGGTTGTTCGGTCATGGCGTTACCTAGCGATTAAAAGGTCGGGGCTGTCAGGGGAAAGGTCGGTTAGGTCAGAGAAACGGGCGGCGGGCCGTATGCATTTGTTTCGGGTTGTGATGGGCGGGTAAGCCACCACAGGAAAACAAGGCTGATGCCCAGTTGTACGAGGCCAAGAATACCGGAAATAAGGATCCGTCCGGTGCTTGGAAACTCGCCCGCTGCATAGGCTGCCTCGGTTGGCATATCGGGCATGAGCAGGGAGTTGATCACGCCAATGGCAAAGGGAAAGATGATCCACCAGCCGGGGCGTCCGGTATCCTGAAGCCGGCGGAAACCAACGGCAAGGACCGGACAAAGGATGGCAAGCGTGAACAGGAACGCAAGTGGCCCCAGAAGCAGCGCAAGAAAAGAGCCGATCATCACGGCGAGAAAAAACCACCAATACTCGGATCGGGACGCGCGCCCCTGAAAGGCCGCATATTTTTGCGTCAGGCAGGTGCGTACTGCGGTGGGAAAGTCCATGGTCATTTTGCGCTCCCGTTCAGATGTTGAGGGGTCGGACAGAGGGCTGCCCGACCCGGGGGATCTAGCCCTTTTCAATCGCTTCCTTAACCGCTTCACCCAATGTGGCAGGGCTGTCGGCCACAATGATGCCCGCGGATTTCATCGCTTCGATCTTGTCTTCTGCACCACCTTTGCCGCCTGCGACAATCGCGCCGGCGTGGCCCATGCGGCGCCCTGGAGGGGCTGTGCGGCCTGCGATGAAACCGGCGGTGGGTTTCCAGCGGCCTTTCTTTTTCTCGTCAGCGAGGAACTGCGCGGCTTCTTCTTCCGCAGAACCACCGATTTCACCAATCATGATGATTGACTGTGTCTCATCATCCGCCAGGAACATTTCTAGCACGTCGATATGCTCTGTGCCTTTAATCGGATCGCCACCGATGCCCACAGCAGAGGACTGGCCATAGCCCAGATCAGATGTTTGTTTCACCGCCTCATAGGTCAGCGTGCCGGAGCGTGACACCACGCCGCAAGAGCCGCGTTTGTGGATGTGGCCGGGCATGATGCCGATTTTGCAGGCATCCGGCGTGATGACACCGGGGCAGTTGGGGCCGATCAGGCGGGATTTGGACCCTTCCAGCGCACGTTGTACACGCATCATGTCCAGCACCGGGATGCCTTCGGTGATGCAGACGATCAGTGGCATTTCGGCGTCAATGGCTTCAAGGATAGAATCCGCCGCAAAGGGAGGCGGGACGTAGATCACGGAAGCATTTGCTTCGGTGACATGCATCGCCTCATGAACCGAGTTGAAAACCGGCAGGTCCAGATGGGATTGCCCGCCTTTGCCGGGGGTCACGCCGCCGACCATTTTTGTGCCATATGCAATGGCCTGTTCGGTGTGGAACGTGCCTTGCGAGCCGGTAAGGCCCTGACAGATAACTTTGGTATTTTCGTCGACGAGTACGGCCATGGTGTTTCCTTGCTGGGTATTCGGTCTTGTTTCAATGTGGCGCAATGCGCCGGATTAGGATCAGTCGATGATGGGTGTGGACCCGTCATTCGCGCGTGAACGCGCGGTGTGATGGCCGCAAGACTGCGTCTCGTGGCAGGGATTTGCTGTCTTCACAATGATGATGTGATGGACGCTTTGAATTCGCGGGGCAGCCTGCTTGTGGGGCCGCTGGGCCAGCTGTGAGGGGCTGGGGTGTACCGCTTGCGGTCCGTTGCGGACCACGGTTTCACCGCCGCCACAGGCGGACAAAGTTGCGATCAGGGCGGCACCTGCTGTTAAGCGCAATGGTTTCATTCTGTCGTCCCTTCGTCTGCTTAATTTGTAAGGCCTAGGCCGTCATAAAGACGGTCCACTGCCATAAATGTTGTTTCTTTACCGGCGCTTTGGCGGGTTCCCACATGCACCACAGCAACCCGTCCGCGCAGAAGTTCCCGCCCTTCGATCAGCGCTGTGCCGTCTTGAGGGAGGTGCGTGTCGGGCAGGGGTATCTTGCTGCCAAACACAGGCGGTGTTTGCATCTGCATGCGCAATGCCGTGATCGCCTGGTCAATATGTGCCCCGTCAAAAGCAACCTCGCAACGTCGCTCGACACCGCGTGGTGCGCTGGCCGGGCGTGGTGCAAGGCTGTCGTCCCAAAACGTCAGATCAAAAGCGGCTGTGTCGGCGCTCATGTTTTTGCGCGCCTCCGCTTCGGTCTGGCCGGCCTTGAAACACCAGCTATTGAAAGCAGTGATCGCCAGTTGGGCCTGATCCGCCATAGCGCCGCCCGCCGCCCCGATCAGGGCGGTAAGGCTAAGCGCATGAGCGACTGTCAGAGCCGAAGGCATCCCTGCGTTCCTTGTTTCGGGCCTAACCCTTTACCGCCGCCACAATCTTTTGTGCGCCGTCTTTCAGGTCTTCCGCAGCGATTACATCGAGGCCGGAATTGTTGATGATGTCTTTGCCCTGTTGCACGTTCGTGCCTTCCAGACGGACAACCAATGGTACTTTCAAGCCGACTTCTTTCACCGCGGCAACAACGCCCTCGGCGATGACGTCGCAGCGCATGATGCCGCCGAAGATGTTGACCAGAATGCCTTTGACCTTGGGGTCGGAGGTGATGATCTTGAAGGCTTCGGTCACTTTCTCTTTGGTCGCGCCGCCGCCAACGTCAAGGAAGTTGGCAGGCTCGGAGCCATAGAGCTTGATAATGTCCATGGTCGCCATGGCCAGACCCGCACCATTCACCATGCAGCCGATTTCGCCGTCGAGGGTGATGTAGTTGAGGTCGTATTTGGACGCCTCGAGCTCTTTCGCGTCTTCTTCGGTCTCGTCGCGCAGCTCGTTAATGTCGGCGTGGCGATAGATGGCGTTGCCGTCAAATGCGACCTTGGCGTCGAGCACCTTAAGGTCACCGCTGTCAGAAACGATCAGCGGGTTGATTTCCAGCATCTCCATGTCTTTCTCAAGGAATGCTTTGTACAGCAGACCCATCAGGCCGACACATTGCTTAACCTGCTTGCCTTCCAGACCCAGCGCAAAGGCGATGCGGCGGCCGTGGAACGCCTGATAACCAGTGGCGGGATCAACGGAGAAGGACAGGATCTTGTCAGGTGTGTTGGCAGCGACTTCTTCGATGTCCATGCCGCCCTCGGTGGAGCAGACGAAAGACACGCGCGAGGTTTGGCGATCCACCAGCAGGGCGAGGTAGAGTTCGGTTTCAATCCCAGAACCGTCTTCGATATAGATGCGGTTCACTTGCTTGCCGGCAGGGCCGGTCTGATGCGTAACCAATGTGCGGCCAAGCATTTTCTTGGCTTCCTGCGCCGCTTCTTCAACCGATTTGGCAAGGCGCACACCGCCTGCTTCGCCTGCGTCCGCTTCCTTGAACTTGCCCTTGCCACGGCCACCTGCGTGGATCTGCGCTTTGACAACCCAAAGCGGGCCGTCCATTTCGCCAGCGGCGGTTTTCGCGTCCTCGGCCTTGAGGACCACGCGGCCATCAGAGACAGGTGCGCCATAGCTGCGCAGAAGGGCTTTCGCCTGATATTCGTGGATGTTCATGAAAAACGGTCCCGTTTTGTTCAAGTCACTGGCAGGCTCGCCGGTGAGTCTTATGGTTCGGGATCAGCCTTGTGTAGTTTTTGTCGCATTGCCAGCAGAAAGCGACATTTGTGATCACAGCGGAAAAACGTGTGATCACAAAACCGGTCAAATTAATATTGTGGCAAGGAAATACCTGCGCCACATGGCCTGAAAGCTGGGTCATGTTGAGGCCGCAAAGTGGAATCGCGGCCTCGTCTCCTTGGAATAACGCGTCTGACGTTTCAGGTATGGAAACGCGCCACGCCGGGCTACAATACGCCGTTAAAGCGGCATCAAAGCCCAATAGTCGAGATCGAGCAGAACCTCTGGCAGATATTTGCCATCATCCCCGCGCAGGGCAAAGGCGTCACCGCCCTTGGTTGCGACCAAACGCAGCCGGATTGCGCCAACGCCGGGTGCATCGGTCTCGGCTTTGTCAATCACCTCTGACCAGGCGCGGATGGTGTCGCCGGACAGGCAGGGGTTGGCATGGGCACCGCCATTCAGACCGACAATCATCTGCGCATTTGCCAGCCCGTTGAACGACAGGGCACGCGCCATGGAAATCACGTGGCCGCCATAGATCAGGCGGGAACCGTCCGGGCGGGCAGAGGTGTCGAAATGCACTTTGGCGGTATTCTGCCAAAGGCGGGTTGCCATCATATGTTCGGCCTCTTCGACGGTCACCCCGTCAACATGATCAATCTGTTCACCGATCTCGTAGTCGCCCCAGCGGTGCGTTTCACCGGCAAGGGTGAAATCGTAGTTGGTGAAGTCCAACCCTTTCGGGATCACCAGCTGATCCGCGCTCAGCGCCTTTGGCAGGTCCGGCACCACGGTTTCGGGCGCGGGCGCATCCAGATTACGTTTGCGCACCATCACCCAGCGGACATATTCCAACACCGGTTCATCATGTTGGTTCAATCCAGTTGTGCGCACATAAACCACACCGGTCTTGCCGTTTGAATTTTGTTTCAAACCAATCACTTCGGACTGGCTGCGCAGGGTATCGCCGGGCCAGACAGGGGCCAGCCAGCGGCCCTGCGCATAGCCAAGGTTGGCCACCGCGTTCAGGGATACATCCGGCACGGTTTTGCCAAAGACGATATGAAAGGCGATCAGATCATCCAGCGGGCTGAACGGCAGGCCACAGGTCTGGGCAAACTGGTCTGAGGAATAGAGCGCATGCCGCGCCGGGTAGAGCATATGATAAAGTGCGCGCTCGCCCATTTTAACGGTGCGCGGTACCGCATGATGCAGGGTTTCGCCAACGGTATAGTCTTCGAAAAAGCGACCTGAATTTGTCTTGGCCATCAATGCGCCCCCAGTTTGGTGTCAGGCGTATAGGTGCCTTCGACCTCTTTCACGACCGACTGGCCACAGCGCATGACGCCGGCCTTGTGGTCCCATGTCTGGGTTGGCGAGCCGTAAAGCTCCCATCCCTTGTTCAATGCCTCTGTAACCTTGTGGCAAAAGGCGGATGTGTCTTCTTCCGACAGGAAGCGATAGAGTTTCATTGTGGTTTCCTTAGGAGGGGGACGGCGAAACGCCGAGCCAGAAGTGGAGGGCGGTGATGAGGACGAACATCACGAGACTGATGACCGCGAGGCGGATATAGGTGGCGCGGCCTGCGGGTGCGGGCGCGGTCCATGCCGGTTCGGCGCGGTTGATCAGGATCACACTGCCCACGGCCCATGCCAGCAGGCCACCAAACAGGATAATCGAGGCAAGATCACCGTTCACCAGCAGATGGGCCGCGGCCCAGATCTTAACCGCCAGTAGCTGCGGGTGGCGTGTTTTATAGGCGGGCCATGCTTTGGCCCCTTTCGCGGCGGAGGATCCATAGACCCAAAGCGCCAGCACCATCATCAGATTGTTAATATGTGTGAGGAACAGGGGCGGCTGCCATACAGGCACAAAGGCGGCCATCCGATAACCGATGATCATCAGCGCCAATGCTGCCAGGATAAGCACAGCAATAATCCCTTTACCGGGCATACCCAGTGCGCTGCGGGCGTCGGGTTTCAGACGTTTGAACCAATGTGCGCCGATCCAAAGGACCAGGCCGATGATCAATAATAACATGTATTCACTCCGCGTTCAGGGCTGCAATCGCCTCCAGCTTTGCCAGAGTTTCCCGTGCGGTGGCAACATGCAGGTTCTCCACGATCTTGCCATCCACCACTGCAACCCCTTGGCCCGCAGCTTCGGTTTCGTCAAAGGCGGCAATCTGGCGGCGGGCCAGATCGACCTCTTCGTCTGAAGGAGAGAAAGCGGCATTGGCCACTTCCAGCTGTGCGGGATGGATCAGAGTTTTACCGTCAAACCCCATGTCGCGGCCCTGATCACATTCGACCTTAAGACCGTCATCATCTTTGAAGGCGTTATAGACACCATCAATGATCGCACATTCATGCGCCTTGGCTGCCAGCAGACACAGGCCAAGCCCCGCCATCATCGGCAAGCGGTCGGCGCGGAACCGGATTTGCAGGTCCTTGGCCAGATCATTGGTGCCCATCACCATGGCCTGCAACTGCCCATGCGCTGCAATCGCCGCAGCGTTCAGCATCGCGCCGGGGGTTTCCATCATCGCCCAGAGCGGGATATCGCCAACAATCTTGGCCAGCGCATCCAGATCTGCCGGGCTGCCGACCTTGGGCAAAAGAATCGCATCCGCACCCATTTTTGCCGCAGCAGCCGCATCTTCGGCCCCCCAAGGGGTATCAAGCCCGTTGATGCGGATCACCTTGAGCCGGTTGCCATAGCCACCGGTCGTGAGCGCGGCAGCCAATGTGGCGCGCGCGGCGGGCTTTTCCTCAGGGGTGACTGCATCTTCCAGATCAAAGATGATCGCATCACAGGCAAGGCTTCGGGCCTTTTCGAGGGCGCGGTCCTTGGAGCCGGGTATATAGAGGACAGAGCGTAGCGGGCGGGTGATTTTGGACATGGGTGAACTCCGGTTGGGTCATAATGTTGCGCGCAAGGGGCCATTTTTTTCGGAATAGTTCAACCGAAATCGCGCCGCAATGCAGCAATGATCAAAATTTGCGCATCTTTTTCGTGCTGCGGGACATTGCATTAACCAATGCTTCAACCCTCCACAGCAAGGTGACAGCCATCGCACCCATTGGGGAGAGCCGTTCCGGCAAGACCGTCGGACATATGCGGCTAGGGGGCGCGGAGAGATCATAACCTGGGCCACCCTGGTCCCGCCGGAAAAATCCGGAGTTGGTCCGAGGACCTTTGGGTGCGGCCTTTCGAATGAAGGCACATAGGATGAATAGAATTGGGAAACTACTCAAGCTGGGCGGATTGACGATTGCGGCAGCCCTGTATCTGGCAACCACAACGGATGTGGCCGCGCAGAACGGTCGCAATTGCGCACCACGTGACGCGGTCATGGACCGGTTGGCAGAAGGCTACGGCGAGACGCGGCAATCGGTTGGTCTGGGGTCCAACAACGCCATGGTGGAGGTATATGCCTCTCAGGAGACGGGCAGCTGGACGATCACCGTAACCTCGCCCGGGGGGCTGACCTGCCTGGTGGCATCGGGGCAATCTTTTGAAACAGTAGCTGACGTTCTGCCTGCCAATGGCAATGACGCCTAGGCGACGCCGCTAACGCGACCCTATCAGGGTGAGAGTTTTCAGGACAAATAACATCAATCAGGCGGGCCAATGTGCCCGCCTTTTTGCAACCTCAGGTCAGCCCGTCCCAGATCAGCTTGCCCCCAGTCAGCAGCAGCAAAACATATGTCGCCCCGAAAAACAGGCGTTCCGGGACCAGAACATGCGCCCGCACCCCTAGCCATGTGCCCAAAAGGGCAAAGGGTGCCAGTAGCAGATTGGCCAGAAATGTCTGGGCTGTGAACATGCCAAGCACCGCATAGGGAATAAATTTGACGATGTTCAGCGCCCAGAAAACCACCACTGTTGTAGCCTGAAATTGCGTCTTGTTCAGGCCGCGGCTGAGCAGAAAGAAAGCCGCCGGTGGTCCACCTGCGTGGCTGATAAATGTGGTGAACCCTGTGATGGCACCAAACCACAGGCCAGCCCCATCCGGCATCCGCGATTTTGCCAGCCGCACCACACCCGTCGCAAGCGCCAGCTGCCATAGGACAAATGCCACGGACACCACACCAATCAGCAGCCGCAGCAGATCAGCAGAGGCCACACGGTAGAGCAGGATTCCGGCCAGAATGCCTGGCAATCCGCCGAGGATCAGCAATCTGGCATCCTGCGCATGCCACTTGCCCCAGTACGGTTTTAAAGAGCTAACGTCGATCAGCATCAGCAAGGGCAACATGATTCCCAAGGCCAGCTCGGGGGGAACCACCAACGCAAGGACTGATGCCGCTGCAAAAGCGGCCCCCGACCCAAAGCCCGCCTTGGAAACACCTGCAAAAATCACAGCCGGGCCAGCGACGCAGAAGAAGAATAAATCAAGCTCTAACATGTCATAGATTATAGGGTGATATGTCATAGTTTATAGATGCTTATGTCAAATATTAAACCATACACATTTTGTTGAAAATTCTTGGAACGAATTCCACGACACCGCGTTGTTAGGGCAGACGGATGATAATCATCCAGGATAAAATGGAGTACCAGTTATGAAACGCTTTCTGAGCACGACAGCAGCCCTTTTGGCTTTTTCCACCCCAGCATTTGCCGACGCACATGCCGCCAATTTCGGCACGGTACAATTCGAGCAGGGTGACTTCTTTGCATCCGATCTGATCGGCATGCGCATCTACAACAGCGAGACCCAAATCGAAGATGGTTTCATGATCAACGATGGCGGCGAAACGGAATGGGACGACATCGGCGAGATCAACGACATCATCGTCAGCAAAGACGGTGAAATCCGTGCGGTTGTCCTTGGCGTTGGTGGTTTCCTGGGACTTGGCGAACGTGATGTGACCGTCTCTATGGACGCCATCAAGGTCGTACAGGAAAAAGACGACGCCGACGACCGTTTTCTGGTTGTGACAACATCCAAGGAAGTGTTGGAGAACGCCCCGGTTTTCGAAGCAGACATGGATGATGAGAAAGCCATGGCGGAGAAAAACATGGACGAAGCAAAGGTTGCCACAGATCCAGAGATGCACGGTGATCTTGCGCTGGTCCGTCCGGTGATGGAGCGTGAAGGGTATGCAGAGATCGAAGCGGTGGAAGTTGAACAGCTGACCGCGGACAAACTGCAGGGCGCATATGTTTATGGTGCCAACGACGAAACCGTCGGTGAAATCGGCGAATTGTTGCTGAACGACGATGGCAAAATTTCTGAGGCCGTGATCAACGTCGGTGGCTTCCTTGGTCTTGGCGAAAAGCCGGTTGCCGTAAGCTTTGAGAAAATCCAGATCCTGAAAGGTGTTGATGGCGACGAGTATCGTTTCTACATCGACAGCACAGAGGAAAAACTGGAAGCGCTGCCTGAATACCAAGGATAAGCGTCAAAATTTTGATAGTTACTGTCAAAGGCCACCGGTTTCGGTGGCCTTTGGTGTTTCGAGAGCGGATCAAATCCGGTAAACTCTCTGCTGTCCTACACGGTAGGAAAACCACGCAACTTGCAGGCTGCTGCGCATTTCGTTATCTCGGCGGCAAATTAACCCTCACGGAGACTTATCATGGCCAGAGCCAAAATCGCGCTAATCGGCGCCGGGCAAATCGGTGGCACGCTTGCGCATCTTGCAGCCATCAAGGAACTGGGCGACGTGGTGATGTTCGACATCGCCGACGGTGTGCCACAGGGCAAGGCCCTGGACATCGCCGAATCGGGCCCATCTGCCAAGTTTGATGCCAACATGTCGGGCACACAGGATTACGCGGATATCGCCGGTGCAGATGTTTGCATCGTGACCGCTGGTGTTGCTCGTAAACCGGGGATGAGCCGCGACGACCTGCTGGGCATCAACCTGAAAGTGATGAAATCTGTTGGTGAAGGCATCGCAGCCCATGCGCCAAACGCATTTGTGATCTGCATCACCAACCCGCTGGACGCGATGGTCTGGGCGCTGCGCGAATTCTCCGGTCTGCCACATGAAAAAGTCTGCGGCATGGCGGGTGTTCTGGATTCCGCGCGTTTCCGCCACTTCCTTGCGGATGAATTCAAAGTGTCGATGAAAGACGTTACCGCATTTGTTCTGGGTGGCCATGGTGACACGATGGTGCCGCTGGTGCGTTATTCCACGGTTGCGGGTATCCCATTGCCGGATCTGGTGAAAATGGGTTGGACAAGCCAGGAAAAACTGGACGCGATCGTGCAGCGCACCCGTGATGGCGGTGCCGAGATTGTTGGCCTGCTGAAAACCGGTTCTGCGTTTTATGCACCTGCAACATCCGCAATCGAAATGGCGGAAAGCTATTTGAAAGATCAAAAGCGCGTCCTGCCTTGTGCGGCCTATGTGGATGGTGCCTATGGTCTGGACGGTTTCTATGTTGGTGTGCCGACGGTGATTGGCGCTGGCGGTGTTGAGCGTGTGGTCGAGATTGAAATGAACAAGGACGAACAGTCCATGTTCGACAATTCTGTCAACGCGGTCAAAGGCTTGGTTGACGCTTGCAAAGGCATCGACGACAGCCTGAGCTAAACAATAGTCAAATGTATGACTGCCAAACGCGTCCCATCGGGGCGCGTTTTTCTTTTGGCGGGGCGCTGTGAACGGTCGCCCCCGTCACCCGCTCGCGGAAAAGAGAGGTGCGCGGGCTGGCGAGCTGACCTAAGCTTACGCCATGCCTCTGCTGTTGTTCCTGTTTCTGGCCATGATGCCCGCGCCCGTGCTTGCCTGCGGGCTGGCATTGGTGCTGGCTGTGGATGTGTCGGGGTCGGTTGACCAACAGGAATACCGTATCCAGATGGATGGGTTGGCCGCCGCCCTGCGTGATGGCATTGTGGTGGACGCCTTGATTGACCAACAGGCACAGATCAGTCTGATCCAGTGGTCAGGCGCATCACGTCAGGAACAATCGGTGCCCTGGACACCGGTGAAAACCGTGGATGACGTGTACCGTTTGGCGGAAGTGATCGAGGCGGTGCCGCGCCCGTGGCGCAATTATTCGACGGCGATTGGTGAGGCTTTGGCGCTGGCGCTTGCCAGTTTCGAGACGCTGGATACCAAAATGCAATGTGACCGCAGGGTCATCGATGTTTCCGGTGATGGGCGATCAAACGAAGGTCCGCCGCCGCAAGACATGCGCCTAGCCCTGCGCCGGGCCGGGATCACCGTCAACGCCTTGGCGATTGAAGAGGAGGGGGGAGATCTGACCGCCTATTTCTTTGAAAACCTGATCGAAGGTGAAGGGGCCTTTGTCGTCAGCGCCCATGGGTTCATGGACTACCCGGCGCAAATTCGGCGCAAGCTGCAACGTGAAACCACGAAACAACTGAGTCGGTTGGTCCCTCCCGGTAAATGTGATCACACTTCTTTCAGCTGTGATCACAAACGCGCTTCCCAACGGATATTGCCCTGATTTTGCGCAGAATTGTCAGCGAAACACCGGGCCAAATGCATCGACCCCCGTGACACTGCCGCAAAAACCGCTATGAGTTATTGCAATGAATGAAAATATACAGCCACTCTTTCTGTAGCCACCTTAAAGGACCTGTGCCATGGCCGATGTAAACCGGGGCAATCGTCCCCTGTCGCCACATCTGACGATTTACCGTCCGCAACTTACTTCGATGACGTCGATCCTGACGCGGATCACGGGCAACGCGATGCTGGTCGCCGCCCTGATGATCGTTTGGTGGTTTCTGGCCGCAGCCAGTTCACCCGAATATTTCGCAATCGCAAACGGCTTTGTGACCAGCTGGTTTGGCGATCTGGTGATGTTCTTTTCACTGCTTGGCCTGTGGTATCACACGTTGGCCGGGATCCGGCACCTGATCTGGGACAACGGTCATGCGATGGATATCCCAACAGCGGAAAAGCTGGGCTGGGCCTGTCTTGGTGGATCGGTCATCTTGACCATCCTCACCGCATTGATCGTGTAAGGGAGCATTCACATGGCATATTTGACAGATCGTAAACGCGCCCAGGGGCTTGGTTCTGCAAAGACCGGCACCGCACATTTCTGGTCGATGAAGGTCAGCGCGGTGGCATTGCTGATCCTGATCCCGCTGTTTGTCTTTACCTTTGGCGCGGCCCTTGGCGGCACCTATGAGGAAATCATCGCCTATTACAGCCGCCCGGCACCCGCGATCATCGCGGCGCTGACGCTGGCTGTTGGATTCAAGCATTTCAACGACGGTGCGCAGACCATGATCGAAGACTATGTGCATGGGACCGCACAGAAAGTCGCGCTTATTCTGGTGACCTGCCTCAGTTACGGCGCAGCGGCGGTTGGCATCTTCGCCATTGCCCGACTGGCATTGTAATTCTGGCGCACTGACCAACTATTTCCCGAAGGAAGACCGATATGGCCGCATATGAGTATGAAACCCACGAATATGACGTGGTTGTTGTGGGCGCTGGCGGGGCTGGCCTGCGCGCAACATTGGGGATGGCAGAGCAGGGGTTGCGTACCGCCTGTGTGTCCAAAGTATTCCCGACCCGCTCTCACACTGTTGCGGCACAGGGTGGCATCGCCGCCTCGCTGTCCAACATGGGCCCCGATAACTGGCAGTGGCATATGTATGACACGGTCAAAGGGTCGGACTGGTTGGGTGACACGGATGCGATGGAGTATCTGGCGCGCGAGGCCCCCAAGGCAGTTTACGAGCTTGAGCATTACGGCGTGCCATTTTCGCGCACCGAGGAGGGCAAGATTTACCAGCGCCCCTTTGGTGGTCACACCACCGAATTTGGCGAAGGCCCGCCGGTGCAGCGCACCTGTGCCGCGGCGGATCGCACCGGTCACGCCATTCTGCACACGCTTTACGGCCAGTCGTTGAAGAACAACGCGGAATTCTACATCGAATATTTCGCCATTGATCTGATCATGTCCGACGATGGCGTCTGTCAGGGCGTTCTGTGCTGGAAACTGGATGACGGCACCATGCACCTGTTCAGCGCCAAGATGGTTGTGCTGGCCACGGGCGGCTATGGTCGCGCTTATTTCTCGGCCACTTCTGCGCATACCTGCACCGGCGACGGCGGCGGCATGACCGCACGGGCGGGGCTGCCATTGCAGGATATGGAATTTGTGCAATTCCACCCTACCGGGATTTACGGTGCCGGCTGTCTGATCACCGAAGGGGCACGGGGCGAGGGCGGGTACCTCACCAACTCCGAAGGTGAGAGGTTCATGGAGCGCTATGCGCCGACATATAAGGATCTGGCGTCACGTGATGTGGTAAGCCGCTGTATGACAATGGAAATCCGCGAAGGGCGCGGTGTGGGCGAGAACAAGGACCACATCCACTTGCACCTGAATCACTTGCCGCCGGAAACACTTGACCTGCGCCTGCCGGGCATTTCGGAAAGCGCGCGCATCTTTGCGGGTGTCGACCTGACCAAGGAACCAATTCCTGTACTGCCGACTGTTCACTACAACATGGGCGGCATCCCAACCAACTATTGGGGAGAAGTTCTGGCCCCGACGGATGATGACCCGGACAAGGTGTCACCGGGCCTGATGGCCGTGGGCGAGGCCGGTTGTGCCTCTGTACATGGGGCGAACCGTCTGGGCTCCAACAGCTTGATCGACCTTGTGGTCTTTGGCCGTGCCGCTGCGATCCGCGCGGCGGAAATTGTCGACCTGAAAACCGCGGTGCCAACGCCGAACAAAGCCTCGGTTGAAGCGGCGTTTGATCGGTTTGACGGGCTGCGCTACGCCAAGGGTCAGATCCCGACAGCAGACCTGCGCCTTGAGATGCAGAAAACCATGCAGGCCGACGCCGCTGTTTTCCGTACTGACAAGACGCTGGCCGAGGGTGAAGAGAAGATGAAGGGTGTCGCAGCCAAGCTGAACGACCTGCATGTCACGGACAAATCGTTGGTTTGGAATTCTGATCTGATGGAAACGCTTGAGCTGACCAATCTAATGCCGAACGCAACGGCGACAATCACCGCCGCTGCTGCACGTAAGGAAAGCCGTGGGGCGCATGCCCATGAGGATTACCCGGATCGCGACGATAAGAACTGGCGCAAGCATTCCCTGACGTGGTT
Organism: Sulfitobacter pacificus; assembly: GCF_030159975.1. Lineage (NCBI taxonomy): Bacteria > Pseudomonadati > Pseudomonadota > Alphaproteobacteria > Rhodobacterales > Roseobacteraceae > Sulfitobacter > Sulfitobacter pacificus. The sequence goes on from NZ_BSNL01000001.1 coordinate 529,299, forward strand.
CGACGGCAATGATGCGACACTGGGCTATCGCGGTGTACAGCTCAAGCCATTGACGCAGGAAAAAGAGGGCGGGATCGACCTGAAAAAGATCGCGCCAAAAGCGAGGGTCTATTGATGGGGATTCTGTTGAAAACACAGACGCTGGCGGCTGTTGTCGCACTGGCTTCGGCTTTGCCAATGGCGGTGCAGGCCGACGGTCATAGCGACGCTTATGTCGGGGCCAAAGGCTATGTTGGCGAAGTGGCGGTGCGCCCGACAAAGCAATATTACCCAAAGGATCGCAGCAACGGCAGCCAACCCAAGCGGGTGCGCAGCACCGTGCGGTATACCGTGCCCGGCTGCCCGCCAAAGTTCAACGGCATGTACCGTGGCACGCTTTACTGTGTCGACGGCAGACCAATCGACTGATGGTTGTGCAGTGACATGAGGGCATTTGCAGCCATAGTGTTGTTGTTTCTGACCGCCTGTGCCCCTGTGCAGCAGGCGGTGGATACAACTGCGCGGCAGGGGGCCAAAGGGGTGGTGACCGAAACCCTTGCGACCCGCTTTCCTCAGGTCCCCAAGGAATTGATCACACCGTTTACCGATTGCATCATCGACAATTCCTCTGCCTTGGAAATTCGCGATTTTGCCAGAGCGGCGGTGCTGGGCGTAGATGACCAGACGGTTGCAACGGTGCGCACGGTCTTGTCACGCCCTGAAACGGTGCAATGCCTGCAAACCTCCGCACTCAGCAGCGGTATCATTTGATCATGAGCACAAAGCACAATCCCACCCCCAACCCGACAGAGGCGGCCCTGCTGTCAGAGCGGTTGCGTTCTGTATTCCGCGCGGCGGACCGCCCCACCCGTCGAAAACTGGTGCCGATCCTGCCGCCCGAGGAAATCGAATTTGCCGGCATGCGCATGTATGTGGATCCGCGCGACAATTTCACCGACAGGATGATCTGGCGTGACGGCCACCCGCCAGAGGTGAAATCGTTGATGGCACTGACCGAAGTTGTCGAAGGGCGAAACGCCTTTGTGCTGGATATCGGTGCGAACTCTGGGGCTTATACCATCCCGCTGGCCTTTGCCGCAGGGCCGGACAGCCGTGTCATCGCCTTTGAACCTAACCCTACGATGATTGGCCGTTTGGGCCATAATGTGCGGTTGAACAACCTAGGCACGGTTGTGCGGATTGAAGGTTGCGCGCTGGGCAGTGAGGACGGCGAGGCAATGCTGAACTTTCGCGAACGCAACTTTGGGCAGGCATCGCTGATGCCGATCAAGGCGGGGCAGGATGGGGCGACATTGGTGCCGGTGCGCCCCTTGCTGGATTTCATCCATGGTGCGGAAAACTATGATGTTTCCGTGCTGAAGATCGATGTTGAAGGTGCAGAGGTGGCGGCCCTTGGCCCGCTTCTGGATGCGGCCGGATGGTTGCCGGATGTGATGCTTGTTGAGACGGCCCATGCGGATGAATGGGATGTTGATCTGGTGGCGCAGATCAAGGGGCTTGGCTTTGAAGCCACCCTTCAAGCCGAACAGAATACGCTGTTTGTCCGCAAGGACGCGGCCTGAATAATCGCTGCCGCAGGTGGCAAAACGAATGAAACGGGCAAGCCTGCCCAGAAAGATGGAGACGCGACATGGTTCAGCTGACACTCCCCAAGAACTCGCGGATGACAAGTGGCAAGACTTGGCCCAAACCGTCCGGCGCGACGAATGTCAGGGAATTCCACATCTATCGTTGGAACCCCGATGACGGCAAAAACCCGGCGGTTGATACATATTTCGTCGATATGGACACCTGCGGCCCGATGATTTTGGACGCGCTGATCAAGATCAAGAACGAAATCGACCCAACCCTGACCTTCCGTCGTTCCTGCCGTGAGGGGATTTGCGGATCCTGTGCAATGAATATTGACGGCATCAACACGCTGGCCTGTACTTATGGCGTTGAAGAAGTGAAAGGCGCGGTCAAGATTTACCCGCTGCCGCATATGCCAGTGGTCAAGGATTTGATCCCCGACCTGACACATTTCTATGCTCAGCACGCCAGCATCCAGCCGTGGCTTGAAACCGAAACACCCGCACCTGTGAAAGAATGGAAGCAGTCGGTGGATGACCGCGCCAAACTGGACGGTCTTTACGAGTGCATCATGTGTGCCTGCTGTTCGACATCCTGCCCCAGCTACTGGTGGAACGGCGACCGCTACCTTGGGCCAGCGGCGTTGCTGCACGCCTATCGCTGGATCATTGACAGCCGGGATGAGGCAACAGGCGAGCGGCTGGACGAGCTTGAGGATCCGTTCAAGCTCTACCGATGCCACACGATCATGAACTGCGCCAAGACGTGTCCAAAGGGGTTGAACCCGGCATTGGCCATTTCCAAGATCAAGAAACTGATGGTTGAACGCACCGTTTGACCTGACCACACCAAAGGGTCCGGCAGCCCCGCAGTTGTGCGGTGATTGCCGGAACCGCCAGTAAGGCTGCCGGTGTTTTTCCTTCCATTCCTGATAATTGTCGTAATTGCGGTGGCGATATACGCCAACCGTAACAAGGACCGCCGCCGCTGTCGGTGGCGTCAGACCACTCGCGAAAGCTCCGGTGGCTTGATCCGTTACAACTGTATCACCTGTGGTCAGGAAACCGCCCGCAGTGATGGGGTGCCCCGTCAGTGTTTGGCCCAGTCCGGCAAACCCGAGGCGTGACACCGCGTCTTTCTCGACAAGCGGCGCGGATCGGCACTATCCTCGACCAAAGCGGGGAGAGCGCATGGATAATACTCAAACGGACGTCATCATTGTAGGCGCAGGCCTTGCCGGCATGGTTGCGGCCCATGAGGCGATCTTGCGCGGGCGCAGCGTTCTGATGCTGGATCAGGAAGCGCCGCAATCCCTTGGCGGACAAGCGTTTTGGTCTTTGGGCGGTTTGTTCATGGTCGACACCCCCGAACAACGGCGCATGGGGATCAAGGACAGCCCTGAACTGGCATTGAATGACTGGATGGGGTCGGCGCAGTTTGACCGTCCTGAAGATGCCAATCCGCGCCTTTATGCCGAACGCTTTGTTGAATGGGCGGCAGGCCCGATGCGTCAATGGTGTTTTGATTTGGGGATGCGCTGGTTTCCCGTTGTCGGCTGGGCCGAACGGGGCGGGGCGCAGGCGCATGGGCACGGCAATTCGGTGCCACGGTTTCACATCACATGGGGCACCGGCACCGGGGTTGTTGCCCCTTTTCTCAAACGGATGACCGAATATGCTGCCGCCGGAAAGCTGAAACTGGCTTTTCGCCATCGGGTCACAGGATTGATCACTACAGATGGTGCCGTGACGGGTGTGCGCGGTGACGTATTGGAAAACTCAACAGCGGCCCGGGGGCAAAGCACCTCGCGCGAGGTAACAGGCAGTTTTGAACATCACGCCGATGCCGTGGTTCTGACCACCGGCGGCGTTGGCGGTGATCATGCGCTTGTCCGCAAACACTGGCCAGAGGCCCGACTGGGCAAACCGCCCAAGGTCATGGTGGCCGGTGTGCCCGATTACGTGGATGGCAAGATGCATGGCATTGCCAAAGCGGCGGGTGCGGGGCTGATCAACGAAGACCGCATGTGGCATTATTGCGAAGGGGTGCAGAACTGGAACCCGATCTGGCCGAACCACGGCATCCGCATCCTGCCCGGTCCGTCCTCGATGTGGTTTGACGCCAAGGGCCAGCGCATGGAAGCCCCGTTCCTGCCGGGCTTTGATACTTTGGGCACGCTTAAACGTATCCTGCAGGCGGGCGAGCATTCGTGGTTCATCCTGACGCAAAAGATCATTGAAAAGGAATTTGCCCTGTCCGGGTCAGAACAAAACCCCGATCTGACCGATGGCGGCTGGATGGACGTGCTGAAGGCGCGGGTTGGTGCCGGGGCGACACCGGCGGTTGAGGCCTTCAAAAACAAAGGTGCGGATTTTGTTGTTGCTGATGATCTGGAGACCCTTGTCGCGGGGATGAACCGGCTGACACCAGATCACCCGCTTGAGCTGGAAGGGTTGCGGCGACAGATTGCCAGCCGCGATGCGCAGCTGGCCAACCCTTTCAGTAAAGACGCCCAGATCACCGCCATTCGCGGGGCCCGTGCATACCGTGGGGACAAGCTGATCCGCACGGCCAAACCGCATGCGATCCTTGAGGGTGAAAATGGTCCGCTGATTGCCGTGCGTCTGAACATCCTGACGCGCAAATCCCTTGGCGGGCTACATACGGATATCGAGGGCCGCGTTTTAACGCCTGACGGGACAGTGATGCCCGGGCTTTATGCTGCGGGAGAGGTCTGTGGCTTCGGTGGTGGCGGGTATCACGGGTATAACGCGCTGGAAGGCACATTTTTGGGCGGCTGCCTGTTCTCGGGCCGCATTGCAGGACAAAACGCATGACAGAAAACACCCCGTCAGACGCCGAGGCACGCCGCGCTATCCAGCCGGTGATCTGCTATCCGGTAGAGACATTGCCACAGCCCGACATGGCGCTTTATGCCCAAGCCCGCGCCGAATTACGCAAAACGGATGAGGTGCTGGTGCCGCCACGGGATGCAAGTACCTTCACCGTACCTGCGGGCCATTTCTTTCGGATATCCTCTGTTGAGGCGGCGCAGGTGGGTGACTTAAACTTGTGGAACGCCAAGGATCTGAGCGAAAAGTTCTATTCCGGCAAAACCCGTGCGCTGCATGGCACCCATATCACTACGGGCCAGCAGATGTGGTCGAGCTTCCCGCATCTGCGCCCCATGACCACGATTACCCGTGATACGCTGGATTGGTATGGCATCGACGCATTTGGCGGCTCTGTGCATGATGTGATCGGCACCCGCTGTGATCCCTATACGCATCATTTGTTGAAAGGCGGACAATATCACCATTGCTGTCATTCCAATTTGACCCGCGCCTTGGCGGCACATCTGGATGTGCCATTGGCAGAAGCGGAGCCACATGTGCACGATGTGTTAAATGTCTTTATGTGCACAGGCTTTACCCGCGATACCGGCCAATACTTTATGAAAGCCAGCCCCGTGCGCCCGGGTGATTATCTTGAGTTCTTTGCTGAGATTGATTTGCTGGGCGCGCTTAGCGCCTGTCCCGGTGGGGATTGCTCGGCAGAGCATTCATCGGATGTGGCCCGCTGTTACCCGCTGCTGGTAGAGGTATTTGCCCCGGAATTGGACGTCTTAAAAGCCCGCGCAGACAATCATGTGAATGGCTATGATCGCACGCACGGGCTTTGAACCTCAGGAAAAAGCAGCCTCAAGCGCGATTTCAACCATATCGCCAAAGGTCTTTTCGCGATCCTCTGACGGCAGCGCCTCGCCGGTTTGCAAATGGTCCGATACTGTAAGCACCGCCAATGCGCGCCGGCCATAGCGAGCCGCCAGCGTGTAAAGTTCTGCCGCTTCCATTTCGACGCCCAGAATACCGTGGCGCACCATCTGTTCGTCCAGATCTTTGCGTTCGGCGTAAAATACATCCGATGAATAGATGCCGCCGACATGGGTTTTAGTGCCCCGCGCCTCAGCAGCTGCAACAGCTGCGCGCAATAGCGACCAATCCGCCGTGGGCGCGAAGTTAAGTTCGCGGAAAATACCAGAGGAGGGTGAAGTGATTGTGCTGGCTGTCATGGCGACAATGACATCGCGAATTCCCACATGGGGCTGCATCCCACCGCAGGACCCGATGCGAATAAGCGTCTGCACATCGTATTCGCTGATCAATTCATTGGCGTAAATCGACAGCGAAGGCATGCCCATACCGGAGCCTTGAATGGTCACTGGATTGCCGTTCCATGTGCCGGTGAACCCCAGCATTCCACGCACTTCATTCACCAGTTTGGCGTCTTTCAGAAACGTCTCGGCGGCCCATTTTGCGCGATAGGGATCGCCGGGCATCAGAACGGTCTGGGCAATTTCGCCGGGGGCGGCACCGATATGGACGGTCATTGGAGGCTCCTAATTTGTTTGCCAACTAAGTGCATTTGTGCGCGGCGGCATCAATAAGAAATGCAATGCGACCCGCAATACGTGCGCAGCGCGATAGTAATGCGCGCAATAGGTTGAGTGATTTTTCAAGGAAAAGGTATCATACGAATCAATACCTTGCGAGAAAAACGCCGAATTGGCCCCTTACCGAAAACAACCACCGGTAAGGTTCCAATATCGGGCAGGTTTATCTCAGATTTTCAGGGTTTCTGGTGAAACCCCATTTGCCATGGCTTCACGATACCAATTGGGCTGGCGTCCCTTGCCGGTCCAGGTCTGGCCTTTATCCGCCGGATTGGCATACATCGGTTTTGATTTAACCTTTTTTTTCGGGGCTTTGCCTTTAGTTGCTTTGCGTGCCTTGGGTGCGTCGCTGGACAATTGATCAAGCGAGAAACCAAATTCAGCAGCGGCCTTTTCGGCGGCTTTTAAGGCCTCGCGTTGGTCGCGGGCCCTTGCGGTCTTTAATGCCTTCTGCACATCTTTAAGATGTTTCTCCAGCTCTTTACGGGTCATTGATTTAAGTTCGATATGCACAGGTAAACCCCTTTTTTCACAACTTATGTGAAAAGGAGTTAACCAATTCATAATCAAAGAAAAGAGAGGATTTGTGTCAATTTATTCCGCGGCGACGGCCGTAGGGTCGGCCAGGGTGATGATATCCTGCATTATCATGTTCAATTCAAAATCCTTTGGCGTATAGACACGCGCGACTCCCATTGAGATCAACCGCGCTGCATCGTCGTCAGGAATGATGCCGCCGACGATAACCGGAATATGACCCAACCCCGCGCTGCGCATCTGGGTAATAAGATCTTCCACCAAAGGGATATGAGAGCCGGATAAGATTGACAGCCCGACAACATGCGCCGCGTCCTCACGGGCCGCCTGAATGATTTCCGAAGGGGTCAGGCGAATACCCTCATAGGCGATGTCCATGCCGCAATCACGCGCGCGCACAGCAATCTGTTCGGCGCCGTTTGAATGACCATCAAGTCCTGGTTTGCCGACAAGGAATTTCAAGCGACGACCCAGCTTGTCGCTCACCGCATCTACCGCAGCGCGTAGATCGTCCAGACCTTCGGTCTTGTTGGATTGTCCTTTTGCGACACCCGTTGGCCCACGGTATTCACCATGCACAGCTCGCATTTGTGCCGCCCACTCGCCAGTGGTCACGCCCGCCTTGGCAGCGGCCACAGAGGCGGGCATCACATTGCGCCCTTCCGCAGCAGCGGCGCGCAGGTCCGCAAGGGCGGCGTTGACCTCTCCCTCGTTGCGTTCAGCGCGCCACGCGTTGAGACGGCCAATCTGCTCCGCTTCGACTGCCGGGTCGACAACCATGATGCCGCCATCGCCTGTCATCAACGGGGAGGGTTCCCCTTGCTGCCATTTATTCACACCGACAACCACGGTTTCACCCGCTTCGATACGGCCCAGACGGTCGGAATTACTTTCGACCAGACGGCCCTTCATATAGTCAATGGCATCAATTGCGCCGCCCATGCCATCCAGTAATGCCAATTCGGCACGCGCCCCGGCTTTTAATTCCTCGACCTTTTTATCAACCGCCGGATTGCCATCAAACAGGTCATCAAATTCCAGCAAGTCGGTTTCATACGCCAGAATTTGCTGCATCCGCATCGACCATTGCTGATCCCATGGACGCGGCAGTCCAAGCGCCTCGTTCCATGCGGGCAATTGCACGGCGCGGGCGCGGGCTTTCTTCGACAGGGTCACGGCCAGCATCTCGATCAGAATACGGTAGACGTTGTTTTCTGGCTGTTGCTCGGTCAGGCCCAGCGAATTGACCTGCACCCCGTAGCGGAATCGGCGGTATTTGCTGTCCTCAACATCGTAGCGTTCAAGGCAGATTTCATCCCACAAATCGACAAAGGCGCGCATTTTGCACATTTCGGTGACAAAACGGATACCGGCATTTACGAAAAATGAAATACGTCCCACCAATGCAGGAAAGTCCTTTTCATCTACGCGCGGACGTAATTGGTCCAGCACCGCAGTGGCCGTTGCCAAGGCGAAAGCCAATTCCTGCTCCGGCGTCGCACCGGCCTCTTGCAGGTGATAGGAACAAACATTCATCGGGTTCCATTTCGGCACATGCGTGTAACAATATTCGGCCACATCCGCGATCATTTTGAGCGAAGGGGCAGGCGGGCAAATATAGGTGCCGCGCGACAGGTATTCCTTGATCAGATCATTTTGCACGGTGCCATTGAGGGCGGAAATATCCGCACCCTGTTCCTCGGCCACAGCAATATAGAGGGCCAGCAACCAAGGTGCCGTGGCATTAATCGTCATGGAGGTATTCATCTGCTCCAGCGGGATATCGCGGAATAGCATGCGCATATCGCCCAGATGGCTGACCGGCACACCGACCTTACCGACTTCGCCGCGCGACAGGATGTGGTCGCTGTCATATCCGGTCTGTGTCGGCAAATCGAAAGCGACCGACAGACCGGTTTGCCCTTTCGCCAGATTGGATCGGTAAAGCGCATTTGACGCTTCTGCGGTGGAGTGGCCCGCGTAGGTGCGGATCAGCCATGGACGGTCTTTGTTTTGCGCGGACATGGGGGGCTCCCTGAATCGGTTGGGCAATAATCTTGCGTGTTTTGTTATGTACGGGACATTTTATGCCAATGTCAATTCGCTGCGTTGCGGCATGGTGCGATGATAATTGACGCAAGGCAAGCGGCGGCATAGGGGACTGCAACACTTCCGTTCTTGGATGCTTTCATGGAACCGAAAGAGCTGATGTATGATATTCCTACGCCACTGATTGCCGGTGGCCTGTTGATTGCAATGCTGCTGGCCACCTGGTTGGGATATCACATTGGATTCCGCCGGCAAAACGTAGAAACCGAACAGACCCGCGCGCAATCGACGGCGGTTCAGGGGTCCCTGCTGGGCCTGTTGGCCTTGCTGCTGGGGTTCACCTTCTCGCTGTCCCTGTCGCGCCACGATGCGCGCTCAAGCTCAGTTGTGGCAGAGGCAAATGCGATTGGAACAGCCTGGTTGCGCCTGGAGTTTCTTGAAGGCGCGGCAAAAACCCAAGCCAAGGTCAGCCTGTTGAAATATACCCGGCTGCGCGTTGAAGCTGGGGATGTTTCGGCCGATCAGCACCGTAAGCGCGATGCCTTTACCGCCAATGCCGAGGAGACCTTTGCACAGATCTGGTCCATCGCGGCGGCCAATGCCCGTGATCCCGGCGGGCCGGCGGCGGTTTCCCTGACCAATGCGTTGAACGATATGATCGACGCGCTTGCCTCGCGCAATGCGGCTCTTGACCGGCATGTGCCAGAGGTTGTGCTGATCATGTTGTTTGTGACCTTTATCCTGTCCGGTGCGATGCTGGGGTTCTCATCGGGCGTGAATGGCACGAAACCGGCCACCCCGGTGTATCTGATGCTGACGCTGATTGTGCTTTTGGTCTTTCTCATCGTCGATCTTGACCGGCCGCGCCGTGGCATCATCGCTGTTGATCGAAGTGCGATGTCCGATCTGCTGGCGTCGTTCAAGGCACCGGTGCAATAGGACAAAGCATTTGGGTGCTGCTGTCGAAGCCAAAAACGTATTTGAACGGGCCAAGGTTTTCCTGACCAATCTCCCTGAACCCCTCGCGCTGGTACAATGCGCGGGCACGTGGATTGGTGTTGATCACATCCAGCCGGACAGCATTCAGCCCCTGTGTCGCGGCTTCTTGTTTGATCGCGTCCAGCAGGGCGGTGCCAAGCCCCATACCACGCGCCTGCGCAGAGACGCAGATGCCGTCCATCAACAAGACACCTTCGGCCAGATCCCTTTCGACCAGCGCCAGAAGTGGTGCACGCCAGCAGGCGGATAACCAGCCATAGGTCTCGGCGATGTCGCGCAGGGAGCCACCGATCAGGGCACCTTGCTGTGTCTTGAAACCCGCGACGCCAAGGATCTGCCCCTCTGTATCACGGGCGATCAAGGCGAAGTCTGGGTGCAGATGGGCGGCGATGAACTGCAGCGCCTTGTCTTCCGGCCCAAGGACATGGTGCAGCTTCTGGGTAAATGCCTCCCAGTAGAGCGCCGCAATCTGCGCACGCTCATGGTCTGAAAATCCTTTTGTGACGGTGAAATCCACTGGCTGCATCCTTTATCCGACACTTCCTATATTGTTCTTGGCCTCTGACACTGCAAGGGTGCGCCCATGACACAGACCGTGCAACTTCCCCTGTGGCTTTTTGTGCTGATCATGCTCTTCGCAGCGGTCACGGCACTTAGCCATTTTCTGTTGCCCTCTGTGCGTTGGTTCTTTCGGCGGCGGTTGGAAAAAGCGGTTAAACGGCTGAACACGCGGCTGAAACGCCCCATCGAACCGTTCAAGCTGGCGCGGCGCTATGACATGATCCAGCGTTTGATCTATGATCCTGACGTCACCCGTGAGATTGTGAATTACGCACGGGAAAATGGTGTGCCGGAAAATGTCGCGTTTGAAAAGGCTCGTGATTATGCGCGCGAGATCGTGCCGAGTTTTTCTGCCTTCGCCTATTTCAGCTTTGCCATCCGGCTGACACGGCTACTTGCGAATTTTGTCTACCGGATTGAACGTTCAGATGTGAATGACCGCATTCTGAGCGGGATCCCAAAGGATGCCACGGTTGTCTTCGTAATGAACCACCGCAGCAATATGGATTACGTGCTGGTGACCTATCTGGCGGCACGCGATTCTGCGTTGTCTTACGCTGTGGGCGAATGGGCGCAGGTCTGGCCGCTTAGCTGGCTGATCAAATCGCTGGGGGCATATTTTATCCGGCGCCGTGCGCGCGGCGCGCTCTATCGCAAGGTTCTGGCGCGTTATGTGCAGATGGCAACCGCCGGCGGGGTCAATCAGGCGTTTTACCCGGAAGGCGGGCTGAGCCTGACCGGTAAGCTGCAAAAGCCCAAAATGGGGTTGATGTCCTATCTGGTGGAGGGATTTGACCCGGAGGGCGGGCGCGATGTGGTGTTTGTGCCTGTGGCGATCAACTATGATCGGGTGCTGGAGGATATTGTTTTAATCGCCGCCCATGAACGCGGCGACCGGCGGTTCGGGGCGCGGATTTCTGTTGTTGTGGGCTTTGTACTGCGCAAGCTTTGGCAAAAGGTTACCTTTCAGGAAACCCGTTTCGGGACCGCCGCCGTGACCTTTGGCACGCCCCTGTCGCTGCGGGAGGCGGGGGCGCAGGTGCAGGTTGAAACACTGTCTCATGACTTGATGGGCCGGATTGCCGGCGTGATGCCGATCCTCGCTGTGCCAGCGGTCTGTCATGTGCTGCTGGGGGAACAGGGCATCGAGGACACCGCTCTGCGCAAGCAAGCAGCGGCATTGTTCGACGCTGTGCCCGAAGACTACCGTGTTGTAGACGCCGCTGACCGTCCGCTTGAGATTTCGCGGGCGATTGAAGGGTTGGTCAATCGCAAACTGATCGAAGAACGTGATGGCGGCTGGCATGTGATCGAGGGCAAACAGGCGATCCTGCGCTTTTATGCCAATTCGATTGCCCATTATTTTCAGGCGGATGCTGCGCGCGCAAAAGGATTTTCTGCACCTGCTGGGTCATAAAGTTACAAAAGAGTGACTTCTGGTGTTGCATTGTTGCGCGGTGAATCTTATTCCATGGGGACACCAACGCGATTCTGCATCGCGGCAATTCAGACGATTTACCCATAGGAGGCCGCCCATGGCACTCGATTCAAACGTTGCGCAGTATGACGCACCTGAAAAGGACCTCTATGAGGTTGGTGAAATGCCCCCGATGGGTCATGTCCCGAAACAAATGTATGCGTGGACCATCCGTCGTGAGCGTCACGGGGAACCCAACACGGCGATGCTGCAAGAGGTTGTCGATGTGCCAGAGCTGGACAGCCACGACGTGCTGGTCCTCGTGATGGCAGCGGGCGTGAACTACAACGGGGTCTGGGCGTCATTGGGGGAGCCGATCAGCCCGTTTGACGGTCACAAACAGCCATTCCATATTGCAGGCTCCGATGCGTCTGGCATCGTCTGGGCCGTTGGTGACAAGGTCAAACGCTGGAAAGTCGGTGATGAGGTTGTCATTCACTGTAACCAGGATGATGGCGACGACGAGGAATGCAACGGTGGCGATCCAATGTATTCACCGTCACAGCGCATCTGGGGGTATGAAACACCGGATGGGTCTTTCGCCCAGTTCACCAATGTGCAGGCGCAGCAGCTGATGCCACGCCCCAAGCACCTGACATGGGAAGAGGCGGCCTGTTACACGCTGACACTCGCGACCGCTTACCGGATGTTGTTCGGCCACGAGCCGCACGACCTGAAGCCGGGCCAGAATGTTCTGGTTTGGGGCGCGTCGGGCGGTCTGGGATCTTATGCGATCCAGCTGATCAATACTGCGGGCGCGAATGCCATCGGGGTGATCTCTGACGAAAGCAAACGCGATTTTGTTATGGATCTGGGTGCCAAGGGCGTGTTGAACCGCAAGGATTTCAATTGCTGGGGCCAGTTGCCCAAGGTGAACACACCGGAATATGCCGAATGGTTCAAAGAGGCCCGCAAGTTCGGCAAGGCGATCTGGGACATCACCGGCAAAGGCGTGAACGTCGATATGGTGTTTGAACACCCCGGCGAGGCGACTTTCCCTGTCTCCACCTTTGTTGTGAAAAAGGGCGGCATGGTTGTGATTTGTGCGGGCACCTCGGGTTTCAACCTGACGTTCGACGTGCGCTATATGTGGATGCACCAGAAGCGTTTGCAGGGCAGCCACTTTGCCCATCTGAAACAGGCGTCATCGGCCAACAAGCTGATGCTGGAACGCCGACTTGACCCTTGCATGTCGGAGGTCTTTACTTGGAATGACCTGCCCGAAGCCCATATGAAAATGCTGCGCAATGAACATAAGCCTGGCAATATGTCGGTGCTGGTTCAATCCCCCAAAACGGGCCTGCGCACCTTGGAAGACGCTTTGGACGCACGCGGATAACCTCTGATTGCTTCCAATCTGGAAACACCGGCCGGCGGATCACCTTTGTGGTTCGCCGGCCGTTTTATGTCCAAAGACTGAACCCAACCGGAACACCAGCAGTGGTGATGCGGCTTGGGCAACCTTTGCACGTGAGCATCGGCGCGATTTGATCCTGATTGCACATTTCCTGAACGAAAAGCGCTTGAGCTGGAGCCTAAGCCTACCCGCGAGATTGCCCAGCCGCTGAGCCCGCGCGAAGTGGATGCGATGACCTTGTTGGCCATCGGATACAGCCGGGTGCAGGTTGCCGTATCACTGTCGATTTCCGAACATGCCTTGCGGCTCTACATCGGAAGCGCCCGTTTCAAACTGGGGGCATCGAACACCACACATGCTGTTGCCCGCGTTTTGAGTCAGGGACTGATTGTTGTGTAGCGCAGGTGTTTGCGGCGCTGTTGTGATTTGATCCTGCGAGATGCGCGGCGCTTGGACGCTCGGAAAAACGGCTGAAATGCTGCAATCTTGCTGGTCCCGCTGACCTGCCTTGCGTAGACAGGGCGCATGACAACTGAACTTACCTATTCCGACGATCAGGCCGCCGCATTTGATGCGGTGGCAGAGATGTTACGCCACGCGGGCATTGATCTGGACGACAGCCTGCTGATGCCGCCCGCTGGCGGGGCGGATCAGGTAATGGCGGTGACGGGCAAGGCGGGGTCGGGTAAGACGCTGTTGCTGGCCGAGCTCTACAAAGCGCTGGAAGCCGCTGGTGTTGAGGTAATTTCAGGCGATTACGAAAGCAAAAAACGCAAAGACAAGCGCACATTGGCGATCCTTGCGCCGACCAATAAGGCGGCCTCGGTTCTGCGTCTGCGCGGCGTGCCCGCAACAACCATTCACCGCATTCTATACACACCGGTTTATGACCCCGAATATGAACGTATCGCCGAATGGCTGGCGGGCAACGGGGAGCGCCCGGAGATTGAAGGGCTGACCGAGATTTCGCTGGACCGCGCTGCCGCATTTTATGCCAACAACAAATCCATCCCCGGTGCCTTGGCTGCCGCCGGGCTGCGGGGTTCCGACTTTATCACCGGCTGGAAACGACGCGAAGAACCTTTGGATATCGGGTTTATCGATGAATCCTCCATGTTGGATGACAAGCAATTCGAGGACCTTAAGGAAATTTTCCCAACGCTTTTGCTGTTCGGTGATCCCGCGCAGCTGGCACCGGTCAACCAATCCGGCACGATGGTGTTTGAAAAGCTGCCCGAGAAACGGGTGATGAACCTGAACCGTATTTTCCGGCAGGACGCGGGCAACCCGATCCTTGATCTGGCCCATGCGCTGGCTGATCCTGATCTGGGGTTTGAGCAATTCGAACGGATGATTGAAGAAGCGGCGAAAAAGGATGATCGCGTTGTCTGGGGCCAGCGGGTTGAGGTGGATCTGATGGCCCGTTCGCCGGTGTTGGTCTGGCGCAATGCCACGCGCATCCGGCTGATCAACGCCTTTCGCGCCGTGCATGGTGCGCCCGAAGATGCGCTGCTCGCGGGGGAACCGCTGATCTGTGACGGCATAGAGCTGCCGTTGAAACACCGCAAGAAACGGCTGGACCTCGAGGCGCGCGGGTTGATCAAAGGCGCTCAGGTGATCTGGCTGGGGGACGGGCGTAAACCGGGGTTCAGCCGCCTGCATGTGATGGGGGCGGAGGACCCGCAGGTCAGTGCCGCCTCTATTGTGAAAATCGAAAAGCCGGATGAGGAAGAACCCTTTATCCCCTTTGCGGCACGGATGGGTGCCACTTTTTTGCATGGGGCGGCGGTGACGATTCACAAGGCACAGGGCAGCCAGTGGGAGAATGTGCAGGTCTTTGCCCCTGATCTATATGCCGCGGCGCGTATGGGCCGGGTAGAGGCGGGGCAGCCACTGTGGAAGCGTCTGGCCTATGTTGCCATCACCCGTGCACAGGAGCGGCTGATCTGGGTTGTGCGCAACCGTCTGTCCAAGCCCAGCGGTCCCTTGGTGGTGGATGATCTGAAGGCAGTTCCAGCGGCCACACTGACGCTTGATGCGCCAGAGCCAGATCAGTTTCTGTAAACCACCCGGTTGCGACAAGGGCCCGATCAGCGGCGCAGTGCGGTGAACACGGCTGAGGCGCCCCAACCTGCAGCGATTGCAATCGCCAATGACATCAGCCCATAGAAAAACGCATTTTCGCGCGACATGCGGAACAACCAGCGTTCCATCCCGACCTTGCGTACAAAGATGCTGGTTTCGTATTTCGCGACCACATCACCGCCGCGCGTCAGGAAAATCCGCGTTTTATAATCCCCTTCGGTCAGGGCGGCGGGCAGTTCAATCGCGGTGCGAAATAAAGTCTGCTCGTCGACGCTGACCGTGCCTTCGTTCAGCTGATACTGGTTTGATGCGGATTTGATGCGGATCAGCGCCTGGGAAAAACTTTCGCTGTCAGTGATGTTCATCGGGGCACCAACGGAACGGATGGCGCGGGGGATTGAAACGCTGTGGCGCTGATCCTCGGTTTCGCTCAGCGACAGGCCCAGAAGGGTGCTGGTCGAGACGGCATAGAAACTGGGGGCATGATCCACCTCTACCGCATCGACATTGACCCAGATGCCAAACCGCTTTTCCTTGCGCCGCACTGTCACCGGCTCTGACGGACCCGCCACGGTGACGATAACTTGCAAACGTGGCTCATCGGGGGCCGGTTCCTCGCGTTTGACGGCACCGAAAATCAGGATTTCGGAACCGTCGAAATTGGTGTTGATCGACACCTGATCGCTGCTGAGACCCAGCACGATTTCTTCGGCCAAGGCGGGCTGGGCCAGAAGCAGGGTGAGGGCAAACAGCAGCGCGCGCATCAGTGGCCCCCCGCCGCGCCAAGTGAATAAAGCTCGGAAGGTTGCAGCAACAGGTCCATCGCCAGTTTGCCACAGACGCCCAGCACCATCATCGCCAGCAGAATACGCAGTTGTTCGGCCTTCATTTTAACGCCGATCCTTGCCCCGATTTGCGCACCAATCACACCACCGACCAGCAGGAGAACCGCCAGAACAATATCGACGGTATAGTTGGTTGTGGCGTGTAACATGGTGGTAAAGGCGGTCACGAAAATGATCTGAAAGAGCGAGGTGCCAACAACCACTTTGGTCGGCATCCCCAGAAGATAGATCATTGCGGGCACCATGATGAACCCGCCGCCAACACCCATGATTGCCGCTAGAATGCCGACGGCAACACCGACAAGCAGCGGTGGAATGACAGAGATATAAAGCCCCGAAACGCGGAACCGCATTTTGAACGGCAGGCCGTGGATCCAGTTGTGTTTCTTGCGCGGCGGGGCTTTGCCCTTTTTCGTATTGCGGATCGCATTCAGCGATTCCAGAAACATCAACCCGCCAATAACGCCAAGGAAAATCACGTAACACAGTTTGACCAGCAGATCGACCTGACCCTGTGCCTTGAGATAGTTAAAGACCAAAACACCCAACGCCGCCCCGATCAAACCGCCGATCAGCAGTACGGTGCCCATCCTGAGGTCCACCGTCTTTCGTTTGAAATGGGCCAATACACCCGAGAAAGAAGAGGCGACAATCTGGTTCGCTTCGGTGGCAACAGCCACGGCCGGAGGGATGCCGATAAAGAACAACAGCGGCGTCATCAAGAAGCCGCCGCCAACACCGAACATCCCCGAAAGGACGCCCACCAGCCCACCAAGCCCCAGCAGGAGGAAGGCATTGACCGATACTTCGGCAATAGGAAGGTAGATTTGCATAAAGTCCCTTAGCGCGATGGTTGTATCAAATCAACGGTCCTTGCAGTCTGCTACAACATCGGACCAACGGGATGCGTAAACTGGCCTTATCGTGGCCAGCCTAGCGTTCTTTAACATAAGGCTCTCCGCCTGCTCTGGGCGGGATGGCCTTGCCGACAAAGCCGGCCAGAATAACCACTGTCATGATATAAGGCAAAGCCCCCAAAAATTGGGCCTGAACCTTCATGCCGATGATGGATTCGATCACATCGGGACGGGTTTCAAGCGCGCCGAACAGCCCAAACAGCAACGTCGCCCAAAGCGCATACCAAGGCCGCCATTTGGCAAAGATCAGCGCCGCAAGTGCGATAAACCCACGCCCCGCCGACATGTCTTTGACAAAGCCCGCTTGCAAGGCGGTGCTGAGGTAGGCACCGGCAATGCCGCACAACACGCCGCAAATCGCCACCGCCGCATAGCGCAAGCCGACAACGGAAACCCCTGCCGTATCGACCGACGCGGGGTTTTCGCCCACGGCTCGCAAGCGCAGTCCAAAGCGGGTGCGATAGAGCAGCCACCATGTCAGCGGCACAGCCGCCAAGGCCATATAGACAAGGATAGAATGGCCTGAAATCAGTTCCGAATAGAGCGGGCCGATGAAGGGCACATCGGCAATTGCATCTGCACCGGGCAGGGTGATCCCTTCAAAACGGGCACCACCCATCAGTGATGGGGTGCGCCCCCCTTGTTTGAACCAGCTTTGCGCAATCAACACGGTCATGCCCGCCGCCAGAAAATTAATCGCCACGCCGGAAATCAATTGGTTGCCGCGAAAGGTGATCGAGGCAATGCCATGTAGCGCGGCAAGCGCCAGGGACGCGCCGATACCGGCTAGAAGGCCAATCCAGACACTGCCGGTCAGAGAGGCGACCGCAGCGGAAAAGAACGCTGCCGCCAGCATTTTGCCCTCAAGCCCAATGTCGAAGATGCCAGCGCGTTCACTGAACAACCCGGCCAGACAGGCCAGCAGCAGCGGTGTGGCAAGGCGCAGGGATGAATCGAGCAATTGGATAAGCGTGAGATAATCCATCAGTCCGCTGCCCCCGCTGCTTTGCTGGTTCGTGCGCGTCGCAGGGCGAGGAACAGCTTTTCAAGGGGCATGCGCACCATATTGTCCAGTGCACCGGTGAACAGGATGACGAGGGCCTGAATCACCACGATCAATTCACGCGGGATTGAGGTCCACAGTGCAAGCTCGGCACCGCCTTGGTACAGGAAGCCAAACAGAATCGCCGCGATAAAGACACCCAGAGGATGTGACCGCCCCATAAGCGCCACCGCGATGCCGATAAACCCGGCACCCTCTGTCGAGTTCAGAACCAGCCGTTCGGCTTCGCCCATGACATTATTGGTCGCCATCAGCCCGGCCAAAGCGCCGGAAATGATCATCGCGATCATCGTGATCTTAAACGGCGAGATGCCCGCGTATTTGGCCGCTGATTCCGAATGGCCATAGGCGCGGATTTCATAGCCCAGACGCGTGCGCCAGATCAGCACCCAAAGCCCGATACAGGCCGCGATGGCAAGCAATAGTGACACATTGGCTGGTGCGGCCTTGGAAAACTCGATGCCCAGAGGGGACAGAAGATCATGCAGGGTGGGCAGGTTTGTGGCTTCTGGGAACCGTGCGGTGGCCGGATCCATGCTGCCCTTGGGGCGCAGCATATTGACCAGCGTATAGTTCAGCAAAGCGGCAGCTATAAAGTTGAACATGATGGTGGTGATCACAATGTGACTGCCGCGCTTGGCTTGCAGCCAGGCAGGGATCGCGGCCCAGACCGCACCAAACAGCCCCGCCATGACCGCCGCCCCAACCAGCGCCAGCGACCAATGTGGCCAAGGGATGTACAGGCAGGCCAACGCCACACCCAAACCGCCCAGCATCGCCTGACCTTCGCCACCAATGTTAAACAGCCGCGCATGGAAGGCGATGGCAACGGCCAGACCCGTGAACATAAAGTTCGTGGCGTAATACAGCGTATAGCCCCAGCCGTATGTAGAGCCGAGCGCGCCTGTCACCATCAGCTTGGCCGCGGCAACCGGATCTTCACCGATTGCCAGTACCACTAGCGCGGAAATAATGCCGGCCAGCAACAGCGAAATCAGCGGCACAAGGACAACTTCGGCCCATTTTGGCATCACATCCATGTTATGTCCCCTTTGCGGCAGCCGCCGCATCCGTATCTGTGATGCCCGCCATCAGCAGGCCCAGTTCTTTCTCATCTGTCTGATCCGGCAGGCGCTCACCCATGACCTGACCGTCAAACATCACGGCAATCCGATCGCTGAGGGCCAGAATTTCCTCCAGCTCGACCGAGACCAGAAGAATCGCTTTGCCCTGATCGCGCAGGGCGACAATTTGCTGGTGGATAAATTCGATGGCACCAATGTCCACACCACGTGTCGGCTGGCCGATCAGCAACAGATCCGGGTTGCGCTCTATCTCGCGGGCCAGCACGATTTTCTGCTGGTTGCCGCCGGAGAAGTTCTTAGCAGCGAGTTTCGGATTTGGCGGGCGCACGTCAAACCGTTCCATCTTTTCAGCGGTATCGTCGCGGATCGCGGCGTTGTTCATCAACACCCCGGCGCGGTATTCAGGATCATGGTGATAGCCGAAGGCCGTGTTTTCCCAGGCCTGATATTCCATGATCAGCCCCTCGCGCTGGCGATCTTCGGGCACATGGGCAATGCCCCTGCGGCGGCGCGACTGGCCATCAGACAGGCGTCCCGTCAGATCAAGCGGCGCACCGTTCAGGCGGACCTCACCAGTGCCATCGGCATAGCCGCCCAGCACCTCAAGCAGTTCGGACTGCCCGTTGCCCGCAACCCCTGCGATGCCCAGAATCTCACCGGCGCGCACCTGCAAATCAATCCCGCGCAGACGCTCCACGCCCTTGTCATCAACCACCTTCAGGCCCTTGACGTCTAGCACCACATCTCCCAGTGTCGGTGGATTTTTATCGACGCGTAACAATACCTTACGCCCTACCATCAATTCGGCCAGCTCTGCCGGAGAGGTATCGGCGGTCTTGACCGTTGCGGTCATTTCACCGCGCCGCATCACCGAAACTGTATCGGTGGTCTCCATGATTTCGCGCAGCTTATGGGTGATCAGGATGATCGTCTTACCTTCGGATTTCAGCCGGTCAAGAATGCGAAACAACTGGTCGGCCTCGGCTGGGGTCAGCACGCCGGTGGGTTCATCCAGAATCAGAATATCGGCCTGCCGGTACAGCGCCTTGAGGATTTCGACACGTTGCTGCATGCCCACGCCGATGTCTTGGATCAAAGCGTCAGGATCAACGTTCAACCCGTAGTCATTTGCCAGCTCCACCAGCGAGCGCCGGGCCTTGGCCAAAGAGGGTTTTAATAACCGCCCGTCTTCGGCACCCAGAATGATATTCTCAAGTACCGTGAAATTTTCAACCAGTTTGAAGTGCTGGAACACCATCCCGATGCCCGCAGCA
The DNA here is from genome assembly GCF_030159975.1 of Sulfitobacter pacificus. Taxonomy (NCBI): domain Bacteria; kingdom Pseudomonadati; phylum Pseudomonadota; class Alphaproteobacteria; order Rhodobacterales; family Roseobacteraceae; genus Sulfitobacter; species Sulfitobacter pacificus. The sequence goes on from NZ_BSNL01000001.1 coordinate 549,573, forward strand.
ATGGCCGCCTGACTGTCAGGGATTTCGGTCTTGGACCCGTTGATCCAAACCTCGCCTTTATCGGCTTTGTAAAACCCATAAAGGATCGACATCAGCGTCGATTTTCCCGCGCCGTTTTCCCCGATGATCCCGTGGATCGTGCCGGGCATGACGCGAATGGAAATGTCCTTGTTGGCCTGAACCGGACCAAAGGCTTTCGAGATGCCTTTCAGCTCGATCGCGGGGGCAGTGGAAGCGGCAGTTGCCTGCCGCTTCGCTGTTGTCTCGTCGCTCACTTAGAAGTCCAGCGCTGGGCAGCTGTCGTTCTCGTAATAGGACACCACGTTGACTTTGCCAGCGATGATATCATCGCGTGCAGCGTTTACTGCGGCTTCCATTTCGTCAGTGACCAGAGCGGCGTTGTTGTCATCCATTGCGACACCCACACCTTCTTCTGCCAGACCCATCGTCACCACAACGCCGGTCTCAAGGTCTTCGCCAGCTTTCATGGCTTCATAGACCGCAACATCCACGCGTTTCAGCATGGACGTCAGGACCTTGCCCGGATGCAGGTGGTTCTGGTTGCTGTCCACACCGATGGACAGAATGCCTTCATCAGCCGCCGTTTGCAGAACACCCACACCGGTGCCGCCTGCCGCAGCATAGACAACATCCGCGCCTTGGCTGATCTGCGCCTTGGTGATTTCAGAACCTTTCACCGGGTCATTCCAAGCGGCAGGCGTGGTGCCTGTCATGTTGGCAATGACTTTGGCGTCGGGGTTCGCCGCTTTTACGCCTTGGGCAAAGCCGCAGCCGAAGTGGCGGATCAGCGGGACGTCCATGCCGCCGACAAAAGCGACTGTGCCGCTTTTGGAGGCCATGGCAGCCATCATACCAACAAGGTAAGACCCTTCATGCTCAGCAAAGGCGACCTGGCGGACGTTCGGGAAATCAAGCCAGCTTACGTCGATCACAGCGAATTTTGTGTCGGGATAATCCGGTGCCACAGCGGACAGCGGATCGGCCATGCCAAAACCCATGGTGATAATCGGATTGGCACCGGTCTCGGCAAAGCGGCGCAGGGCCTGCTCGCGCTGGGCTTCGGATTGCATTTCGATTTCACGGAAGGTGCCGCCGGTCTCTTCGGCCCAGCGTGTGGCACCGTTAAATGCTGCTTCGTTGAAGGATTTGTCGAACTTGCCGCCAAGGTCAAAGATCAGCGCCGGTTCGGCCAGTGCTGCACCGGCGCTCAGCGCCATTGCGGCAGCCGCGCCCATGAATTTGGTCATAAGGGTCATATTATGTCTCCCAGTTTTTCAATGTTGGGGCAGGGCCAGCAGTGGCCCCTTGCCCGAGATCAGACGATCAGGGTTAATTTAGGGCGCAGCGGGGGGGGAGGGTCAACCGATTCCTCAAGATTATCGCGTGGAATCAGGTGTCGGACCTTGGGTAACCTTGCGAGACATGACAATCGCATCTACCGATGCCGCGTTTTTGCGCGCATAATAGGCGGCGCGGCGCCCCACTTCGACAAACCTGAATTCACGGTAAAGCTTGATCGCTGCGGTGTTATCGGCGGCGACCTCCAGAAAGGCGGTGTCGGCGGTGCCCTCAAGTGTCTTGATCCAACGTTCGACAAGGCCACTTCCGATGCCCTTGCGGTGGTGTGCCGGATCGACGGCAAGGGTCAACATTTCGGATTCGCCTGCAATGTTGCGGGTGAGGGCAAAACCATGCGGTTGATCAAACAACGTGACATAAGCACTGTCGAGCAGGCCTTGGAATTCCTCCGCAGACCACGGGCGTTCACGTTGAAAAGCTGCGCGGTGGATTTTTGCGAGCTGTGCAGGTGTCACGCGAGGATCACGGGTGGTTTGTCCCGTGCCGGTGCCGCATCTGGCGCGCGTACATAAAGCGGTGCGGGTCGGGTCGCCAAATCATGGCCGTTTGCCAGTTTCCATTCCGTAATGCGGGCAATGCGGGCTGCCGGATCGTCGTCGGCGCTTGTTGGATTGGGGGTGCCACCCAGATTGCCCGCTATTTCGTTCGCCAGATGCCCTGTCACGCAGAGGTTCACAGCGCGCAGGTGATCGGGGGGGGTGGCCGGGTCTATAAGTTCGGGCGCAGCGGAGGGGCGGCCATACCGGAACGGCTGGACATAGGCCGCGCCGCGTGGTGCTGCCACAACAACCAGTTCGGAAGCTGTCGCCTCCGCGCCAAATGGGTCGCGCAGCATCTCGAAAGTTGAAACAGGAATTGCGGGAATGCCTAGCCCCAGGGCCAAACCACGGGCCGCAGAAACGGAGATGCGGATGCCGGTGAAATTGCCGGGGCCAACGCCAACGCCGATCGCCGTGAGATCGTCAAAGGTCAGACTGGCACGCGCAAGCACGTCTTGGCAAAGGACCAGAATACGTTCTGCTTGCCCTTTCGCCATCGCCTCGGTTGCAGAGTATTGCAAAGCGTCCTGTGCAAAAACGGCAGCCGCGCAATGCGCGGCTGATGTATCGAAAGACAGGATTGCAGGATATGACATCGAAGCGGCGTTTATGCGACAGGACGCACTTCCGTCACTTCCGGAATGTAATGGCGCAACAGGTTCTCGATACCCATTTTCAGCGTCAGGGTAGAGGAGGGGCAGCCGGCGCATGCGCCCTGCATGTGCAGATAGACCACGCCGCGCTCAAACCCGTGGAAAGTAATGTCGCCACCATCCTGTGCCACCGCAGGGCGCACGCGGCTGTCCAGCAATTCCTTGATCTGGCCGACAATTTCACCATCATCGCCGGTGTGTTCCGCATGGCCAGAGGTGGCCTTGTGATCATCGCCCATCACCGGCTGGCCGGATTGGTAATGTTCCATGATGGCGCCCAGCAGCGCGGGTTTGATGTGATCCCACTCGATGGCATCCGCTTTGGTCACGGTCACAAAATCGGTTCCGAAAAACACCCCTGTTACGCCATCAACGGCAAATAGCCGCTGCGCCAGCGGGGACCCGTCCGCCGCATCAGCTGTCGGGAAATCCGCGGTCCCCATGTCAAGCACAGCCTGTCCCGGCAGAAATTTCAGGGTGGCAGGGTTTGGTGTCGATTCGGTTTGGATAAACATGCTGGGCGTCCTTTGGATGTCTGAGGCTGATATGCGGATCAGAGCGCGCTTTTTCAAGTCTTGGAATCATTCTAAACTGCTTGGGCCGACAGGTCCAGACCTCAGGTAATGGCCTCAAGCCGTTCCTTGCTGAGGTCGCCGGGCACAATTGTGATCGGCACCGGCAAGGTGCCTGCCGAACGGGTCAATTGCGTGACCAGCGGCCCCGGCCCCTTTTTCTTATCGGAAGAAGCGCCAAGCACCAGAACACCAATTTCCTTATCTTCTGCGATCTGTGCGATGATCTCGTCCACCGGTTCGCCTTCGCGGATGACCAATTCCGGGTCAACACCCTGTTTGTCGCGCATCCATTTGGCAAATACTTCGAAATGCACTTCGATCCGCTCGCGGGCCTCTTCGCGCATGATGTCACCCACACCGATCCAGTGGTTGAACTCATCCGGCGGGATCACCGACAGCACCTCTACACCGCCGCCGGTGTGATTGGCCCTGAGCGCGGCAAAGCGCATGGCATTCAGACATTCGGTGCTATCATCCAGCACAACGAGGAACTTACGCATTGTCTTTCTCCTTGGACGTGGATCATGGCGGCTGCGCGGGTTTCGCGCAATCGTAAACTGCCGTTGATGCGGCTGCCTGTGTCACCTTGTCCTAACGTTCGGACGCAGCCCAGTCCCAATACATTTCGCGTACCCGTCGCGTGACCGGATTGGCATTCGCCCCGGTTTCATACCTGGTATCATCAAACGCAGCGACCGGGGTGACCTTCATCATGTTGCCCGACAGGAAAACCTCGTCAGCAGCGTGGAAATCGTCAAAGGACAACACGGCCTCATGGACCTTGATGCCGTCAGCCCGCATGTTGATCAAATGGCGTTCGCGGGTGATGCCGGCCAGAAACGTGCCGTTCGGCACCGGGGTGAATACCTCGCCATCCTTGACCATAAAGACATTTGCGGATGCCGTTTCCGCCACATTGCCCACCGCATCCGCGACCAGCGCATTACCAAAGCCCTTGGACCGCGCCTCTGCCAGCATACGCGCGTTGTTGGGATAGAGGCAGCCCGCCTTGGCGTTGACCACATTGTCCTCCAGCACCGGGCGGCGAAAGCGCGTGCGGGTCAGGGTGGTTGCAGCCTCTGGTGGGGCCATCGGAATTTCTTCCAGTGAAATGGCAAACCCCGTGGCACCTGCGCGCGGCACAATGCCCAGTTCATCCCCCGCCAGCGCCCAATACATCGGACGGATATAAACCGGTTGGTTGCGGGCATAGCTGGCCAGCCCCTCACGCACCATCGCTACCATGTCTTCAGTGCTGACCGTGGGGGTGATCATCAGTGCCTCGGCCGATCGGTTGACCCGCGCGCAGTGTTTTTCAAGATCGGGGGACAGCCCGTCAAACAACCGTGCCCCGTCAAACACGGTGGTGCCCAGCCAGGCACCATGATCCGCCGCATTGATGACCATACGGTCGCCGTCATGCCACGCGCCGTCATAATAGGTTTTGATATTGATGCCGGTGGCCATGGGGGTTCCTTGTTTGGTTATTCAGGCGCGCTGCGGTAGATGCCTTCGGGCAGGTTCAATGCCGCAGTCAGATCGCGCAATTGTTCAGGGGAGAGGGTGATCTTGGACACTGTATCGGTGCGCGGATCCCATTGTTCAAAGGTGATCTGGCTTGCAAATGCCTGCACGATCACATCTTCGCGAAGGGCAGTTGCGCCCTCGTCGACAAGTGTGATCACTGATGCATCAAATTCGTGTTCAATGGTAAACATGGAGCGAAACTGTGCTTTTCGGCGGATCATTGCAAGGTGGCTTTGCAAAGATATATGTTCGGGCTGGCTCCCTGCTGACGCCGTGCTAAGATACAGGACGGCCCGACAGGAAAAGGACATAGCGATGATCAAACAGACCCTTTGGGCCCTTATCGCCGCAGGATCACTTGCGGCTTGTGATGTCGCCCCGGTCGTGCAATCTCCGACAGCCCCGGTGCCTGCCGCACCAAGTGCGCCAGCCATGTCGGCAAATCAGGCAGCACGCAGTTTTGTGCGCGTGGTGCAAACCCTTGAACCTGTCGCAGAACGGGAGTGCCGCGCGCGTACGTCTGGGGTGAATTGCGACTTCAACATCGTAGTGGATGACCGTCCGGGACAACCTGCCAATGCCTTTCAGACATTGGATAAAAACGGACGCCCCGTGGTGGCATTCACATTGGCGCTGATTGCCGATGCGCGTAACGAGGACGAACTGGCCTTTGTTTTGGGGCATGAGGCGGCGCATCACATCAGCGGCCATATCGCGCGACAACAGCAAAACGCAGTGGCTGGCGCGGTGATTTTCGCGGGCCTTGCGACCCTTTCCGGCGGCGGTGCCGAGGCGGTGCGCAGTGCGCAGAAACTGGGGGCTGAAGTGGGCGCGCGCAGCTATTCAAAGGACTTTGAGCTGGAGGCCGATGCGCTGGGCACCATCATCACCAAACGCGCCGGGTATGACCCGTTGCGCGGGGCAGAGTTCTTTACCCGCATTCCCGATCCCGGCGACAAATTCCTTGGCACACACCCGCCGAATGCCTCGCGGATTGACGTGGTGCGGCGGACCGCTGCAGGGCTTTGACCGGCGGCGATGCCGGACGGCCTCTTGCGGTTGAAGGCTGCACCTGATGACCAAGCTGATCAAACTGGGGAATATTCTGACCGACCGCGGTTCAAAATACGCGGTGTCGGGGGCGGATGTTGTGGACCGCGCGGGCGTGGATGCCGCCCTGAAATCCCTCAAACGGGATAAAGCCTACGCCAAGGCGACCCATAATACATGGGGTGTTTTGCTGCCCGATGGCGTGCCTTTGAAAGGTGATGACGGAGAATCCGGTGCTGGCATGGTGATCCTGCGAATGCTGGAACGTGAAGGGCTGGAGGGGCATGTCATCATTGTAACCCGGTGGTATGGCGGCAAACATCTGGGCGGGGACCGGTTCCGCCATGTGCAAACCTGCGTCAGCGCCTATCTTGACGCACCACATATGAAACCAGCAAAATCAGGGAAAGGTGTCAGAGGCTCAGGGTGATGGCCCCAAAAAGGCAGGTCGACGCAACCAGCACAAAGCCATGCCAGATGGCGTTCTGATAGGGCATGCCGGGATGTGCATAGATCCGCGTACCTGCCGAATAGGTCAGCCCGCCAATCACCACCAGCGTCACCACCGTGCCGTTCAACTGCTGCCACATCGGCCAGATCAACAGCGCCGACAGCCATCCCATCATCAGGTATAGCGCCAGCGACCCTTTGGCATCGGTGCGCCAGAATGACAGTTTCGCCAGCGCCCCCAGAACCGCCAATGCCCAGACCAAACCCAGGATGCCATAGGCAAAACTGGACCCGATCACGACAACAATCGGCGTGTAAGACCCCGCAATTTTCAGGTAAATCGCCGCGTGGTCGATGCGGTGCAATATCGGACGAATGCGATCCAGCGGGCACATGTGATAAAGCGCCGAGGCCCCGAAAGCGAGGATCAGGCAAGCGGTGTAAAGTGCGGTTGCCGTCAGTGCGGCCTGTGATTTCCCTGCGGCATATCCGATCAGGCTTGTACAGGCCGGTATGGCCAACAGCAGCCCCGCTGCATGTACCGCCCCATCTGCGAGCGTCTCGTATTTTGAATAAGGATACGCCATACCAAAGGGCTAGCACCGCGCTGTAAAGATTTTATGGCGTCAGGGTGCTGATACTGTGGCAATTTTTAACCGAAACCGGGACCTATCCGGCCGTCAGCGTGGCTTGTTGCTGTCGATCCAGCGCGACATCAGGGTGCGATCCCGAAAACACTCCGGCGGCACTTCGCTACGCTTCAGCCGCGCAATGCGTTCGGCAAATCCGACCTGTTTGGAGGACGGATAGTCCGAGAACCGCCCTTGCGGCGCGGGCGCTTTATGCGCGTCGATCCATTTGGACAGGGCGGCGCGATCCGCCGTGATGTTTTCCGGCAGCGGCTGTTTGGATTTCGCTGCCAAGGTCTTGGCATAAGCGATTTGTTTCTCTGTCGCTGGCAGGGGCTGCGGCGCGTCAGGCTGGACTGGTGTGGCCCCGTGGGAAGGCGAGAACAGACCAGGGAATGTGGGTTGGAAGGACATTGGATGCTCCTTTCTTAACGATGATTAAGAATGTAGAACATAAGTGGAACAAATTCAAGTGTTCGCCATTTGTGCTTGTGGTGTCGTCTCCCCAAGCACAACGCGCGCCGGGCAATGGCAGACCGCGGGGTGGCGCATCTGGTCTATCCGTATGGCAGTTTATGGTGGAGGGGTCGCTGTGCTTTTGTGGGGGTGTGCTTGTGGTTGCCAAAGCGCCAGACCGGTTGGGCGGTCTGGCGCTGCACGGCGGCTACGCCTTGATTCCGTGCAGGGTGGGATTCTGGGCGATTAGGGCAATCAGACTTGATGATAGAATATCGGTGGTCATCTTATTCGGTGCGAATTATTGTCAAAATCTTTCAACAAAAGTGAGATGACTGATGGTTGAATTTTTCAAAGAGCTTACAGACGCCGCGAATGCTCGAATTCGCAGCCCGTTTATTGGATCAATTGCTATAGTATTTCTGACCTTGAATTGGAAAGCGTTGGCGATACTGCTTTTCTCCAATGGGTCTATTGAATTAAGAATTTTAACTTTCGATGGTATGACAACTCTTCGAAGCCTTGTCTTCGCTCCAGCAGTACTGGGCATAGCAATTGCATTAATACTGCCTTGGTCCAAGTTGCTTGGGGCATGGATAGCTAAAAGGCCGTCAGGTGTACTTCGGAGGCTGCAACACGATGAGTCACAGCAATTTCGAATTTATCAGCTAAACGGAGATGCGGCTGAAGCTGAAGCGAGAGCTCGCTATGAAGAGGCAACAGAACGTGCCAAGATTGAGGCAGCAAAGCGCCTTGAAGATGCTAGAGAAATAAAGCCCGAGCTAGAAGAAGAATTAAAAGAAGACAGGGAGCAAAAAACCAATGGAACTATGCCTTCTCCTAATTTGCAACAGATATGGGAATTGGAACTGCTTGAAATGGCCGCGAAGTCTGAAGATGGCAGGATATGGCTCGTTGAGAGTGGTGGGATCGCAATTAATCCCGAGTCAAAAACTGGCCTTACTGATTGGTCAAATTCGCACGAAGACAAGAAACTGCTGTTTGACGTTATGAAAGACATGCAAAATGAATTGCTTTTTGAGTTCCACCCCGCAGAATTTAAAGATCAAGCGGACAGCTTCGAAATTACAACTGCTGGCTACACTTACTTGAAAGAATATAGAGATTAAACAACCCGCCCCCACAAATCATACTCGCCCGCTTCCTCCACCTCGACAGTCACGATATCGCCCACCGACAACCCTGCAAAATCTTCATCAATGAACAGGTTCCCGTCGATCTCTGGCGCATCCGCCTTGGTCCTGCACGTCGCCGCGTCCTCGTCGATCTCGTCCACGATCACATCAATCCGACGACCAACTTTCGCCTCCAGCTTGGCCTCTGAAATGGCCTGCGCTTTGGCCATAAACCGGTCCCAGCGGTCTTGTTTTACATCCGCGTCCACATGGTCGGGCAGGGCGTTTGAGCGCGCACCATCGACGTTTTCATATTGAAAACAGCCGACACGATCCAATTGCGCCTCGTCCAGCCAGTCCAGCAGGGTCTGAAACTCCGCCTCTGTTTCACCCGGATACCCGACGATAAAGGTCGAGCGCAGGGTAAGGTCGGGGCAGACGTCGCGCCATGCTGCGATTTCGTCCAGCGTTTTCGCAGCGGCGGCAGGGCGGGCCATGCGTTTCAACACATCCGGGTGGGCGTGCTGGAACGGGATATCCATATAGGGCAGCACAAGCCCTTCCGCCATCAGCGGGATCAGTTGGCGCACATGCGGGTAGGGGTAGACGTAGTGCAGCCGCACCCAAGCGCCAAGTGAGCCGAGATCACGTGCGAGGTCGGTGATATGGGCGCGATGCCCGCGATCCTCGGCATGTTTGATGTCGACGCCATAGGCAGAGGTATCTTGCGAGATCACCAGCAGTTCCTTGACGCCATTGTCCACCAGACGCTCGGCCTCGCGCATCACCGCATGGGCGGGGCGCGATTGCAACCGACCGCGCATGTCCGGGATGATGCAGAACTTGCATTTGTGATTACAGCCTTCGGAGATTTTCAGATAGCTGTAGTGGCGTGGGGTCAGCGACACCTGTTGCGCGGGCAGCAGGTCGATGAAGGGATCGGGGCTGGGCGGCACGGCACCATGTACCGCGTCCAGCACCTGCTCATATTGGTGCGGCCCGGTCACGGCGAGGATCTTTGGGTGGTGTTCGCGGATGTAATCGGGTTCCGCGCCAAGGCATCCCGTGACGATCACCCGACCGTTTTCAGTCAGCGCCTCGCCGATGGCATCAAGGCTTTCGGCTTTGGCGGAGTCCAGAAACCCGCAGGTGTTCACAATCACCGCATCAGCGCCGGAATAGTCTGGCGATACGCCGTACCCTTCGGCGCGCAGGCGTGTCAAAATCCGTTCACTGTCGACCAATGCTTTGGGACAGCCCAGGGAGACCATGCCGATGGTCGGCTGGCCGGGGCGGGAGGGATTGCTGATTTTGGCCTTGGGGGCCAGATCAGGGCGCAGATTGGGTGGGTTTGTGCTCATGAATGTGCCTATAGTCGATGCAAAGCGGCTGGGAAAGCCCAAGGTAGTAAGAGGTATGTGCAATGAAATGGATCATCAGGGGGCTGGGTGTGCTGCTGCTGATCGCCGTGATTGCGGTGGTGGGTGTGTTGATGTTGCCCGCAGACAGGATTGCGCGGATCGCATCGGACCAGTTGACGCGGTTGACTGGGCGGTCGGTGACGATCAGCGGGGATGTTTCGATGACCTTCTGGCCGGTGCTGGGTGTCAGCGCAGGCGGGCTTGAGGTGGGCAATGCCGACTGGGCCAAGGAAGGCGCGATGTTCTCTACCGCTCAGGCGGCGATTGGTGTGGACGCCAGCGCCTTGCTGCGTGGCGAGATCAGGATCACCAATGTCGAGGCCACCAGTCCGACAATCCGCTTGCAAAGCCGCAAGGACGGGCGGGCCAACTGGGTGTTTACCGATGCGGATGGGGCCGCACAGATCGAGACAGAGAATGCCCCCTCCAAACCCGCCACGCCCCTGACCATCGAACGGCTGGTGATCCGTGATGCTGCCTTGATCTATGACGCGGAAGGGGCGGATCTGGTGTCATATGCCGGTGTTGACTTGACGCTGGACTGGCCGGTTCAGGACGGACCGGCAGAGATCACGGCGGCGCTGCGCCCGGCGGGGCAGGTGGTGGAGCTGGCTGCAACGATTGACCAGTTCTCCGGCTTTCTCGACGGGCAGGTGCAACCGGTCAATGTTGCGGTGAACACCAGCGGTGGCGGTTTGACCCTCAAAGGGCGCGCCTCCCTTGCCGGTGCGGTTGCGGGGGCGCTTGATCTCAAAACCTCGGATACCGGGGCGCTTCTGGCAGCTTTGGGCGCGGGGGGGGTAGACCTGCCCAAAGGCCTGGGGCAAAGCATGCATACCCGTGCTGACATCACCTTGACCCCGGACCGTCGATTGTCCCTGCGCGAACTGGTGGCTGATCTGGGCGGGAATACCCTGCGCGGCGGGGCAGATATTGAGTTGAACGGTACGCCCCAGATCAACGCACAGCTACAAGCGGGTGCCTTGAACCTTGCCAGTTTGACAGCGGGTAGCGGAGAGGGCGGCGATGCTGCCACCACTGGATGGTCTCGTGCACCAATCGATGCCTCTGGTTTGTCCGCCTTCAACGGGGCGATTGCGCTGAACGCCGACAATATTGATCTGGGCGCGCTGAAGCTGGGCAAAACCCGCAGCCTACTGAGCAATGACCGGTCGCGCATGGTGTTTGAATTACGCGAAGTGCGGGGCTATGGCGGGCTGTTCACCGGCGAATTTGTGATGAACAACCGCAACGGGCTGTCGGTGGGCGGCAAACTGCGGGCCGGCGGTGTGCAGATCCGTGAATTATTGAGTGATCTGGCAGGGTTGACCCGGTTCACAGGGCAAGGCGACGCAGAGGTGTCTTTCCTCGGGGTGGGGCAAAACCTGGATGCGATCATGCGGTCCCTGTCGGGGAAGGGAGCGGTGAATCTGGGCCGCGGCTCTATCGAGGGGATTGATCTGGATGATTTGCTGGGGTCCTTTGATGTCAAAGGCGGCACGACGGTATTTGATGCGCTGACGGGGACATATGTGATCGACAAAGGCGTGGTGAACAACACGGACCTCAAGATGCTGCTGCCGAACTTTGAGGCAACGGGCGCGGGGGTGGTGAACCTTGGGGCGCGAACACTGGATTACACGGTGACGCCCAAAGCGTTGCGGGTGAACAAGGAACGCGGATTGGCGGTGCCGGTACGGATATCCGGCCCATGGAGCGATCCGAAAATCAGCGCAGATGTGAAGGCGGTGATTGATCTGAATTTCCGTGAAGAGGTGGGTCGTGCGGAACAGAAAGCAAAGCAGAAACTTGAGCAAAAGCTGGAGGAAGAGCTGGGGCTGACCCGACAGGAGGGGCAGTCGGTTGAGGATGCTGTGAAAGACAAACTTGAGGATAAGCTGAAGAAAGAGCTGTTCAGGATTTTCGACTAGGCGTTAGCTCAGGACCCATTCATCTTGCCTTGCTGGTTTGGGAGTTGCAGCAGGAGTTTCATGCCCGCCCATATGACGCCCAAGCTGCGGCTGCGCCAGCTTTCCGATTCCAAATCCGCACTGAATGGCGGGGAGGTACTGCGCAAGGTATCGGAGGTGTACAGGATGGTCGGGAGACTGGCGTTTGAAACGGACCTGCGCCGGTGCGGGTTTCGTACGGTGCAGAATGGGACGATGTATGTTGTGTTCTGCAATCATGAGTATCTACGGCTGATAGTGTAGGGCATTCCCCTGAAGGGATATGGGGCAGACTTTTGCAAAAGTCTTGGGGTTTCGCAGGAGGTAAGGCTGCGGTAGACGTGTCACCTGAATGCGCGACAGGAGACGCCCCATGGCCAACGATCTTTTCAACAGTTTCATGACCGGCCCCGATGAAAACGGCCGCTTTGGCGACTTCGGGGGGCGTTTTGTCTCTGAAACGCTGATGCCGCTGATCCTTGAACTGGAACAGCAATATGAGATCGCCAAGACGGATGAGAGTTTCTGGGCGGAAATGCATGACCTTTGGACGCATTATGTCGGCCGTCCCAGCCCGCTTTATTTTGCCGAGCGGCTGACCGAAAAACTGGGTGGTGCTAAGGTTTATATGAAGCGCGACGAGCTGAACCACACAGGCGCGCATAAGATCAACAATGTTCTGGGCCAGATCATTCTGGCGCGGCGCATGGGCAAGAAACGCATCATTGCAGAAACCGGTGCTGGACAGCACGGCGTGGCAACGGCCACAGTTTGTGCCAAGTTTGGTTTGAAATGTGTGGTCTATATGGGCGCACATGATGTGGAGCGGCAGGCCCCCAATGTGTTCCGCATGCGTCTGCTGGGGGCCGAAGTGGTTCCTGTCACGTCGGGCCGTGGCACATTGAAAGACGCAATGAACGACGCGCTGCGCGATTGGGTGACCAATGTTCGCGATACGTTTTACTGCATCGGAACCGTTGCGGGGCCACATCCCTATCCGGCGATGGTGCGTGATTTCCAAAGCATCATCGGTAAGGAAGTGCGCGAACAGATGGATGCGGCAGAAGGGCGTTTGCCTGATACGGTGATTGCCGCGATTGGTGGCGGATCCAACGCGATGGGCCTCTTCTTTCCCTTCCTTGATGACAAGGAAGTGAACATCATCGGTGTGGAGGCAGGCGGTAAGGGTGTGAATGCCAAGATGGAGCATTGCGCCTCCCTGACCGGCGGGCGGCCCGGCGTTTTGCACGGTAACCGGACCTATTTGTTGCAGGATGATGACGGGCAAATCCTGGAGGGGTTCAGCATTTCAGCGGGCCTTGATTATCCGGGCATCGGGCCGGAACATGCGTGGTTGCACGAGATTGGCCGTGCTAAATATGTTTCGATCACGGATAAGGAAGCGCTGGCGGCGTTTCAGGTGTCCTGTGAGTTGGAGGGGATTATTCCAGCCTTGGAACCTTCTCACGCCTTGGCCCATGTGATGAAGATCGCACCGGAACTGCCCAAGGATCACATCATCTGCATGAACATGTGTGGGCGCGGTGACAAGGACATCTTTACCGTGGCCAAGGCGCTTGGGTTCGAGATGGGTGAATTTGCCTGAGGCGTAGCCGGGCTGTTTGACGGCGGCCTGCGTGAAAAACGTCTGTCAGGTTTTCCGGCGGGCGTTGCACTACAGTATATAAGGCCAAAAAGAGGAGGGGCGTGGGGGAAACCTGCGCCCTTTGTTCTGTTTAGCGGGTGGGGACGGCGTGTTTTTTAAGGACGTCCAATGGCACGATATCCAATGCGCGCTGATGGGTTGCTTCAAGATGGACATCGGGGCCGCAGCCCTCATCAGCGGCTTGCAGGAAGCGCCCCGCGCAGAGGCACCAAGGGTCGCCGGCTTTTAACCCGGCAAAGCCGAATTCCGGGCGCGGAGTGCTGAGGTCATTGCCGACATATTTTGAATAGGCAAGGAATTCTGCGGTCATCACCGCGCAGACCGTATGGCTGCCCTGATCGGCGGTGCAGGTGTTGCAAAGCCCGTCACGGAAGAAGCCGGTCAGGGGATCGGTGCCACAGGTGAGCAGCGGACCGCCAAGGACATTGATGCTTTCGTCAGGTGTCATTGCGGTTTACAGCCCCTGTGCAATTTCGCGGAAGATATTGATATTCTGCTGTGACACGCCAGCCTCGCGGAATTTGCGATCCGCAGCATTGGTTGCGATCACCACGTTTCGTGCTGTGTCGATATAGATGTACTGACCGTAGATTCCGCGGGCCATATATTCGCCGGGGGCGGCCCCCACGGGTATCCACCATTGATAGCCATAGCCGATTTCTCCGTCTGCTGTCGGGGCGCTGGGTATCGTTGAGGCACGCACCCATTGTGCGGGGACGATTTGCTGACCTTGCCACATCCCCTCTTGCAGGAACATCTGGCCAAACCGCGCATAATCGCGGGTCGTGAGGTTCAGCCCGCCCAGCACAAAGGCGGTGCCAACGCCATCGGTCAGATAATAGGGGGAATGTTCCAGGCCCAAAGGTGCCACGACTTTTTCACTCAGCAATTCGGCGATGGGTTTGCCCGTTGCCCCGCGCACCACCATACCGACCACATGGGTGTCGATGGACACATATTTCCATCCTGCGCCGGGGGCAGCAAAGGTCTCGGTCAATTCTGCGGTGAAATCATCCATCTTGCCACCCAAGGCCAGAATGCGGCCCATGCGGTTGATGTCTGAATTCTTGTCCAGGTAATCCTCGTCGAAGGTGACGCCGCTGGCCATGTTCAGCACATTGCGCAGGGTTGTGCCGTCATAGGCGGTGCCTTTCAGGCGGGGCGCATATTTTGTTACCGGATCGTCGATGGAGGCGATCGCACCCTCTTCCAGCAGGATGCCCACCAAGGCGGAGAGGTAGCTTTTGGCGACAGACCAACTGATCCGCAGATCATCGGGCTGGGTGCCCAGAAAATAATTCTCATAGGCAATCTGGCCGTCTTTCAGCACCACAAGGGCTGTGACACTGCGTTCCTTGATCCATGTCTCAACGGCGGCAGGGGGGGCGTATTCATCCCCGTAGGTCAGTTCACTGGTCGGGCCGGCACCGCGATTAACGGGGGTGTTCAGGAAGGCCGCGTCCATATTGCTGAAATTGTGAACGATCTTATCTTCTGAGAACAGGGAGTTCACCGCCAGCAGGCGGGTGATCTCCTCGCGTTTCCACAGGCCAACGGCCAAAGCGACCAGCACCAGAACCAACAGGAACCGCCCCAGCCATTTTCCAAACCTGCGCATATGTTACTCTTCCCTAACCGCTTTGGGACACTCAACCACAGGCGCTGCTGTTTAACCAGTATAGGCCCATTTTACCCAACGTCCGTGAAAATCGGCGCGGCCCAGATCAAGGGTCAGATCACCGGGCCAAAGTCGCAATGTCAGTGCGGCACCTACCTTGCCGGTTGTATCGCCATCGGTTTCCATCGACAGCCATGCCAGCGGCCGGTTTGCCGTGGCCTGTGCGCCAGCGGCTTCGATCAGCGCCTTGCCCCGGGCCTGCACCGCATCCGGGAAGTACTGCCAGGCCACGGTATGCTGAATCAGGTGCAACCGGCCTTGCGGCGCGGCAGCTAGGCGCGGGCCAAGCCAGTCGATCGCATCGCCCTGCTGGGGCTGGGTGGTGGCAACCGATGCGGCGGCACGGGTCATGCTCAGGCGGTCAGGCTGATCTGCCCAAAGATAGGCGGTCAGTCGCAACAGGTGGTCAGCGCGTGTTGGGTCAAGCGGGTTCAAGTCTACACCAGCGCGGTCGGCGATGACCGGATTGGCCTTGGGAGGCATCGCGCCTGTCCATTCGGGCGACAGCAGCACGGCTGGCATATCGGTGCCAAAACGTGCGCCGTCTATTTCAAGCGCATATTGGTCCCACATCAGATTCAGCCCACCACTGGCCCCCAGTTCCGACAGGTGGATCGGCAGGTTGAAGTGGTTCAAGGCCACATGAGCCCCTGCGATCAGCGCAGCGGATCGGCGCACCTCATTGGTTTGCGGCGGGCTGTCAGTCCAATCCAGCAGAAATGCCTGATGTCTCTCCAATGCGGACAGTACCTCGGCGCGCAAGGACTCATCCGTCGCGCTATGGGGTGGATAAACTGCTGCCAGTTCAGGGGCGCCGTCGCTTAGCACCAGAGCATGCAACCCACCAGCAATACGCAAGGGCAGGGAATGACCGGCAGGACCAATATCACCAGTGAAACCTGCGAATTTGCGCCCCAGAGCGCTGTCCGTCGGCCAGTCGGCAGCAAGGATCGACAGCAGTTGCCCCATGAAGGGCGACCCCATGCGGGTGCAGGTATCGGCCTGAGCAGCGAAGGCATCAGGCAGGCTCATCTGAAGCGCTCCATCAATTTTTGCATGGGGGATTTTGCCGGTTCGGCGGTCTCTGGCTGCGTGGTGGTGGGGGGAGGGGTGGCTTGTTTCTGTGCTGGCTTCGGCCCCTTGGTGCCGGTGCCAGAACGGGGCGGGTTCACCCGCATGGCAACGGCATTCAGAAATTTGGACGTATCACCTGCCGCCAGATCCGCGGCCCCATCGCTGATGCCGCGCAGCACATCGTCCAGCCATTCCTCATCAGCCTTGGGGAAGTCACGCAGCACATACCCCGGCACGGCGTCTTTATGTCCGGGGTGGCCAACGCCCAGCCGGACGCGGTCATAATCCGGCCCGATATGAGCATGGATTGAGCGCAACCCGTTGTGACCCGCGTGGCCGCCACCGGTTTTGCACTTCACCTTCGCCGGGGCCAGATCGATTTCATCGTGCAACACAATCACATCAGCCGGTTCCAGTTTGTAAAACCGCATCGCTGCCTGCACCGATTGGCCCGACAGGTTCATAAACGTCTCGGGTTTCAGCAAGACGGCGCGTGCTGATCCAAACCGGCCTTCGCTGATGCTGCCCTGATGTTTGCCTTTCCATGCGCCAAACCCGTGGTCCGATGCAATCCTATCCAGCGCCATAAAGCCGATGTTGTGGCGATTGCGGGCGTATTTCCCGCCCGGATTGCCAAGGCCGACGATCAGTTTCATGTGAATGCTCCGTTCGCTTTTTCACGATACTAGCAGGGCCGCGCGCCAAGCTAAATGCCTGCTATAAAACTGTCTTCAAACGCAAAACGGGGCCGCAAATGCGACCCCGTTCCTATCCATCCCGATGGGAAGGTATTCTTATTCAGCGGTTTCGCCTTCGGCCGCTTCTGTTTCGGCTTCTTCACCATCTTCATCGTCGTCGGAAGAGGCCAGACCGGAAGGTGCGGAAACCTGAGCAATAACGAAATCACGATCGATTGTCGGCTTGGCACCTTCTGGCAATTTCACATCGGAAATTGTCAGGTTGTCGCCGATTTCAAGCGCGCTGATGTCGATCTCGATGCTTTCTGGGATATCAGCAGCGGTCACAACCAGTTCGATCTCAGGGCGCAGCACGTTCAATGTACCGCCCTTTTTCAGACCAACACATTCTTCTTCGCCGGTCACTTCGACGTTGATGAACAGGTTGATTTTGGTTGTGCGCTTCAGACGCATGAAGTCGACGTGCGTTGGCAGGTCTTTAACAACATGGCGCTGTACGTCGCGGCAGATAACACGCACGTCGTCGTGGCCTTCAACTTTCAAGTTGAACAATGTCGCCTTAAAGCGGCCCTTGCGCAGCATGGTCAGCAGCTTGTTGAAATCAAGGTTGATCGGCAGCGGGTCAACATCGCCACCAAAAACAATTCCCGGTACCAAGCCATCACGGCGTGCCTGACGAGCGGCGCCCTTGCCTGTCCCCGTCCGTTCCTGGGCGATAAGATCTGGAATCTCTCCGGCCATTTGTATTCTCCAATATGTAAGGGCGGGAATCCTCCAAGGCTGTATCCCCGCGTGAAGCCGCGCGTATAGAACGGTTTTGCCTGCGGGGAAAGGGCAAAAATCCGCCCCGATCTTGGCAATTGCCCATACCCGTGACAAAGGGGCATATGACATTCAAACAGGATCTTCACCTGTCGCGCAAACCGCTGGCAGGATTCGTGGCGATTGGGGCCGCCTGGGCCACATATTTTGCGCAGATGCCGGTGGTCAAGGCACAGGTCGGTGCCACAGACGCGCAATATGGCATGGCCTTGTTGCTGGCGGCCTTCGGCGCTGTTGCTGCGATGTGGCTTGCGCCTTTGTGCCGTCGCCTTGCCGGTGGGTTTGCTGTTTCGCTTGGGATTGTCGTTGTCGCAATTGGGATGCTGGCGGCGGGTACATCAAACACGCTTGTTCTTTTAACTGGGGCAATGTTGCTGGCCTCCACCGGGTCAGGTGTTGTCGATGTTCTGATCAATGCGCGGGTGTCTGAAATTGAAGAGACCAGCCGCCGTCCCCTGATGAACCTCAACCATGCCTTATATTCCTTTGCCTATGCCGCCGGCGCGCTGTGCACGGGTGCATTGCGTCAGGCCGGGGTTGGACCAGAAGCCAGTTTTACCTTGCTGCTGATTGTGCTGCTGATACTGGCATGGGCTGCACGAGATGTCGCACCCGCAGATGAGCCATCCGGGCAAATTGGAGTTGCGCCGGTGTCGCGCCCGCTGGTGCTGCTGACCGGTGGGATTGTCCTGATCGGGTTTCTGACCGAAGCCGCCACCGAAGGCTGGTCAGCCCTGCATCTGGAACGGACACTGGGCGGCGGGCCGGGGGAGGGTGCGCTGGGGCCCGCCACATTGGGGTTGACGATGGGGCTGGGCAGGCTTGGCGGTCATATTCTGACAGCGCGGATGCGCGATACAACACTGATGATGGGTGCCGCGCTGTTCTCTGCCTGCGGGGTTGCCCTTGCGGCATTGGCCCCAACTGTCCTTTTGGGCCTCACAGGATTCGCCCTTGCCGGGCTCGGGATATCTGTGGTTGCCCCGCTTGCCATGGCGCTGATCGGTCGTGCGGTACCGCCAGCGCAGCGGCTGTTTGCCATCAGCCGGGTGTCGGTGATCGGGTATGGGGCCTTCTTTTTCGGCCCGCCGTTGATGGGATTGGTGGCCGAAGGCTTTGGTTTGCGCAGTGCGTTTCTTTTGATTTCCGGGCTGCTTTGCGTCACGGCCATCGTGCTGATTCCTGCCTTGGCGCGCCGCATCTCGGTGTAAACGCACAATGAACTTAGGGTGCCCTGCCGCGGGCCATCCGGTGTCCTGTCCCACATCACATGTTGACCCATAGTCCGGCTGAGCGGCGCGCGGTTCCAATCCGATGCATTGTCTGCACCATCATTGGGCGATCATTGCGCGGTGAAACGAGGTGGCACGTAAAGGGCAGGCATCTCAAATACCCATAAGTTTAAGCAACTTCCCCGCCGGTTTTGCCGGATCTTAAGAGAAGTAGAGCCAAGGTCTTTCGACGGATAAAGTCGGAGGCCCGAAATGCCCGGATATATTTCCGAGTTTCAATATTACGGTAATACCTCGCAGGAATTTATCGAGGTTGCGCTTCCTGCTGGAACCAACCCATCAGGTTACGTTGTCGAAATCTATGATGTGTCAGGTTACCTAATCTGGGATTTTCCACTTGGCACATCGATCGAGACAAGTGGTGGTTTTGATGTTTATGTCATCGATGCCACAACGCCCGGTTTTGACGACGGGGGGGCTGATCCGACCGGGATGATGTATCCAGACGATGGGATCGCGCTGGTGGATGATCAGGGGGACGTTCAGCAATTTCTGTCGTATTGGGACAATACAGTAACGGCCATTGAAGGGGCCGCAAGTGGGTTGACCACCACGGATGTGGGCACGGCAGGGGCAGGTCAGTCGTTGCAGTCGGACGACCGTGGGGCGAGCTATTACACGCAAAACACCCCGAATGCAGGAACGATTCCCGCCTGCTATGCAACTGGCAGCCTGATCGCGACACCTGCCGGGGCAATTCCTGTTGAACAGCTGACTGCGGGTGATTGTGTTCTCGGGCAGGATGACAGGCTGCATCGGGTACGATGGGTCTGGTCAGGGCAGCAACCGCTGGATGGGGTGGCCGGGGATCAAAAACCGGTTTTGATCCGCGCCGATGCTCTGGGGAAAGGCCTGCCAAAGCAAGATCTTATTGTTTCTGGTCAGCACCGGATCGTAGTGGGGGGCTCGGGGCAACTTGAAGACATCTTTGATACACCAATGATGGTGCCGGCCAAAGCCCTTGTCGAACATCGTGGGGTCCGTTTTATGACAGGGAAGCGGTCGATCATGTGGCATCACTTTCTCTGTGACGCCCATTCGGTGGTGTTTGCAAACGGGGTTGCCTCTGAAAGTCTGCTGTTGGGGCCAACTCTTCTACATGGGATGAACAGGGCACAATTGGCCGAACTGTCTCGGGCGCTGCAGCGCAGAATCACACGCGGGACCACTGAGAAAGCGGCACTGCACTGTCTGACAGTAGGTGCAGCAAGGCGTGCCTTACGTTCCCGGAACCTTGCCGGGGCAGGGTGCCAATTGTAAGCGGTGGTTTGGTTTCACAGGTGTTTGATGGTGATCTTCAACGCCCCTCTGCAAGGGATGGTGAATAATTCGGCATGCGTTGGAAATATAGCGGTGTACCTTTGCTGATTTCGCAAACACGCGAGGTCAGCAATCCGCCGCTATCAGATGACCATTTGCAGCCAGAATTTCATCGTACAACATAAAATCTTCTGCCCGAACTTCACGCAACAGGGCCAAGGTTTCCTCGCTTAGAGGTGAATCAATCAGTGGCGAAACATTTTTGGGCGCGATTTCGACCGGGTGTTGCAGGTGCTGTGACAAGAACGCCAAAAACTTTTCTGGCTGCTCATAGGCAAAGACATGATCCGCCATCACACGGGTCTTGCCATCGGTGAGAAAGCTGAACTGTCGCCCGATCCGTGCCCGCTCTGGCGGTTTATCCGATACCACTTCGCTCACAAATTGGTCGAAACTAATGCCCTTGGTGCTAAGCTTGGTGCCATCCAGCCGTTTCTGGCTGCGGTATTTGTACCAGCTGCGGATCTGATCAACCGGTTCACGCATCACCGCGACCGAGGCCGGGCGCACGCCAAATGTATCCTCAAGAAAGGGGGCGACCTTATTGGCATATCGCACAGCGGTGATGTGTTTGCGGTTCTTGGAAAACACAATTTCGGCACGTGACTTCAGCGCCATTTCCACCGCCGTCGTGCCCGTCTTGGGGGTGGCAAGAAAGGTGATCTTATGGCGCAGGAAAACAAGCATGATCCAGACCTAACCCAGCCTTATGGTTTCTGCCAGCGTCCACCGAAATCCTCCGGGATCAGCAGGTTATGCCGGCCCAGATTGGCAACATTGGTTTCACCGCACAGCGCCATGGTTGTGTCCAGTTCTTTGTGGATCACTTCCAGCGCAGTTTGCACCCCTTTTTGGCCCATCGCACCCAGACCATAGACGAAAGCGCGCCCGATCATCGTGCCCTTTGCCCCCATGGCGAGCGCCTTCAGCACGTCCTGACCAGAGCGGATACCGCTATCAAGATGCACTTCAACCTGATCCCCCACTGCGTCCAGAATGCTTGGCAATGCCGAGATCGAGCTGACCGCCCCGTCCAACTGCCGCCCGCCGTGGTTGGACACAACAATTGCATCCGCCCCGACCTTAAGCGCCATTTTGGCGTCTTCAGCATCTAGGATCCCCTTGAGGATGACCTTGCCGCCCCATTGCTCTTTCAGCTTGGCAATCTTGGCCCAATCCAGCGTCAGATCAAATTGCTCCGCTGTCCAGGCCCCGAGGCTGGAAGCATCGGAAATGCTTTCGACATGGCCGACGATATTGCCGAACTCGCGCCGCTTGGCCTGCAGCATTTCAATGCCCCAGGCCCATTTGGTCATCAGGTTGGCGATGGTTTTTGGCGTCAGCTTGGGTGGGGCGGACAGGCCGTTTTTCAGGTCCTTGTGCCGTTGCCCCAGAATTTGCAGGTCCAGTGTGATCACCAGGGCAGAGCAGTTTGCATCCTTGGCCCGTTGGATCAACCGGCTGACATAATCCGTATCGCGCATTGTATAAAGCTGGAACCAAAACGGTGCATTTGTTGCCTCGGCCACGTCTTCGATCGAGTTGATGGACATGGTGGAGAGAGTGAAGGGCACACCAAATGCCTTGGCCGCTTTCGCTGCTTTGATCTCGCCATCCGCATGCTGCATGCCGGTCAGCCCCACCGGGGCCAGTGCAACCGGCATCGCCACATCCTGTCCGATCATTTGCCCCGCAGTGCTGCGCCCTGACATGTCCACTGCAACCCGCTGACGCAGGCGTAGCTTGTCGAAATCAGAGGTGTTCTCTCGGAAAGTCTGTTCTGTCCAGCTGCCGGATTCGCAATAATCATAGAACATGCGCGGCACGCGACGTTCATATATACGCTTAAGATCGCCGATATTGGTGATGACTGGCATGAGGAGACTCCATATTGGTAATCTTTACTTACCAATTTAGCCTGCCTCGGTCAATTCAGCGATTTGGCCCGGATCAGGCGGCGTGGGCACCGTCCGACAGGGTTTTCACAAACGTGAGTACATCCGCCACACTGTCCCCTGCAGCAATGCGCGCCACAATGGCAGAGCCGACAACAACACCATCCGCCACTTCGGCAATCGCCTGTGACTTGGCGGGGGTGTTCACGCCAAAGCCGACAATCACCGGCAGGCCGCTGGCCTCGCGGATGCGCAGAACCTCTGGGGCAACATCGCCTGCATCCGCTTCGGCAGACCCGGTGATGCCGGTGATCGACACGTAATAGACAAAGCCGGAGGTGTTCTGCACCACGCGGGGCAGGCGGTTGTCATCCGTTGTCGGGGTCGCAAGGCGGATAAAGTTCAATCCGGCTTCCTGCGCGGGCAGGCACAATTCACTGTCTTCTTCAGGGGGCAGGTCGACAATGATCAACCCGTCGATGCCTGCCTCTTTGGCGGCTTTCAGGAATTTCTCGACGCCCATTGAATAGATCGGGTTGTAATACCCCATCAGCACAATCGGTGTGGTGTCATCCTCCTTTCGGAAGGACGCAGCCATCCCCAGCGTCTTGAGCAGGGTCATGCCGCCCTCAAGGGCGCGTTGTCCGGCGAGCTGGATCGTTGGGCCATCGGCCATTGGATCGGTGAAGGGCAGGCCAAGTTCGATGACATCGACCCCGGCACCGGGCAGGCCGCGCATGACCTCCAGAGAAGTTTCCATATCGGGATCACCCGCCATAATATAAGAGACAAAGGCCTTTTTGCCTTGCGCTTTGAGGTCGGCGAATTTGGCGTCGATACGGGTCATGGGGTGGGCCTTTGCGTTTGTACCCCCGTTCAATGGCGAACCTTGCGCCGGAAATCAATGTGCGACCTGCGCTGTAGGGGGCGGAATTTTGCAAAATTCCGGTACGGAAAATGGGAATTTTCCGCACACAAGGCCAGCGTGAAGCCCCCAAACCCTTGCACCGCCCCCTGTCAGGCCATAGGACAGCGCAAAATCTGCTGTCGCAAGGATCAAGATCATGGGTTTCAAAATGGGTATCGTAGGTCTGCCGAACGTTGGCAAATCGACCTTGTTTAACGCGCTCACCCGCACCGCCGCTGCACAGGCCGCGAATTTTCCCTTTTGTACAATCGAACCCAATGTGGGCGAAGTCGCTGTTCCAGATGCACGGTTGGACAAGCTCGCCGCCATCGCATCGTCCAAATCCATCATTCCGACACGCATGACCTTTGTGGACATTGCGGGTCTGGTAAAAGGCGCCTCCAAAGGGGAGGGACTGGGCAACCAGTTTCTGGCCAATATCCGCGAGACGGACGCGATTGCCCATGTGCTGCGCTGTTTTGAAGATGGTGATGTTACCCATGTGGAGGGGCGCGTTGATCCGGTGGCCGATGCGGAAACCATTGATACCGAATTGATGCTTGCGGATCTGGAAAGCATCGAAAAACGCCGCGCCGGATTGGTGCGCAAGATCAAAGGCAATGACAAGGACGCGGTGCAGCAGGATCGTCTGCTGGGCATGGCGCAGGACGCGATTGAAGCGGGCAAGCCAGCCCGCACCGTCGAGGTCGACGAAGATGACGCCAAAGCCTGGCGCATGCTGCAACTGTTGACCACCAAACCGGTTCTCTACGTCTGCAACGTAGGCGAGAGCGAAGCCGCCGAAGGAAATCAGTACTCGGCACAGGTGGCGGAGATGGCCGCCGCTCAGGGCAATTCCCATGTCATCATCTCGGCCCAGATCGAAGAAGAGATCAGCCAGCTGGAAGACGAGGAAGCAGAGATGTTCCTTGAGGAAATGGGTCTTGCAGAGGCTGGTCTGGACCGTCTGATCCGTGCCGGTTACGAGCTGTTGCATCTGGAGACCTATTTCACCGTTGGTCCCAAAGAGGCCCGTGCTTGGACCATCAAATCCGGCACCTCAGCGCCCAAGGCTGCGGGTGTCATCCATGGTGATTTTGAAAAAGGGTTCATCCGCGCCGAGACGATTGCCTATGATGATTTCATCACTCTGGGCGGCGAGGGGCCTGCGAAAGAGGCTGGCAAGATGCGCGCCGAGGGCAAAGGATATATAGTGAAGGACGGGGATGTGTTGCACTTCCTGTTTAACACTTGAGACCAGGCATGCTCCGGCCTGTCTGACCGCCTTTAACGTGATGTTCGACCCGGCACCACAAATGCGCATGGCGGAACGACGCAAATGCGAAAGGCCCGATCAAATGACCGGGCCTTCGAACGCGCTAACAGTGCTGTTAACGGCTGTC
Source organism: Sulfitobacter pacificus (assembly GCF_030159975.1). Classification (NCBI taxonomy): domain Bacteria; kingdom Pseudomonadati; phylum Pseudomonadota; class Alphaproteobacteria; order Rhodobacterales; family Roseobacteraceae; genus Sulfitobacter; species Sulfitobacter pacificus. The sequence goes on from NZ_BSNL01000001.1 coordinate 574,093, forward strand.
GTTGCCTGCACCTGAACCACCGTAAGGATACCCCTCACCAATGGAGCTGATGGTGCTGCGTGTGGAGAATGTTGTGGCGTTTTCCTTTTCTGTGCCAGCGGTGGAGCGTTCCTGACTTTTTCCGCGCTGGGCAGCGTCAAGATCTGTCGGGCGGGTTTCGTCAGAGAAGACCCGTTGCGCTGTTTCAGAAGTGTCCAGACGCAAGTCGTTGTAACGATCAGAGTTATCGGCAAATGCCGTGGTGCTGATCAGGGCGGCCGCTGCTGTTGTAATAAGAAGTTTCATTATCGGAGTCCTTTCGGGTTGTTCAATTACGAAGCCGAACGTCTTGTCCGTTCCGTTGTCTGGCAGCTCAACAATGGGATTTAGAAAAGGTTTCCTGTTGTTTTTCACCAACCGAAGCGGAGAGGAGGCAAAACGAGCTTTTTCTTTTCAAGGAGTATTAAAAATTACTTAAAATCAATTGGTTATGTTGCGTCGGGTGAGGTGGTCACGCCGCAATCACACTGATGTGAGGCTGCCCTTTGGTCGGGTTGGCATGAGCGTGGGAAACAGATCACCGTCGGAAAAGACCGGGGCGGATCATCAGTCCCGGCCTGTGTTTTGATAGGCCTAACGGCCAAAGCCGATAGCCGCTGTCGATGTAGATTGAAAACGTCACCTAAGTCGGGGCAGACATCACCTGGCTCAACTTGCCGCTCTTAGAACAGGTTAAGCTCATATCGCCATTCATCCGCATCCGGCGTAACACTCTTGACGTCATAGTCGTTGTCGATGAGATGCTGTGCGCTGGTGTCCCCCATGGCCGCCGCGCGATCAATCATTTTGCGGCCTTCAACTTCATCCTTGCGAACCCCGCGACCACGTAACAGATCCAGCCCGTAATTGAATGCGGCGACTTCGCTGCCCAGTTCCGCGGCCCTTCGGTCCCATTCTGCAGCGGCGGCTGGGTTTTCCGGGCCGGACAAGCCGTTATCCTCAATCCAGGACATCCAAGTCATTGCTTGAACGCTGCCGGTGCGATCAATCGCTTCCTGAAAAATCTGCCTTGCCTCTTCGTGTCGCCCTGATTTTGCCGCGCCATACCCGATTGCATAGTTCATCGGGTCGATTTCGCCGTAGCGCAGTCGGTCCATCATTCCTTCCAATGACAGTTCCTCAGGGTTTTTGACACCGAACTCATCTGCAACCGCAGGCGTGGTCAGGCAAATCGTCAGCAGCAGGAATAGTGATTTTCTCATGATAACCTCCATGTTCTATGCATGCAGTAGCGCAGAGCAAGAGGGCGCATGTGTCAGAAATTCCCAAAATATTCGCAAGAAAAATGCAAAATCAACCGTTGAATCGGTATCCCTGACCGTGCACGGTTTCAATGATCTGGCCATTGCTGCGGCTTGGGTCCAGTTTCCTGCGCAACGTAAGCATATGTTGTTCCAATGCACGGCTGTTCGGCATGAAGTCGCGGCCCCAGCCTGCGTTGTAAAGCTCGTCTTTGCTTAAAACCGCCCCGCGGTTTTGCTGAAGTAACCGGAGGAGCTTGAGATCACGCATGGTCAGGTCGCTAACGTGTGTGCCAATTGTTGCAGACATGCGCGCCGGGCTGACGCGGACCGGGCCAAAATCGAAGGCCTCAATATCCTCTGGCAAAGCGGGGCTGGCAGGGCTTTCCTGTCGGATGCTTTGGATGGCGAAGACAAGGGAGGTGGCGGCCAGTAAACCGGCGATAAGATGTATCACGCCAAATGAGGCGGGCTGGAATATCTTACTGTGTTCAGTGGGTTTCAACCCCATGGCCTCTGCCAAGGCTGGCCCGTTCACGGCAACACATGCGTTGGGTTTGCACCAATAATAGGTCTCGCCAGTTTTTGATTTCGCTTCGATTGCGACGGGGGCGGCTTCGTCACGCAGGTTTTCAAGACGTTTCATATCGGCGAGAAAGGGCTGCTGGCTGATATGTGCCATCTGGTCAACAATTGGAAAGACCCGCTGCTGATCCGCATCCCAAAGCACTACCCCCTCAATCAAGGGTTCCGCGTGTAGCCGAAACAGAATGTCGCCAGGGGCAAGCAGGTGCCAGGAGATCAAAAGGTCGCTCAGGATTTTGTCGGCGTCCTTGTGGTGCCCCGGTGTGTGAAACAAGATCAGAAGTACAAAAAGCGGAAGAGTGATGACGGGAAGGTATTTCGTCACAGCGCTTTCTTTTGCATCAAGTTGGCGGGCACGGAGCATGTTCTTGGGTTTCTGGCAGTTGCTGGGTTTGGTGAGGCAAGGAGAAGACTAACCGCCTTTTCACGCTTCCCGTGGCAGCCCGGAGGCAATGCGCGTTTACGCAGGGGGTGCCGTTGCTTTCGACCTCCCTTGCGCGCTGGTGGCGCGCGGCGTCAGCAAAATGCGCGGTCTCGATTCTTGTCTCAACTATGAAAGCTTGCGCCTCGATTGGAGGGCCTCCTAAAGGCTGAACGATCTCTTTTGGGTGTGATCTCAATTCACACGCCGCCTGTCCCGTGCCCCGCAGCATCACGTGCGGGGTCTGAGCCACTTTTAATGCCTTTTTTCGCCTTTTGAGCGTCACTGCGCAACCGGGACCATTGTCGTATCACCCGCGCCTTCACGCCAAGGGCGTTTCCTAGTGAAATGCGGTGGGAGTTGGAAGTGCCGCCGTTTGCATCGCTGGTGTAGCAGAATGGGGCTCAAGTGTTGTTTCTGCCTCGGGGGAGTGCACCTCAAGGGTCCACAACAAGGTACAAGCCACTGCCGTCGCCGTGGCGACCAGGGCCAAGTGTCCGCACCAGATTTTTCGTCAGCTTTCCGCTTAGTGCAGCCATCAAAATACCAGGCTTTCTACCACGGAATGAATAGAAATGAGTCTAATCGAAGAGAAATCAATAGCAACAACGAAGGCAGATAAGCGAACAAAAGCAGCCCCAAAAGGGGCTAAACAGCATCGAACGCAATTGAATGAAAATGTTTGGTGGCGGAGACGAAGTCCGCCTAACCCCATTCTTGCGTGTTCCAAAAAATACTTTGAATCAAGGGATTATTACACCCCGGAGTCTTGTATGTTCCAGCGACGTCCCCCATATTCCAGATAGTAATGGGGGACGGTATGGCGGACGGAAATCAGGAAATTGAACGCAAGGCACCGAGCAAGCGGGCGGAAAAGGCATTGTCCGCCGCGTTCGTCCGCACGGTCACCAAACCCGGCAAATATGCGGACGGGCATGGGCTGTTGCTCAAGGTCGAACCATCTGGCGCAAAACGCTGGGTGCAGCGCATCGTCATACGCGGCAAGCGCACCGAGATTGGCATGGGCAGCACGTCCCTTGTCAGCTTGGCAGAGGCCAGAGAGACCGCCTTAGAGAACCGCAAATTGGCGCGGGCTGGCGGTGACCCGTTGCAAGCCAAACGCGCCGCACAGGCTTTGCTGTCTTTTGAGGACGCCGCCCGCAAGGTTCATAAAATCCACGAACCCACATGGCGCAACAAGAAACACGCCGCGCAGTTCATTTCGACGCTGGAGACCTACACCTTCCCCCGCATCGGCAAATTGAAGGTATCGGAGGTCACGACGGCGGACGTGCTGGCCGTGTTGCAACCGATATGGCTGGAAAAGCCAGAGACCGCCCGCCGCGTTCGCCAGCGCATCGGCACCGTGATGAAATGGGCCGTGGCAAATGGCTGGCGCACGGACAATCCGGCAGAGGCCATATCCCAAGCCTTGCCCAAACATGTGGACACCCAAAAGCACCGCAAAGCCTTGCACTATGACAAAGTGCCGGAATTTCTGGACGCGCTCAAAGCATCGGACGCGGGCAAAGCGACTAAATTAGCGTTGGAAATGGTCATTTTGACGGCATCGCGCTCAAGTGAGGTCCGCAAGGCAGACTGGTCGGAGTTTGATCTGGAGCAAGGCATCTGGACGCGCCCCGCGCTGCACATGAAATCAAAGAAGGAACATCGCGTCCCGCTATCGCCCCGCGTTGTGGAGATACTCGACGCCGCGCAAAAGCTTGGAACGGGCAAAGGTCTGGTGTTCCCCGGTATCAAATTCGGCAAGCCTCTCTCTGATATGACACTGTTAAAACAGGTAAGGGCGCTGGGTTATGACGTGGACGTGCACGGGTTCCGCACGTCCTTCAAAACATGGACGCAGGAACGCACCAACACGCCCCGCGACGTCGCAGAGTCGGCGCTGGCCCATGTGGTGCAGAATAAGGCAGAGGCGGCGTATGCGCGTTCTGACTTCTTTGACAAGCGGCGCAAGTTGATGGAGCGGTGGGCACTCTATGTCGGCAGTCAAACCTCAAAGAAAATCATAAGGATTTCATAAAGTGACGAAACTAAGTTCACTAGACTTGTGGCGTCTGTCTGAATCGTTGTCAGTCGTAGATGCGGCAATTCTGATTGCAGGGTTTGATCCAAGCCAACACTACAATGACAATGACGGGGACCGTGTCAAATTGACTTGGCAGCATGAGGGCTTTGAACCCGCCTTCAATGCCCTTCGTGGAGCTATCAAAACCAACAAACTACGCGCAAACTTGGCTCACGCTATGAGAGGTAGGCAATCATTTCAGCATGGCGACTACTTTGGCGATGTAGACTTGGGCGATGATGAACACAAAGTGAGCTTTGACATGCTTATCGCTCGCAACGAAACGGTTGGCTACGAAACCACACAATATTCAGGTGAGACCAAGCTCAACTTTGCTGTCGAGAACATCATCAATGAAACAGGGTTTTGCATCTGGAAAGAACCCAATTGGAATGAAACCACGATTGACGTAAATGACCTTCGAAATTGGCTAATTGAGCGGGGCGTGTATCCAAGCTTCTTCTTCCCGTCCGGCAACAGAGATAGCTTTTCCAATCCCAAGAACCCTCGTTACTCTGCGAAGTTGGCTTGCGCGGTCGGGGCGTGGGAAGCAGTGGAAAAACCTAGTCGGGGTAAGAGCGTCAAGAAGACGATTCAAGATTGGGTCCAATCAAACGGTGTAAGTTTTGGGTTGGGTGAAGACGGTGTTGTTTCACCGACGGCTGCAGAAGAAATCGCCAAGATTGCAAATTGGAACCCCAAGGGCGGAGCCAATCCTACCCCCCAAGCAACTGGTGACGACGCAGAAACACTCACCAGAGAACCAAACAACTATGAACATGGCTACAATTCGGTTGAGCAAGACGATGGAGATATTCCATTCTAGGTTCAGGTTGGCGAAACCTACCCCCCTACCAAATCGCCTTGCGTTTATGGCCGCTTTGGGCCTCCTTGACTAATGCCATGGCCTACTTTGCAAATATTTGTGCTGCGACTGGCCCAGCCTATGGCAAGGTTATTCGAGCCTGAGGGGCTATTTCGGAGCTAAAGTTACAGCCACTAATTCCAGCACGAACCGCAACACACCGAAAGGAACCGCGACGTGCCAGAACACCACCTACGCCGTCCCGCCGTCGAAGCCACGACAGGACTAAGCAGAAGTAGCATATACGCGATGATGGACACAGGTGACTTCCCCCGCCCCATCCGCATCGGCAAACGCGCCGTTGCTTGGCCGCAAAGCGCGATTGAGGCTTGGCTGGCCGCGCGCCCCGCATCCACAGGCGACAAATAAACAACGCCCACGCAGTCAAAAACTGGCGCGGGCGCTGGGTCGTCTGAACAACCTCCAGATACCGCGCTGCACTCCCAAAGTACAGGATTTCAGCATCATGAAAATCGAAGTCACGCTCTTGAGCGAACAACCCCGCACGTTTGCACTCAAAGGCCGTCTAGGTTGGGCAATGACCCAGCTTGTGGACGCCGGGCCAAAAGGCCTCACGCCCATAACCCGCCCAGCGCCACGGTGGTCCGCCTATGTGTTCGACTTGAGGGAATTGGGCATCCCAATCGAAACCGAGATGGAACCGCACGAAGGCAGCTATCCCGGCCACCACGCCCGCTACAGGCTCGCCTGTGACGCGCAGGTGACCGTCTTGCCGGGAGGTGATGCGCAATGACCGCCAAACACTCACACCCGCCGCCCAATGCCGTCCGCCGCATCATGCGCAAACATGGGCTGTCAGAGCCAGCCGCGTGGTCCTACGCCCTTCACGCCTATGGGGAGAGCGCATTGCATGGCTAGACGTGCCAGACCAAAGGGCAAGCGTTCGGGCGAGGGGCAATATGTCCCCCTGCCATATGCGCAACTCAAGTCACCAGCATGGCGGTCCCTATCGGGGGCCGCTGTCAAAGTCTGGCTCGAACTCCACACCCGCTACAATGGCAGCAACAACGGCAAGCTGCACCTGTCTATGAGTGAAGCCGCTGAAATCCTGGGACTTGGCAAAGCGACCATAAAACGCGCCTTTGACGAGTTGGAGGCAAAGGGGTTCCTTGCGCTGGAGGTTCCCGGCAACTGGTATTCACGCCGCGCCCATGACTGGCGTTTGACCTCAAAGCCCACGGAGGGGCCAAGCGGCAAGGTGACCGCAACCTTTGACTGGAAGGGCTGGCGACCTCCGAAAAAACAAAAGCAGGGTTCTGAAATGGAACCGTCACGCGGGCGCATGGTTCCGTATGAGAACCAGCCAAGCGCCTTTGGTTCCGCTACAGAACCCGTCGCACCTGTTTCTGGCCGTCGCTTGGGTTCTGGAATGGAACACTAATATAACCACTCATAGGGAGGACGCAGGACATGGCACACCGCAAAAGCCTTGAGGGGTACCCCCCTTTTCAAACTGGAGATATTGCGCACGCACCAATGGCGCGGGTCTGCACTCCGTTAGGTTACCGTTTTTTATCGGGGGGGGCGCACAACTTTTACCTTTCGAATTGACGGCGCAGAAAAATGACGGGAGGGTCCGTTTCCATTTCAGACCTGCCAAAGATTGTACCACCCCCTCCGATGGACCCTAAACTTGCCAATTGATTTCGTAAAAAAATGGAGACGATAACATGGGCGGATATGGCTCAGGACGGCGCGGCTACAAACAGAAGGCAGAGGAATGTCGTTCGCTCGATGTGAACCGTCTTCACCGCGAAGGCTGTTTGACACCCGGCAGGCAAGGCAACTGGGTATGGTCGCGGGATGGGGAGGAAGTCGCCCGCATCGGTTACAAGGCAGAGGAAGGGCAGTTTGTCCTAGACTACCGTTTCCGCCAATATGGCGGCGAATGGGAGCCAATCACCGAGGTGGTGGGCCTAACCCATGCGGACTGCAACTATGGCAACCAGCGCCCCTATTTCCGCTGTCCCGGCGTGGTTGATGGTCGGCACTGCGGACGGCGCGTCGGCAAGCTGTTCTCAGGGGGGCGATATTTCCTTTGTCGGCATTGTTACGGGATAGCCTACGCCAGCCAGTCAGAGCCGCGCTATGACCGCATGTTGCGCCGCGCAAACAAACTGCGCATGGCGCTGGGCGGCGAACCGGGAACGGCGCATTTTATCGCGTTCAAACCTAAGGGCATGTGGCAGCGCACCTACGACCGCAAACGGTTTGAGATTGAGCGGTGCGAGAACCAAGCAGACCAACTATTCCTAAGCAAATTTTCCCACCTTCTCAGCAAGGAAGAATGTGAAATGTTCTTTCGCGAACATTGAACAAAATGGTTGCATAATCTACAAGATAGCTTGGTTACGACTACTCGGTTCAGGTGAGCAATAAGATGAGCTATTCAGCAGCAACGTATCGAAACTTTGTTCGGTTTTTGCCCGGTTACAGAGAACTCGATAGATCCGCGAAAACGCGCATAAGTGAGTTTTCATTGGTGTGGCAGTTATTTGAGAGACAACACTTTCAAAACAACGCGACAGCCCAAAAAGTGCGCGTTGATCCTTGGTTCGGAGAAGATCAGGTTCAGATAATGGTAAGCGCTCACCGTGCACGTCAATACTTCATAGATCGCTATGTTGAAGGTGAGAATTCTGAGGCAAGGTTGGGTCATCTGATTGGGAACCAAGGGGCTAACCTTAGGAACTGTATTGTCGAAGGCTTGGTAAGAGAAGCTGACACAATCGCTGCCACACGAGCCTGTGGCGCAGTTTGTATGAGATTAAGAAACAACCTCTTTCATGGAGTAAAGGCAAATTATGGGTACCGAGACCAGAAAGACAATTTCAAACATGGTATCATCTTTATGAATTCTTGTATTGCGACACGGCCTTAGGCGCATCTCTTGCTCACGAGATTGTCAGAGGCCAGCAAAAATATCATGTTCCGAAGTGCGGCAAAGGCGTCAGTCGGCTTGCTTAGAAGCTAAAATATATACCTAAAGTTCAGCCGTTTCGCGCCTCACAATATGCTCACCAATTTGCTCAGCTCCTGCTAGCGTTCGCAACATTATCTGCTCTCTGTCCGCTTGCGCAGTCAACTCTCTAAGGTGCTCTTGTATTCTCTCGATTGATCTTCTCGGCTTGTCCAAATAGCGATGCTGAGGGAAATCAACCAACATCTCAAAAGATTTTGTATCACGGGACGCGGGTTCCAGTTTCTCGCGTTGAACAGCTAAATCCCACATTCGTTGTTTCAACATTCCAACTGTCGCCGTGGGTTGATCGACATTGAACCGATCAATGTTCGCGGATAGTTTCATACCATCATAGTCAATCTTAATCCGCGCATTTGCTCTTGCACGTTTTTCACGCCGATTGCGAACATCCTCATGAAAATATCCTAGCAAGTTCGAATGCCTTCTTTCAACCACACCGAGTACTTGAACTGGCAGTCTTTCTAAGCGACGTTCGATTTTATTACTAGCAATAGCGATGACGTCACCCGCAGTGCTTGGTTCGTGCTTTTCGGCCTTTTCATAGAACGATGAGAGCGAAGCCATCCAAAGCGTTGCAGTATCTTTTGCAGACAGCCCAACGCTTGTCTGACATTCACCGATAGCCAACCCATCAACTGGAAAATTTAGATCAGATAAAGAAGAAATGCCATCCGACAGGTTTTGGTCTAACCAATCGATAGCAATCTCAACCGACAACATTAGCGGCATTGCTCGCTCATCGTATAAGCAACCAAGACGAGCCAAACGGTTGGCCACCTCAACATGAAAGCCGTCAGCGTCTTTGGCGATAATCCCGACAACAAAGCGTTCCCATGACGCATCTTTGGGATGGCACAAAATTGGTGCCCAAGTAACCGAACGAGCATTGTCGATAACTGGGAAGTCTTCAAACTGTAAGTTGATATGGCTCAAAGTATAGTCTCCATCACCAAAGCATCTTTAGCGTGTTCTGACACTTTGCCCAAGCGAACTATCAAAAAATTCTTCGCAGCGACCTTATCAGCTTCTGAAAGACCGAAAGCGTTGGTGTAAAAGTCAATGGGTTCGTTCACATCAATCCGTTTTGCGTTCTCAACAAACATTTCCGTGCTTAGCAAACACAGATCCTTTTGTACTGTAGTCAGAAAAGGGGTAGCCCAAACCTTCAACATATTCGTAAACGATTTTTCTGGAACCAGATCCCCGGGCTTCCATGCCTCGCCCGTGAAGGATCTACCATGATCTATTAGCCATACTTTGGGTTCACCATCGGAGCCTTTACCGCCAAAGACTATGTTGCCCAAATTTCGGTCTGTGTTGGCCAGCCAAGTGTCAAAGGCGTAGAGTTCGCCCAGCTTGTCCCAGCAAGCAATTTGAGGCACGAATTTACTGAGGCAAGCCATGCAAGCTTCTTCACTTTGCCCATCACGCCAGCCCATCGCCATCTTGAGGCTTGGAGAAGGAATTTCTTCAGAAACATAAACCAGTTTGCTACCGTTTCCTAGGGACGGAGCCTTTGAAAGATGTTGTGTTTCTCCGCCGACCATTCCCAGATAAACACTGGGAATAGGTAACCCGAGTGCACGAAGCACCACAAAAGAGACCAATTCGTTAAACAACTCACGAATTGGTAAGTCCTTAACAATCGCCGAGAATGGGGCGTTGAAGCCCTTAGGTTGAACAAGCGCCTTAAACGTTTGATTTAGATTGCCTTGTTTGAAAGGGAGCAACCCCCCCATCACAGATACTAATTCTACCATAGGCCCCCATCAATCCCAATTTAGGACCACCTTGGAAGAAGAAACGCGCTTTGTCGATGGCATCAAGATAATCTAAACCATCTCGAAGACCGTTTATTAGAACTGACGTCCACTCACAAAGAATTGGCGGTTAAATTGGGGGACGCTGGATACAAGAAACCCCCTAGAAGATTGATTTAATTCAAAAAACTTGGGGTTTCTGGCGGAGACGAAGGGATTCGAACCCTCGAGACCCTTCCGGGCCTACTCCCTTAGCAGGGGAGCGCCTTCGACCACTCGGCCACGTCTCCGCTGACCGCTATACAAGGGGCTTTTACCTTTGAACAAGTGCAAAACCGACAGAAACTGAAAAAACCGTAGCACTTGCGATAAATCCCCGTCCGGCAGGCCGGTCGTAACGTGGTTTCCGTGAGGATCAGCTATTTTCGGGTCAACTGAACATAGTTTACAAATTTCTTGACTGATCGATCAGTTAGAATTTAGCCTGACAAAAACGGGGGAATCATTTTGGCGGCGGGACAGGATACAAAAGCGCGCGTTTTGGACGCTGCGGAAAAGAACTTTGCTGCGCTGGGGTTTGCCGGTGCGAGCATGAAGGCAATCGCGCGGGATGCTGAAGTTGCGCAGGGGCTGCTGCACTATCACTTCCACACCAAAGTCGAACTTTACCAAGGGGTCATTGCGCGACGCTCTGCGGCGATCAACGAAGCTCGTTTCGCGCGGTTGGAGCAGGTGGACATGCAGGCACCTGATGCGGTGGAAAAGGTGTTTGAGGCCTTTCTGGCCCCACCCTTTGATACAGGCGGCGTTGATACGGGGTATCCGCAGATGCTGGCCCGTTTGGTGGTTGGCGATGATCTTGACCAGCAATTGGTGCGGGACAATTACGATGCCTGCGCGGAAAAATTCATCGACGCGCTTACGCAGCTTTTGCCCGACATCGAGCGGTATCAAATCGCCCATTCCTACACCACGGCCATCGGCGCAATGATCTCGGCCTTTTCCAATACCAAAAGGGCAGAAAGCCTCGCCAATCTGCCGAATGAACAACACGAAACATCTGATGAAACGGTTCAGCGTCTGGTCAGGTTCTGCGCCGCAGGGACACGCGCATTTTGAGACGGCCAAACACGGCAGGCCGCGTAATTTCTAATCTTGGAGGAGAGAAGACAATGAAAACGATTTTGAACCTATCCGCTGTGGCTGGGGTGGTGATGGCGCTACAGGGCACAACGGCGCTTGCCGCTGATTACAGTGTTACCGCCGCCGCAGGTCACCCGCCGGTGTTCCGCTGGGTGCGTATGTTCCCCGACAGCTTTGGCCCTGCCGTTAACAAACATCTGGCAGGGCAGGGGGATACACTGACAATTGACGGCCAATTTGGTGGTGCGATCGCCGGTGTTGGGGAAGAACTTGAAACCGTCGGGGCAGGGCTTGCCGAGATCGGCACCTGCCAGTCGCTGTTCGATCCGGCCAAGCTCGCCGTTCAGAACGTGACATATTATACCCCGTTCATCACCGATGACACCAATACCGTCGCCAAAGTTATCAATGACATGCACCGCGACGATCCGCGTATGACAGCAGCCTACGAAGAGAATGATGTGGTATATCTGGGCGCGCCGATCATCATTGACGACTATTTGCTGATGACCAACTTTCCGGTCAATTCGGTAGCCGACCTTGAGGGGCGCAAGATTGCGGCACCGGGTGCGGCGCTGAACTGGTTGTCGGGCACTGGTGCGGTTGGGGTCTCCGGGAACCTGACCACCTATTATAATGAACTCAAGACCGGTGTATATGACGGCGTTATCGTGTTTGCATCGGCTGCTTTGCCGGGCAAGCTATACGAGGTTGCACCCAACATCACCCGTGCAGGGATGGGGGCACAATATGCAGGCGCGATCTGTGCCAATAAGGATTGGTATGATGGCCTGCCAGAGCATGTTCAAGCCGCTTTGAAAGCGGGCGCAGATGAAGCTATGGAATGGTATCTGGCGGATCTGAACGCAGCTGTCGAAACCTCCTTTGCCAAGATGCAAGAAGCGGGCGCTACCGTTTCTGTCATGCCGCAAGACGCGCGCAAGGCCTGGGCGGATGGGATGGATAACGCTGCCAAATCCTGGGCGGAAGGTCTGGATGGTCAGGGCCTGCCGGCAACTGCGCTGCTGGGCGACTACATGAACGCCCTGCGGGATGCGGGGGCCATGCCTTTGCGCAACTGGGATCAGGAATAAACTGAAACCATGGGAAACCAACCCAATATTGAAGCGCTCAACACCGGAGAAATTCCCGGTGTTGGCCGCATCCAGCGGTCCATCCTGTCTGTGACCCGCGCGATGAACATCGTCGGATCACTGCTGATTTTCGCGCTTGTTGTGCTGATTGGCATTGACGTGGGCGGCCGCAACCTTTTTGGCATCCCGCTGTCCGGTGTGCCAGAGATGGTCGGGCTCTCGATCATCGTTATCGTATTCTTACAGGCCCCTCAGGCGCTTCAACTGGGACGTATGACGCGCTCGGATACCGTGCTGAACCTGTTGAGGGACCGCGCACCCAAAGCGGCCCGACTGGTCGAAACCCTGTTTGATCTGATGGGCGTTTTTGTCTTTGGGGTCATCATCTATGGCACCTGGCCGATGTTGCAAAAAGCATGGACCAGAAACGAGTTTGTCGGTGCCGTTGGCGATTTCACGGCACCGGTCTGGCCGGTACGGGTGGCTGTTGTGGTCGGTTCTGCTTTGCTGATGCTCAACTTCCTTTTGCATATCGTGAACCGATGGAAAGGGGCGCGTCATGACACCGTTTGATATCGGGCTGATCGCCTTGATTGTGATGGTCTTGCTGGTACTTGCCGGGCTTTATATTCCGGTCGCTTTGATGATCACCTCATTTGGCGGGGTCTGGGCCATCAAGGGCAACAGCGCGCTGGCGGTCAAACTGATGGCATTGGCGGCAAATGATGCCATCGCGAATTACTTCTTCGGCATTGTGCCCTTGTTTGTATTGATGGGGTTCATCGTTGCGGAAACGGGAATGGGGCAGGACGCCTATAGCGTGGCCAATGCGGCGTTCCGACGGATTAAAGGCGGCTTGGGCGTGGGCACGGTTGCAGCCAATGCGATTTTCGCCGCCATCACCGGCATCTCGATTGCCTCGGCTGCGGTGTTCACCAAAATCGCGGTGCCCGAAATGATCCGCCACGGGTATTCCCCGCGCTTTGCAACTGGGGTTGTGGCGGGCAGCTCGGTGTTGGGCATGTTGATACCGCCCAGCCTGCTGTTGATCCTATTCGCGATCCTGACAGAACAATCGGTCGGTGACATGTTTGTCGCCGGGGTCATCCCCGGGCTCCTGCTGGCAACCCTGTTTGTGGTTGGCATTCTGGCGACCGCCTATCTGGCACCGCATCGGCTGGGTAACATCAGCTACGCAGGCGGGGCGGATGAAGGGTTTGGCACGCTGTTGCGTCAGGGGCTGCCGATTGTTGCGTTGATCGTGATTGTCTTGGGCGGTATCTACACCGGGTTCTTCACCCCGGTAGAGGCCGGGGCCATCGGCGCGATTTTCGCCCTGTTGTTCGGTGCGCTTTCGGGCAAGCTTTCATGGCAAAAACTGATCCGCATTCTGATTGATACGGGGCTGGTGACCGCATCGATTTGCCTGTTGATCATCGCGGCGCAAATCTATTCGCGGATGTTGGCTTTCTCTGGCCTGCCGGCAGGGTTGGCCGAGTTCACATCATCTGCTGACCTTGGATATTGGGGGCTGATGCTGCTCTATGTCGGGGTGCTGATCTGTATGGGCATGATCCTCGACAGTTCGTCGATCCTGCTGATCATGGTGCCAATCATGATGCCGGTGGTGACGCCGATGGACATCAATCTGATCTGGTTTGGCATTGTCACAATCGTGGCGGTCGAGATTGGATTGCTGACGCCCCCCTTCGGCATCTCGGTTTATGTGATCAAGGCAACGTTGGATGACGACAGTATCTCCCTTGTCGATATCTTCCGCGGGGCGTTTCCCTTTGCTGTCCTGATGATGGTTCTGGTCGCGCTTCTTCTCTTCTTTCCGGTTTTGGCAACAGGACTTCTGTAATGACCCTTTCACGAAAATTCATCGATATCTCTGTCGCCCTGGAAGCGGGCATTCCGTCCGATCCCCCCATCATGCTGCCGGAAATCGATTACTTCGATCACAGCCAGACCGCAGGCCAGATTGCGGGTTTTTTCCCCGGCCTCAAGGATTACGATCTCCCCGGCGGGGAAGGCTGGGCGGTAGAGACATTGCGCATCAGCAGCCACAACGGCACCCATCTTGATGCGCCTTATCACCATCATTCCACCATGAACGGCGGAGAGCGGGCGATTACCATCGATGAGGTGCCGCTGGAATGGTGCCAGAATCCGGGTGTGAAACTGGACTTTCGGCATCTGCCTGACGGGCATATTGTGACCCCTGCCGAAGTAGAAGCCGAACTGGCCCGCATCAAGCATGAGCTGCAACCATTTGATATCGTTGTGGTCAACACCTCGGCCGGTGCGAAATACGGACAGGACGATTATCTTGATAGCGGCTGTGGCATGGGGCGTGATGCGACGCTTTGGCTGCTGGAACGCGGCGTGCGGATCACGGGCACCGATGCCTGGTCATGGGATGCACCATTCTCGATTACCGCCCGGCGTTGGGCCGAAAACCCTGACCCCAGTATCATTTGGGAAGGGCATCGCGCCTCTATCGATATCGGCTATTGCCACATCGAAAAGCTGTCCAACCTCGAAGCGCTGCCTGCGACAGGTTTCACGATCAGCTGCTTTCCCATCAAACTTAAAAACGGCTCTGCGGGCTTTACCCGGGCTGTTGCGATCATTGAAGAATAGGACCCGAATATGGCCCCTCGTAAAGTTATCATCACCTGTGCGGTTACCGGCGCAATCCATACGCCAACCATGTCGGATGCCTTGCCCTATACGCCAGACGAGATTGCCAAACAGGCGATTGATGCAGCCGAAGCCGGTGCCGCGATTGTCCACCTGCATGCGCGCAATCCAAAGAACGGATCAATCTCGATTGATCCCAAGGATTTCATGGCCTTTCTGCCGCGCATCAAACAAAGCACGGATGCTGTGGTGAATATTTCTACCGGCGGTTCAATGCTGACGCCCATCGAAGACAGGATCGCACCGGCGCGCAGCGCGTCGGCGGAAATGAGTTCGATGAACATGGGGTCGATGAATTTTTCCTTCCATGGGCTGGCGGACCGCTACAAGGAATTCAAATTCGACTGGGAAGAGGAATATATCCGCAATTCCGAAGGGTTTATTTTCCGCAATTCCTTTGCCGATATCGCACAGGTGGCGCGCCAGTTGGGCCATGAACATCAGGTGAAGTTTGAGCATGAATGTTATGATGTGGGCCACCTCTATAACCTTAAGTTCTGCCTGGATCAGGGCATGTTCAAAGCACCGCTGTTCATCCAGTTTGTGATGGGCATTCTTGGCGGCATCGGTGCCGAGGTCGAAAACCTTGTGTTTATGAAACAGACCGCCGACCGGCTGTTTGGCGACAGCTACCAATGGTCTGTTCTGGGGGCCGGCAACGCACAGATGAAACTTGCGCCAATCGCTGCCGAAATGGGCGGCAACGTGCGGGTGGGTCTGGAAGACTCTCTGTTTATCGAACGGGGGAAACTCGCGACCTCAAATGCGCAACAGGTGCGCAAGATCCGCGGCATGCTTGAGGAACGCGGCTATGAAATCGCGACACCGACCGAGGCCCGCGAGATGCTGGGCCTCAAGGGCGGCGACAAGGTGGCCTTCTAATGACAAATCTGGATCTGCACCTCTATCACAGCCCCTATTCCACGTGTTCACAGAAGGTCCGGCTTTGCCTCTGGGAGAAAAACCTGCCTTTCGAGGTGACCGAAATTCACTTCTGGAAGAACGAGCATCTGACGCCGGAGTATCTGGCGCTGAACCCCAATGGCGTGGTGCCGACCTTGCTGCACAAGGGGGAGCCGATCATCGACAGTTCGGTCATCGTTGAATATCTGGACGAGGTTTTTCCCGAGACACCGATGTCGCCACCCGATGCCATGGGACGTGCGCGGATGCGGGCCTGGATGCGCTATCTCGAAGAGGTGCCGACAACCGCGATCCGCGTGCCTTCTTTCAACAAGGTCTTTGTGCAGCTTTGGCAGGATAAATCCGACGCCGAAATCGCCGCACAGGCTGATGCCCGTCCACTGCGCAAGGGCATGTATCAGGAAATGGGGCGACAGGGGTTTGGTGCGGATAAATATGATGACTCGATTGAACGTTTGTCGATGACCATTGATCGCATGGAAAAGGCGTTGGACAAAAATCAGTGGCTTTGTGGGGACTACATGATGCTGCCCGATATCTGTGTCGTGCCGACGATCGACAGGATGGCAGATATTGGCCTTGCCCATCTTTGGGACAATGCCCCCAATGTGCAGCGTTGGTGGGCTGCGGTCAAATCACGGCCCAGTTTTGACAAGACCTACTATGAGGGCAGCCGGGTCTCCAGCCGTTATGCGATAGAGGAATAGGCCATGTCCGCGAACCCCATCGACGGCTTTCAGATTGATCCGGCATCCCTGCAATATGCGGGTCAGGACCTACAGCGTCCCGAGTGTATACTGGCGGAACGTAACGGGTCACTTTGGTCGGCGGATGCGCGTGGCGGGGTGATGCACATCAGGCCGGACGGGAGCCAAGCCCTAATCACACAGAACATCAAGGATGACTTCGCAACCTCGGAAAATGAAGCAGACCGTTTCACCCAAGGCACATTGCCCAACGGGCTTGCCTTTGCCCAAAGCGGTGACATTCTGATCGCAAACTTTGGCACCGACCGGCTTGAAATCATGACGCGCAGTGGCGAAAGCCGGGTCTTGCATGATCAGATCAACGGGCGCGCGATTGGCAAAGTGAACTTTGTTCTGCGCGACAGCAAAGGGCGAATGTGGCTGACCGTCTCGACAACCATACCCAACTGGATGCAGGCGGTTTCACCCAATCTTGCGGATGGTTTTGTGGCGCTGGCGGATGAAAACGGCTTGCGCATCGTGGCAGAAGGGTTTGCCTTCACCAATGAAATCCGCCTCGATGCGAAGGAAGAGTGGCTGTATGTCGTGGAAACCACCGGCATGCGCATTACCCGTCTGCGGGTGGCTCCTGATGGCAGCCTGACGGATCGCGAAATCTTCGGGCCGCAAAGCCACGGCAGCTTTATTGACGGTATCGCCTTTGATTCCTTTGGTAATCTCTGGGGCACCCATATTTTCACGGATCACATTTTTGCCCTGACACCCGAGGGTGATCTGCGGATTTTGCTGGATGATGATCATGGATCAGCTGAAGGCAAAGCGTTGCTGGCAGCATTCAAGCAGGACGCGGTGACCCCGGAATTGCAACTGGCCTGCGGCGGAGAAATCGCACCGTGGATGGCAAGCGTTACTTTCGGTGGCCCTGACCTTCGGACCGTTTACATCGGCAGCCTGCGTGGCACGTCGATTCCTTACTTCAGATCACCGCTTGCCGGTCTGCCTATGGCCCATTGGCACGATGTCTGATCGTGATGGCGCGGCAGAGGATTGTCTTTGCCGACTTAAACACAGCGCGCGGCGGGGCGGGCTGACCTGGAAAAAAGGCGATAATAGTTGACCCGCACCGTTGTCTGTTTCTAGCTTGTTACAAAGCACGCGTATGTCCGCGCCTGTTGACACAAGCATTCGACCTTGGGGGTTCACATGATGCATATTCACAAATCACTTCAATTCACCGCTTTTGCGATGGCGCTTGGCTTCAGTGTAACTGCGGCCCATGCCGCCGACCTTGTGATCGGTATGCAACAGGAACCAACGTCACTGGACCCGACATCCGACGCGACAGCCTCCATTGACGGGATGATGACCCAGAACGTCTATGAATCGCTGACCATTGTGGCTGAAAACGGCGAAGTGCAGCCAAACCTGGCCACCTCCTGGGAGGTGTCAGAGGATGGGTTGACCTATACCTTTACGCTGACAGATGCCGCGCAGTTTCATGACGGCACCGCCTTTGATTCCGAAGATGTCCTGTTCTCCTTCAACCGCGCCATGGCCGAGGACAGTGTGAACCCCTCAAAGGGCATTTTTAAACCCATTGAAAGTGTCACGGCACCTGACGCCCGAACGGTGCAGATCAAGCTCAAGAACAAGGATGCGTTCTTCCTGTTCAACATGGGGCAGGGCGATAGTGCCATTGTTGCGGCTGAATCGGTGGAGACCAACAACGCCACGCCGGTGGGCACAGGTCCGTTCAAGTTCGACAGCTGGACACGCGGCGACCGTTTGACGATGGTCAAAAACCCCGATCACCGCGATGCTGCTTCTGTGGCACTGGACAAGGTGACCTATCGTTTCATTTCTGACCCTGCGGCAGCCACGGCTGCGATGATGGCCGAAGAACTGGACGCCTTCCCCGGTTTCCCGGCACCGGAATTGCTGGAACAGTTCGAGGCCGATCCACGGTTCCGCGTCAATCTGGGCAGCACCGAAGGCGAGGTGATCCTGGCGATGAACAATGCCAAGCCGCCGTTTGACAATATCGAAGTGCGCCGCGCCGTTTCCACAGCCATCAACCGTGACGAGATCATCGACGGTGCCATGTATGGCAAGGCGACCCCTATCGGCAGCTTCTACCCGCCCCACGGCAAGGCCTATGTCGATCTGACCGGCGCTTATCCAACGGATTCAGCCAAGGCGAAAGAGATGTTTGAAGCGGCTGGCGTTGCGGGCACCACGATGACCCTGCGCGTACCGCCGTTTCCCTATGCGACACGTTCGGCAGAGATCATTCAGGCACAGCTTGCAGATGCGGGCATTGATGCCAAGGTTGAAAATGTCGAATGGGGTTTCTGGATTGACGAGATCTACAAGAAACAGAACTACGACATGACGATCATCGCCCATACCAGCCCCAATGACATGGGCAACTTTGCCCGCGGGCCCAAGTATTTCTACGGCTATGATGATCCGAAAATGACCGCTCTGTGGGAGAATATTTCCACCGAGGCGGATGCGGACAAGCGCGATATGCTGTTGAAAGAAGGGCAGCAGTATCTGTCCGATCAGGCGGTGCATGGTTTCCTGTTCCAGCTGCCGCTGCTGGGTGTGTTCCGTACCGAGGTGCAGGGATATTGGTCCTCTGCGCCGGTGCTCTATACGCCGTTGAAAGGCGTGTCCAAAGGTTGAAACACCACCTGAAAGCGGAGGGGGCAACCCCTCCCGCTGGGCGATACCTTTTATGAGTTATTTTCTGTTGCGCCGGACAATCGGCTTTCTGGCAACGTTGATTGCCGTGTCGATAGTTGTATTTGCGGTGATGAATGTGCTGCCGGGCGATCCGGCGCTGACCATTCTGGGGCTGGACGCAACCGATGACGCACTGGCCGCGCTGCGCGAAGACCTAGGTCTGAACGATCCGCTGCTGAGCCGCTATTTCGCTTGGGTGGGCGGGGCGCTTGTCGGCGATTTAGGCATCAGTCATTCTTTCCGCGTACCCGTCGCAGAGCTGATCGCAGAACGCCTGCCGATGACCATCTCACTGGCGGTTGCGGGCATGATCATTACCTTGATGATCGCACTGAGCGTCGGCATCTATGCGGCGTCCCATCATGGCAAAGCAGGGGATTGGGCAACGATGTTCCTTAGCCAGCTGGGCATCGCGGTACCGGCCTTCTGGCTGTCGATCCTGCTGGTGCTTTTGTTTGCGGTCAACCTGCGCTGGTTGCCGCCCGGTGGCTTTGCGGGCTGGTCTGATCCGCTGGCCGCAATACGATCATTGATCCTGCCAACGGTGGCGCTGGCACTTGTGCAATCTGCGGTGCTGGCGCGGGTCACGCGATCCTCTGCACTTGAAGTCATGCGTCAGGATTTCACCCGCACTGCCCGCGCCTCCGGCCTGTCGCAGCGGCGTATCCTGTGGCGGCATGTGCTGCCCAACGCGCTAGTGCCGATTGTCACGATTGTGGGGATGCAGTTTGCTGCCCTTGTTACCGGTACCATCGTCATCGAAAACGTTTTCTATCTGCCCGGTCTGGGACGGCTGATTTTCCAATCCATTGCCAATCGCGACCTGCCTACCGTGCAGGCGCTGGTGATGCTCTTTGCGGTCATTGTGGTGACGGCAAACTTTATCGTTGATCTGCTTTATGTGCTGATCGACCCGCGTCTGAAGGCCCGCAAATGAAGCGACTTCCGGCAAATTTCATGATCGGGGCCATTTTGGTCACGCTGGTTGTCGGGGTGGCGGCCCTGTCGCTGATCTGGACCCCACATGACCCAACCGATCTGAACATTCGCGGCAAATTTGGCCCGCCCACCAGCGTGAACTGGCTTGGGACCGATCAGCTGGGCCGCGACATCGTCAGCCAGCTAATGGCGGCGGCGCGCAATTCGATGACTGTTGCCCTTGTTGCGGTGCTGCTGGGGGGATCCATTGGGGTGGCCCTTGGTCTGCTGGCATCAGCGATTGGCGGCTGGGTTGAGGACATCGTGATGCGGCTGGCCGATCTTGGCTTTGCCTTCCCTGCGCTCTTGTTTGCCATCATGCTGGCAGCGGTCTTTGGTCCCTCACTGACCAATGCGGTGCTTGCCATTGCTTTTATCAACATCCCGATTTTCGCCCGTGTCGCGCGGGCTTCGGCCAATCAGGTCTGGACCCGCGAATATGTGCTGGCGGCGCGGGCGGCAGGGATGAACAAGCTGGTCATCACCCGCGATCATATCCTGCCCAATATCGCCGCTGCTGTGATCGTCCAGGCCACCATTGAATTTGCCGTCGCCATTCTGGCCGAGGCGGCGCTGTCCTATCTGGGGCTTGGCGCACAGCCGCCTGCCTCAAGCTGGGGGCGGATGTTATCCGAGGCGCAAACGCTGATGTACCTTGCACCAGAACTGGCGATCTATCCCGGTCTGTGCATCGTGACAGCGGTTTTGGGCTTTGGCCTGCTTGGGGACGGGTTGCGCGACATCACTGATCCGCGACTGGCGAGGGCACGCTGATATGTTCGAGATGGATCATATGACTGTGCGCTTTCCCAAAGGGGAGGCCCTGCGCGCGGCAAGCATGCGCATTGCACCCGGCGACCGGATGGGGATTGTCGGTGAAAGCGGCTCTGGAAAATCCCTGTTGGCGGCCTGTCTGATGGGGATGGTGCCGGAAAGTGCAGAGCTAAGCGGCAGCCTGACCATTGATGGTGCCGATATGACCCATGTGCCAGAGGATATCTGGCAAACCATTCGTGCGCGCCGTGCGGCGATGATATTTCAGGAACCGATGTCGGCGCTTAACCCCCTGCGCCGCGTCGGCGATACGGTGGCCGAACCCATGCGGGTGCATCTGGGGCTTGGCAAAGCGCAAGCGCGCGCGCGTGTTGTTGAGCTTTTCGAGGAAGTTGGCATTCCCGATCCCGCCGCACGTCTCAGGATGTTTCCCCACGAGCTGTCCGGTGGCCAGCGGCAACGTGTGTTGATTGCGCTGGCGCTGGCCTGTGACCCGGAGCTGTTGATTGCCGATGAACCCACCACCGCGCTGGACGCCAATGTCGCGCTCAAGATCACCGATCTGTTGGTGCATCTCAGCCAGTCGCGCAACATGGCGCTGGTGTTTATCAGTCACGACCTTGCCGCCGTGGCCCGCGCCACCACCGAGATTGCGGTGATGTATGGGGGGGACATTGTTGAACGGGGAAAAACCGATGAGGTGCTCAGCAATCCGGTGCATCCCTATACCCGTGGGTTGCTGGCCGCCCGCCCTGATCCGCGCGCCGTTCCGCGTGATGCGGAAGGCCGACGTCGTCGCTTGCCAACCATTCCCGGCACGGTGCCGCAGCTCAGGGAACTGCCGCAAGGTTGCCGTTTTGCCGGGCGTTGCGCGCTGGAGCGCAGCGAATGCGCCACCGTCAAACCCATGCCTGTGGGCCCCCGTGCAGTGACCTGTCATGTGGTGGCGGAGGAAAGCCCATGACCCTGTTACAGGCACAGGGGCTGACCCGCCGTTACAAGCTACCCCGCACCACGGTGTTTGGGGCCGCCCCGGTATTGACGGCGGTTGCAGATGTCAGTTTTGACATCACTGCCGGGCAGACCCTTGGGGTGGTGGGCGAAAGCGGCTCTGGCAAATCCACCCTCGCGAAGATGGCGATGGCGTTTGAGGCGCCGGACGCGGGCCAGATCCTGTTTGAAGGGCAGGATATTCACGCCCTTGGCTCTACGGATTTGCGCCGCCTGAGGCCTGATTTCCAGATGATCTTTCAAGACCCGTTCAGTTCGCTTGATCCCCGCCGCAAGGTGGGCTGGTCCATTGCGGAACCATTGCGTGCCATGGGGCAAACCGCGCCGGACCGCGTGGCCGAGGCCTTTGAACAGGTTGGGTTACACCCGGCGGACGGCGATAAATATCCGCATGAGTTTTCCGGCGGCCAGCGCCAGCGCATCGCCATTGCCCGCGCCATCATCACCCGCCCCAAGCTGCTGATCGCGGATGAGGCGGTTTCCGCGCTGGATGTTTCGGTACAGGCGCAAATCCTTAATCTGCTGATGGATTTGCAGGATACATTGGGCCTTGGCATCCTGTTTATCAGCCATGATCTGGCTGTTGTTGCCTCGATCTGCGATACGCTGTTGGTAATGCAGCACGGGCAGGCACTGGAGTACGGGGCCGCCTCTGATATTCTGAACAACCCAACCCACGCCTATACCCGTTCCCTTCTGACCGCTGCCGGAGACATGCTTTGACCCGTTTTGTTCACCTGACCGACCTTCACATTTCACACCCTGATGCAAATGACCCCAAGGACCGGGGGACCAGCCGCGACGCCTTGAAGCGCGTGGTGGGGATCATCAACGCAATGGACCCGCAGCCGGAATTTGTTATCGCCAGCGGTGATCTGACAAATTTGGGGGACACGGCCAGCTATGGTTTGGTGCGCGATCTGTTGACCCCGTTAAAGGCACCGCTGGTGATGGCGATGGGCAACCATGATCGACGGGACGGGTTTCGTGCGGTGTTTGGTGGTGATGAAGGGGACGCTCCCTATTTCCACGATAAGGTGCTGGGCGGGCTGCATGTGATCACGCTGGACACGAAGGTGCCTGAACGGGTGGCAGGGGCAATTTGTGATGCGCAATTCAGCTTTCTGAACGAGGCCTTGCAGCGCCATAGCGACCTGCCCAAGCTGATCGTTATGCACCACCCTCCCCGGGTGGATGACAGCGGGCTGCCTTGGGGCACGATTGATCTGGCCTCAACGGAACGTTTGGCCGGGGCGCTGAAGGGGCATCAAATTGCCGGCATCCTGTCCGGCCATATCCACATCAATCAGATCCACCATTGGCATGGCATCCCGATCTGCATCAATTCTGGTCTGGACTACACCATCGACCTTCTGGAGCGCCGCGATTTGCGTTTGCTGGAAGGCACAACCATGGCGATCTGTGAACATCGCACCTCTGGCCTGACGGTCAGCTTTGTCCCGCTAAGCCCTGCCCAAGAGGATCTGGGCACCATCGACCGTGCCAGATTGCTGGCTTTCACATGAAGGACATGCCGCGCCATATTGCCGTTGAGGGCACCTATAATATTCGCGATCTGGGTGGTTATGTCACCGCGCAGGGCACACGGATTCCGCCGCGCCGGTTTCTGCGTGCCGATTGCCTGCACAGGCTGGAGCCGGGGGGCACCGAGCATTTGCTGGGCGAGGGGCTGCGCTGTGTGATTGATCTGCGCACCGTTAACGAGGTGGCGCAGGCCCCCAGCCATTTCGACGGGCTGGCCGGTGTTGATTATGTCAACTTGCCACTGTTTGATGATCTGTCGCCGGCGGCCCTTGCCAATGCCGATGGGGCACATCTGCACCCGCTGGTGCCATTTTACATCCGGGCGCTTGATACCCGCAGCGATGCGCTGCGCGATATCGTGACCCGCATTGCGCAGGTGTCGGACGGGGCGGTCCTGTTCAACTGCACGGCGGGCAAGGACCGCACCGGTATCGTCGCGGCCTTGCTTTTGGGGCTGGCGGGGGTGTCAGAGGCAGAGATCATCGAGGATTACGTGCTGACCGAACAGATGATCCCTGATCTGGTGGCTGAATTCCTGTCCATTTCCCGCGCCAACGGGGGTGATGTGGCCCGTTATGCAACCCTGCTGGAAAGCCCGGCGGATACCATGGCGAAAATGCTGTCCCATCTCAGCGTGCAATATGGTGGCGTAGAGGATTACCTGCTGCACAGCGGCGTGATCCGCAGCGATCTGTTACGCCTGCAAGAGCGGTTGTGCGGTGCCTGAGCGTCCCTAGGACCGCCAGCCCAACAGGCGTTTTTCGATCACACCGATGCTCATGCTCAGCGCGACTCCAAGCATTGACAGAATGGCGACACCGGCAAACAGCCGTTCCAGATCATAAAGCGAACCGGCTTCAAGGATATAGGCCCCGATGCCATATTCCGCGCCCAGCATTTCGGCGGCGACCAGCAGGATAATGGCAATCGACAGCGAAATGCGCAGGCCCGACAGGATGCCGGGCATGGCACCGGGCAGTACGATTTTGCGCACAATTGAAAGCCATGACAGGCCGAAGCTTTGGCCCATGCGGATCAGCGAGCGGTCAACGTTATCTACCGCACCATAGGTGGCGACCACCGTAGGGGTAAAAGTGCCGAAGGCGATCAGCGCATATTTGGATGCCTCGTCAATGCCGAACCAGATGACGAACAAGGGCAAGAGCGCAATTTTCGGAATCGGGAAAATGGCCGCGACCAAAGGGATCAACCCGGCGCGTACATAGGAAAAAAGTCCGATCATCACACCCACAGCAATGCCGAAACTGGCTCCGATGGCCGCCCCAACCGCCAATCGCGTCAGCGAAGGCACCATATGCTTGAACAACAGCCCGCTTTGCCAAAGCTCACCAAAGGTAGCAAGGACATCCGAAGGGCGGGGCAGGGTCAGCGGCGAAATCCATCCACTGCGGGTGCCCCATTCCGCGATGACGATCAGCAGTATAAACACCGCCACACCCGCAAAGCGCCGCGGCTTCGGGGCAAAGCCGCCGCCGCGAAACCGGACTTCGGTGGCGGCGTGATCTGTGGTGGTATCAGACATCCAGCAATTCCTCATCCGCCGCACGGGCCTCTTCGCGCATTAAATCCCACAGATGTTTCTGGGTTTGTTCAAGGCGGTGATCGCCGTGGCTGCGTTCGGCCAGCGGCATGTCAATCTCAACCACTTCACGGATCTGACCGGGGCGGCGCGACAGTACCACAATGCGATGCCCAAGGCGCACGGCCTCGGCCAGATTATGTGTGACATAGGCCGCCGTGAACGGCTGGCGCGTCCATAGGGCAATCAAGTCATCCATCAACAATTCGCGGGTCTGACTGTCAAGCGCCGACAATGGTTCATCCATCAGCATCACCGCAGGGTTCACTGCCAAGGCCCGCGCAATCGCCACCCGCTGTTTCATCCCGCCGGAAAGTTGGCGTGGCAAGGCGTCACGAAAATCACTGAGTTTGGTGCGGGCTAGTACGTCCGAAATGATCGCATCCGCCTGCGTACCCTTGATCCCGTGATCCTCAAGCACAAGCGAGATATTGGCCCGCACAGAGCGCCAGGGCAGGAGGGCGAAGTCCTGAAAAATATAGGTAAGCGGATTCAGACAACCCTTGGGCGGCGTGCCGAGTTGCAAAACGCGCCCCGAGGTGGCTCGTTCAAGCCCGCCCATTAACCGCAGGAGGGTGGATTTCCCGCAGCCCGATGGCCCGACCAGACAAACGATTTGCCCGGCGGGAATATCAAGGGAAATGTCACGCAGGACTTCCGTGTCGCCATAGAAATGGCTGATTGCATCCAGACGGATATCCATGATGTCACTGCCCTAAACTTGAAAACGGGGCCGGTCCTTTTTACGAAAAGCCGGCCCCATGGGACGTAAATTATGCTTCGAAAGTGTCCACATAGCTAGGGTCAATCAGCGTGTCCAAGGTGATGCTTTCATCAACCAGACCTTCGGACTGGAACCAGCTGAGCTGATCCTGAACGGAGGCAACATTCAACTTGGCCCCTTCGTTCAGACGCATGGTGCCGTTGATGATCGACGGTGCCGCCTTTTCGCGCGGACGGTCAGTGTAGACATATTTATGGATCAGATCGACCATGGCATTCACGCCATCCTCACCGCCGGATTTATCAATCATGGCTGAATTGTAATCGCTGACACCCTTGCCAAATCCATTCAGGAAGGCCGTTGTCTGATCCCGTTCATCCGCGGCATTCTTCGCTGAGGTAAAGACGGTGGTGACCTGATAGTTCGGCAGATAGTCAGAGATATTGCCGATGATATGCACCGCACCGGACCCGGCCAGCGGCTTGGCGATATGGGGCACAATTGACCATGCATCAATCTGGCCCGACTTCAGGGCACCAATGATCGCACCCACCTTTTGCAATGGCTTAAATGACATCTCGATGCCTTCGGCCTGCGCGACCTTGGACCCCATGTAGTGGAATGACGAACCCGCTGTCGAAATGCCAAAAGACTTGCCCGCCAGGTCCGCAGGGGTTGTGACGCCCGCCTTGAAGGCGGCGTCCGAAGCGAGAATTTTCTGTCCGTCGATGCCCGGCTCTTCGCTCAACGCGCCGCCGATGACTTTGATCGCGCCCTTGTCGGCCAGCGACACAAGCCCGCCAGAAATCGCGGTCACGGCGTAGTCCACATCCCCGGAAGCGATTGCCACCGCCATTGGTTGCGCCGCCTGAAAGAAACGCAGTTCGACATCAAGCCCAGCTTCGGCAAAATAGTTGCGTTCAACAGCGATGAAACTGCCGGAATGCGAGGTGAAGCGCAGCGCACCCACAACGACCTTCTTATTCTGCGCAAGAGCAGGTGCGGCCAGCCCGGTCGCTGCCGCTGCACCAATCAGGCCCAGCGTGTGGCGTCTGTTAAAGTTAGTCATGGTATCCTCCCAGAATGATCAAGGCGTCCTGCATTAATGGCAGACCCCCGTTACCCGAATTGTTCCTTAGTGCAGGCGCTGCCTTGGCCGGACCGTCACATGTTTTATAAGTTAACAGGTTGGTTTTGAACTGCAACGGCTGCTGCCCGCTGTCAGGGCGCCGAGGGCTGTCCAACGGCAAGGCATCAAGGCGCTGTGCTTTGCCTATTCGGCGGGCCAGTCGATGGCGTTAACGTCTTTCAACAGGGCGGAGTGTGGAAAGGTGGTCGGCTCATTCAAATAGCTTTCGACCAGGGGCCAGGCCTCTTGGGGTGAAATGAAACAGCCCACCGGATAGATTTCGTCGCTGCCCACATCGACGGTTTCTTGCATCCGGCCTTCGTCAGCAACGGTTGCGACACCAGCGATGAATTTCTTATCCCATTTGTCAAACATCAGACAAATGCCGTGATCTGCGCTGTGGATGATCAGGCAGTTATGGCTTGCGCCTTCGGGGTCGATAAACTTGAAGGCACCGCCATTGACTTCCGCATCCCATTTTTCGGGATCGTAATCTAGGAAATAAGGGCGGTAATCAGCGCTATCGGCCTCGCGTCTTGTGGGTTGGCCAAGGAAGTTCAGTGTGAATTTACCATCGCTCATTGCTGCCAATCTCCCACAAAGCCTTCTTCAGTTACTGTTGCGATACGCCCGTTCGCCAGTCGTATGGTAAGGGTTTCGATGCCCATCGCACTTATGATGATGGGTAAGGTGTTCTGACAGGAGCTACAAGCGATCCGGTCCACATAAAGCGTCAGTTCGGCAGGCATTTCGCCGTCGGTATTCTCATATATCTGCATCAATGTATGGGCCTCGGCGTGATAAAGAGCCTGACGTGCAAAGCTGCCGGGACGACCAGCAGGTATGCCCAAAGTACCTTCCCATTGCCGGGCCCGCTCCCGATCTGCTTCGTCGAAGTTCTCAGAGTTCACACCGATGTAACGCTGTCCGTCCACCTCTGTGATTGAAACCGTTCCGGCTCCCCCTCTGGAATCGGTGATGTGCCGCGTGGCGCGAAAATCCGTGATTGCGTCAAAGGCAGCCTCAGCTGCGGCATTTTCCTGTTCCCGTGCGATATCTTCCGGGCTGCGTTCCGCCCATCCGATGGCAGCAAAGAAGGCGTTGGCCCAGCTGCGGATATCTGGTGAGACGGGTGGCGGATCAGGCGTGTCGGACATAAATGCGCCTTGTTAAAACGGGCGGACCAAAAGATGTGGATGCGCGGGTCAGAATACGACCTGCTGTGCAATAAAATACGCTGTCGCTTGGAGGCTGGCATCAGGACCCCAACCGATCAACAACTTCAGGTTACAATACCTTCGGGCGAAAACAACTTAAAACCGCAGCGTCTCAATACGGGCGCTTGACCAACCTGTTATTGTTCAGGAAATGAGGGATGCACGGCGGCGCGGGCATCATATGGGGCGGGATCTGTGCAAATGCGCCAATTCCCGCCCTTTTGAGTTAGCTTTTCTTGCGATCATCCACGATCTTCATCAGGGACATATCGCTTTGTCCCAGTTCGAAGGCGGCAAAGGGCCCGCCCTGCAACATGGTGCCAGGATCGGTGGGATCGGCCTCATCCGCCTCTGCCAGGATCGCTTCGGCAAACTGCTCGGCGTTGTCTTTCGGGCGATACCCCAGAAACGAAGCCTTGGAATTGTCGACCGGCGCGCGGTCATTGTTGGACACGCCGTAAACCACACTGAACCCGACAACGGGTGTATCAATCGCCCGGGTGACCAGCTGGATCAGATCGTCATAAGACAGCCAAGACCCCAGCGCCCGTGGATTGGTGACCTGTGCGGCAGAAAGAATGCGCAGATGCACGGATTCCATCTGGCGCTTTTCCCAGTACATGCGGCCCAGATCTTCGGTGAAACATTTGGCCAGACCATAGAATGTATCAGGACGGTGGGGCACTTCGGTGTCGATGAACTCGGTCTTTGGATACATGCCAACCGCGTGGATCGAACTGGCATAAACCACCCGTTTTACCCCATGCTGAAAACCCGCTTCCCAGATGTTATAGCTACCGACAAAATTTGGCCCCAGCATTTCTTCAAACGGGCGCTCGTCCACGATGGCCCCGAAGTGCACCACCATATCAGCGCCTTCAAGGATCGCATGAACTTCGTCGAATTTGGCCACATCGGCCCGCACAAACCGTTCACCGGGATAAAGCGTGCCGATGTCGTCAGCGATATCGGTGCTGACCAGCTCGTCACACATCTTGCTTAGTGGTTCACGCAGATAGGACCCCAGCCGCCCGGCGGCCCCCGTCAACACCAGTTTCTTGAGCTTCATCACAAATTTCCTCGATTGGGGCGGTCAGATCACCGCGTTTTCCATAAATTTATATTGATTTTCGATGCGGTTAAACCCGAAGGGGGCAAGATCCAGCGTGCGATATTCACCATAGGCAATCTGTTCTGCAACGCCGCGTCCCAATGCGGGGGATTGCTGCAACCCATGCCCCGAGAACCCGTTCACAAAGACAAAGTTGGCGACCTTGGTATGCCGCCCGACCACCGCGTTCTGATCAAACGTGTTATAGGCGTAATGGCCGACCCATTCATTGATCACCTTGACCTGTTCAAAGGCCGGTACACGGGTGGCGACGATGGGCCAGACCTTTTCCTGCCACAGGCTGTGATCAAATCCGAAATCATCCGGGGCCACATCCGGGTCCTCATCCGGTGGGCAGCCCGCAAGATAGTATTTCCCCTCCGAACGCATATGCACACCGGAAGGATCAATGGTCAGCGGCAGATCACGGTCCAGCGGATTGGCGGCGTCAAAGATGAATGTATAGCGTTTGCGTGGCCGCACTGGCAGGTCGATGCCTGCCATCTGCGCTGTGGCTGCCGCACGTGGGCCGGAGGCATTCACCACCGTGCCACAGGCGATCGTATCGCCGGATTTCAAGGTGACAGAAGCAACGCCGGTGCCTGCCGCATTCAGGCTCATAGCGGTCACTTCGTCGTGGATATATTCAACACCGTTGCGCCGGGCCATACGTTTGAACCAGTCAAACATCGTGCCGCCATCGAAATACCCTTCATCAACAAGATTGTGATTGGCGGCCAGAACATCGTCGAGTTGGTAAAACGGGTATTCTGCGGCGATTTGGTCACGCGTCATATGGCGGGTATGCGCGCCCTCGGCGGCTTGGATCGCCTGACTCTCGCGCAATGTTTCCGCGAATTCGGGCGTATCGGCAAGGTACATGTACCCGTAGCTTTGCAATACAAGGTTGGGCACCTCGGGATCACCGCCCATAAAGCCGCGAAATCCCTTGATGAATTCGGCTCCAAAACGCGAGATCTGGATGTTCAGCCGGTTAGAAAACTGCTGTCGGATGCAGGAGTTTGTGTGACTGGTCGAGGCAAATTCATAGGTCGGATCCCGTTCCACCACCAGAATACGTCCGTCAAACCCTTTCATCTGGGTCAGCCACCAGGCGACGGAAGAGCCATAGATGGCCCCGCCAACAATGACCACGTCATAGCTTTTATGTGCAGCGTTTCCCATGAACTCCCCCCTTGATTCTAAATAGGCGCTTACGACCGTCTAACGCGGCGATATGATCTGCGTAAAGCTCTGTGAAAGGGTCGGGCCGTGTTGCGCCTCAAAACGATCTATGGCGCAAACGGATTGTGCAAGGCTTGCTCAACCATGAACAGTCGGTCCTGACCATAGAACATATCCCCGTCGACAAAATAGGTCGGTGAGCCAAAGACAGAACGGGCAATTGCCTCTTGGGTATTGGCTTCATGCTGGCTCTGTATGTCCTTGCTGCCTGCGGCCTTTAGCAGGGCCGTTGCGTCAAGCCCGAGATCTAGCGCCAATTGTGTCAGTACCGCAGCATCGGCGATATCTGCATCATCACGCCAATGTGCCTGCAAGATCGCGCGGCTCAACCGGTCTGCCTCCGTGCCCGCAGCGATGATCGCACCATTGGCCAGGGCCAGCGGATTGTCATGAAAGGTTGGCCGGTGGCGCACCATGGGCAGGTCGCGGATTTGCGCCCAACGCACCATTTCGCGACCAAAGAAATAATCAATATGCGCTTTTGAACGTTCCTTGAACCCCTTGCCGCCTGCCGCTGCCATCACCGGCGCAAAGTCGAACGGGTAGTGAATGATCCGCGCCCCGGTGCGTTGCGCGATCTGTTCCAACTCCCATGCGCCCAAATAGGCATAGGCGGAATGGGCAGAATAGAAATATTCAATGGTTTTTGGCGCTTGCATGACAGTCCCCTTTGGTTGCTTGCATCTAATCAGGTGCTGTTGCCCGGTTAAAGAAGTCATTGACTTCATCCGTGACTGCATCAAGTTAAACTGATGACTGCGGCATGCGGGGCAGGAGACAAAGCCAAGTGACGGAACGTCAGGAGATTGAAGAGCTGATAGCGCGTGTGGCCCTTAAGGATCGCGCCGCTTTTGAGGTGCTCTATGATCGGGTCAGTGCGAAACTTTTTGGCGTTTGTTTGCGTGTCTTAACCAAACGGGCAGCGGCCGAGGACGCGATGCAGGACACTTTCGTCAAGATCTGGAACAACGCGGACCGTTACCGTGCAAACGGCTTGTCCCCGATGACTTGGCTGATCACAATTGCCCGGAATACTGCCATCGACCGGCTGCGCGCCCGCAAGAAGGGCCAGCAGGATATTGATACGCCGGGATTGAACCTGATCGCGCCCGGCCCCTCGCCAGAGCAGGCGGCGATTGCCGCATCAGAAGCGGAGAGACTGACCGATTGCCTTGATACCTTGGCAGAGGATCGCGGGGCCGCAATTCGCGGGGCCTATCTTGAGGGGCTGACCTATGCGGATCTTGCCGCAAAGTTCGATGTGCCGCTGAACACCATGCGCACGTGGTTGCGCCGGGGGCTGATCGCATTGCGCGACTGTATGCGCGTATGAGCGAAGAGGATTTCACCCCGCGCGACGCAGAAGATGCCATGGCCGCCGAATATGTGCTGGGCCTTGCAACGGGTGATGTACTGGCAGAGGCACAGACCCGTGCGGCCCATGATGCGGCATTTGCCCAACGTGTAGCATCCTGGCAGGAACGTATGGTGCAGCTGACCGATTCAATTGATCCGGTTGCCCCACCCAAAAAAGTTAAGCGTTTGTTGCTCAAATCGTTGTTCCCGCGCGTTTCGGTGCCACTGATGCAACGCCTGTGGGTATGGCAGGGGATCGCACTGGCCGCGCTGGTTCTGGCGGCTTATCTGGCGACGCCGCTGTTGCAGCCCAAAGAGCTGGACGTGCCACGTGATGTCTATGCCACACAAATGAGCAGCCCGGATTTCGACCTTCAGGTCATCGCGGTGGTGGACACCAGAAACAGCATCGCCCTGCGCCGTCTTGCCGGGCAGGCCCCTGCGGATCGCGTGCTGGAGCTTTGGGCAATCCTGCCGGATCAGGCCCCGATATCGCTGGGTGTCTTGCCAGAAGGGGAATCCGCGCGGATCCCGTTGCCGCAGGCGCTTGCGGAACAGATAGCCACAATCACGCTGGCCATTACGGATGAACCGCTTGGCGGTGCGCCGGGTGGTGTCCCAAGTGGTAGCATCAGGGCCGCAGGCGAGATCAGCGCCCTCTGACAACTGCATCAAAGGTCCGAACCGTCACAAGCCATGTCGTTTTCGATGTTGAGCGGGGCTGCGGTCCGGTCCATGCTGCGGGTATGAAAACACCGCTGATCGACAATCTGCAATACGCCAATTTCTCGCCGAAGATCTTTGAACAGATGCGCGCAGGGGGCGTGGACGCGGTGCATGTCACCATCGCCTATCACGAGAGTTTCCGTGAAATGGTGCTGAACCTTGAACGCTGGAACCGCTGGTTTGAGGATCATCCCGACCTGATCTTCAAAGGCACCACCGCCGCTGATGTGCTGCGGGCACAGGAAACCGGTCGTACCGCGATCTTCTTCGGCTTTCAGAACCCCAGCCCGATTGAGGATGACATCGGCTTGGTCGAGATCTGCCACCAGCTTGGCATTCGTTTCATGCAGTTGACCTATAACAACCAAAGCCTTCTGGCGACCGGATGTTACGAGGAGGACGATACCGGCCTCACCCGCATGGGCCGCGCCGTGGTTAGCGAAATGAACCGCGTCGGCATGGTCATCGACATGAGCCATTCTGGCGAACGCTCCACCTTGGAAGCCATCGAATATTCCACCCGCCCCATCGCCATCACCCACGCCAACCCGCATTGGTGGCACGCTGCCCTGCGCAATAAATCCGATATAGTGCTTAAGGCGCTGACCGGGGCGGGCGGCATGCTGGGGTTTTCCGTCTATCCACACCATCTGGCCGGCGGGTCAGACTGTACCTTGGAAAGTTTCTGCGGAATGATTGCCGAAGCCGCCGCGCGTTACGGCGCGCAAAATCTCGGCATCGGCACGGATCTGTGTCAGGATCAGCCGGACAGCATCGTTGAATGGATGCGGGTCGGGCGCTGGACCAAGGGGATCGATTATGGCGAGGGATCTGCCAGCAACGCAGGTTTCCCGCCGATGCCGGTCTGGTTCAACGACAATCGCGATTTTGGAAATATCCGCAGCGGCTTGACCGCCGTAGGGATGAGCGAGGATGAGGTCAACGGCATCATGGGCGGCAATTGGCTGCGCTTTTACGAAACCAGTTTCGGCCCGCTGTGAAACAGGATGCTGCCCCGCCACAAGCCGCGTTGCGCCCACCGGACGAGGTGATGCGCCTGTCGCGGATGGGGTCGATGTTTCCCACCCGCCTGTCGTTTTTGCGCAGCCTGATACGGCGGCTGGCCGCAGAAAAGGTCACCGTGTCCCGACCTGTCTGGGAAATGTGCAAGGAAGGGTTTGGCCATGCCGTCTATTCGGTCAACTTCGGCGGGCACATCTATTCCCTTGTTGCGGTTTCAACCGACCTGCCACCCGAATTGCGCACCGACCGGGTGATCGCCACCGCTTGGGACAGCAGCTATGTCCTTTATGACGGGGTGCCGGATGAGGCCGAAATTGCCCGCATCGTGGCGGCCGCGCCGAAGCAGGAAGCGGCCCGTTTCACCGAACGCGACCTGATCCTCAGCCGCGCCAATAAATCCGTGCGCCTGTTTGCCCATGTGGTCGAGGCGCTGCGCGCTGGCCGCCAACCTGACGCCACGATGGTGCGCGAGGTTGGCTATCTGATGCGCACAACGGCTGTTTACGGCAACGGTAAATTCGGCATCGCGGATCGCGGGCTGATCGACATGCGTCCGGGTCTTGAAGGGTCGTTTGCTGCGGAAATGTTGACGGTCTGGCTGATCCGCCACTTTACCCACGATCTGGTGGAACATGTGGGGCAGGGCGTGCTGGACGTGACATTGAAACGGCATCTGGGGATTGGCAATTCCACCGGGCTGGGCATGGCACCATTTCTGGTCAACCACCCGGTTTTGCTGAACAACTGGATGCTGGCGCGGGAGACAGCCCTTGCCCGGGTATGTGCAATTGAAAAGCTGGACGTGGCTCAGCAATCCCGCCTACAGGCGTTGGCCACGCGTGCGGCGCAACATCTTGCAGAATGGAAGGTGCCCGATGCGGATCACCAGCTGCGCATCTCCCAATTGCGCAAGGACTGGGAGCGACTGTACCCCACCTTCGATTTCACCGAACATCGCCCCTTGGACAGGGTGATGAACAACATAAAAAGCCACACCGCTGACGTTCAGGAACTTACCGCTGCGCTGCTGATTGAACCCTTTGGGGATCTGGTCGATGGCCTGACTGAATGTATGGCCGATCCTGGCTTTGGCCCCGGTCCGGTGCCATGTGATACGGGCGCGCTGCGCAGCGCAATAGAACAACATTTCGCATGGGCGCTGACCCCCGATTACGAGGATCACGATTGCTGCGGGCAGTTCTGGTATGTGTCTGAAGCAAAACAGGAACCCCGTCTGGGTCGACGGTTTGAGGAGGCAGGGGCCGAGCTTGAAAGTCCGCTGGATATTGGACGCCGGGTGAAAGCGCTTTACCGTGATTTGCCGATGCAGAACATCCGAACCTCGACCTTGTTGCAGACCTATCCAGACCACGCGTTGGCCGTTTCACGTGTCCAATTGGCAGCACAACATCCCTACGCCGAAATCCGCGACAACCTGATCGCCGCCACCTGTCTGCCGATCGACATGCTGCGCTGTAAACTGTCCTTCTTCGGGGCCTCTAAATTTGATCCGAAATCCGACCGCTGGACCCGCATCACCCTGTGTCAGGGTGCGCCTTTGGCTGATGATCTGGCCCATGATGCGGATGACTGGTGGCTGCCGGTGTTTGCGCCATGAAGTGTTCAGCGAATGAAGTCATGACATTGGCCGCCAAAGCCGCGCGTGGGGCAGGGGCACCGCCGGCACAGGCGGCTGATTTCGGGGTGGCAGCCCTGCGGCATCTGCAAGCGGGGCGTGAGTTTGATATGCTGATTGACGCGTTAAAGGCGTTGCCTTCGGGCCCGGTGATCGCCTTGCCGCTTGTGCTGATGCAGATTTTGGAGAACTCGACCGATGGCATCGCAGAGGGCGGACTTGAACCGGGCAGTAACGCCACACTGATCCAAAGCTATCTTGACGCGCAACCTTTTGAGACACAGTTAGAAAATCAAGCGGAGAGTTTTCACATCACCCTCTTTCCGACCAAACTCAAAGCCGCGCCTCTCATGCCCCGCGTTGATGCCCCTGACGACCTCTTGGCCTCTCTCCAATCTTATGCCGCGCGCATCCTGGTGCCGGAATCCGACGCCTCCCGCCTGTCCGGTGCTGGTGCGGGGCTGACCGACAACGACTAGGTGCCGCGTCGCTTTGCCCGCACAGTTGGGTCTGCCTGTGTCGGGTCCTCGGGCCAGGGGTGGCGGGGATACCGCCCCCGCATGTCCTTGCGCACATCCGCATAAGAGCTGGCCCAGAACCCCGGCAGATCCATGGTGACCTGCACAGGGCGTTGGCCGGGCGATAAAAGTGTGATTTTCAATGGACTTCCAGCAACTTGCGGGTGCTTGGTCACGCCAAAAAGCTCTTGCAGGCGCAGGGTGATCTGAGGCGCGTCTCCGTCATAGTCAATCGGCACCTTACGGCCCAGCGGGGTGACAAAATGCGCCGGTGCCGCGCGGTCCAGCGCCTGTTGCTGATCCCAGTCCAGACGGGCACGCAAAGCCGGCAACAGGTCAAACCCCTTCCATTGGCCAGCGCTGCGCACGTCAGTCAGATGTGGCAGAAGCCATTCCTCAAGCTCCTCCAGCAATACCTTTTCGCTGAAATCGGGGAACCCGTCGGGCATCAGCCGGGCGCGGGCCAGAAAACGCGCGGCGGGCGGGGCAGGGTTCAGCCCCAACTGGCGTACCCCTTCCAGCATGGCACGGGCCACGTCAGCCTCCGGCGCATCCGGCCAAATGCGATCATCCAAAACCAAAGCGCCAAAGCGTTCCTGCCGGCGAGTCAAAACCCGTCCCTCCCGGCGTGACCACAGGCAGAGGTCATGCCACGCAATCTGATCCGCATATAGCGCGCGCAGCTCTGCCTCGCTTAACCGCGCGGCCTGACGCACCTTGGCCTCGCGCGGATTTCCGTCAAGGTCGGTTGCAACAATCAGCCGTTCACCGGCCATCACATCACCTTCGGCAATCAGCGCACCCTTGCCCCCCGAAAGAACATAGCGCGGCGCATCCCCCTTGCGCCGCAGCCCGATCCGGTCGGGATAGGCAAGCGCGGCCAGAGGGCCAAGGGTATCAGGGCCGTCCTTGTCCTGCGCCCGTTTCAGGCGTTTGGATTCTTGCCGGATGCGGGCGATCGTTGGGGCATGGGCATCGGCGCGGCTCTGACGCCCCTCGATCACATCCATGCGCAAAGACAGATCCACGCCAGCGCCGCGTAAAGGATCCCGTTCCGCCAATAGCGCGGCAAGGGTGGCACCTCGCGGCCCGCCCTCTCCGACCATATGCGCAAGTCGCGGATGCAGTGGCAGGGTGGCCAGGGCGCGGCCATGGGCGGTGATCCGGCCCACGCCATCCAATGCACCCAGCATCTGCAAGACTGATCGCGCCTCGGCCAGACGGCCCTCATGCGGCGGGGTGACAAAGGTTAGATCACTCGCATCCGCCCCCCAGACCGCCAGCTCCAGCGCAAAGCCGCTTAGATCACCAACCTCGATCTCTGCCGGCGGAAAGGCGGGTAGCGCACCTTCTTCTCCCTTGGTCCACAGCTTGTAGGCAGTGCCGGTGGACATCCGCCCGGCGCGACCTGCGCGCTGGGTCGCCTCGGCGCGGCTGACTTTTTCGGTGACGAGTTGTGACATGCCAGAGGCGGGGTTGAACCGTGCCCGCCGCGCGCGTCCTGCATCTACGACAATGCGAATACCCTCAATCGTCAGTGAGGTTTCCGCGATAGAGGTCGCCAGCACCACCTTGCGCCCCTTTGGCGCGGGGGCGATGGCGGCGCGTTGGGCCTTAAAATCCATCGCACCAAACAGCGGGGCCAGTATGCAATCCGCGGGCAGTTGCGATTTCAACAAGGTTTCAACACGCCTGATCTCGCCCTCGCCCGGAAGAAACACCAGCGCAGAGCCGGGGGAGTCTGCCAGCGCCTTCAGCACCAAATCGGCAGTCGCCTGTTCAAGCCGTTGCTTGCCGACAGGCCTGTCCAGCCAGACCGGCGTGACCTCAAAACTGCGCCCTTCCGAGGTGATCACGGGTGCCTCAATCAGCTCTGCCACAGGTGCCGCGTCCAGCGTGGCGGACATCACCACCAACAACAAATCGTCGCGCAGCGCAGCCGCCACTTCCAGACACAGCGCCAGACCCAGATCAGCGTTCAGCGAGCGTTCGTGAAATTCGTCAAACACCACCGCACCGACGCCGCACAACTCAGGGTCGTCTTGCAACATCCGCGTCAGGATGCCTTCGGTCACCACTTCAATACGGGTATCTTTGCTGATCGCAGAGGCACCGCGCACACGATACCCCACTGTTGCCCCTGCCTTTTCGCCACGTGTTTGCGCCATCCGTTCGGCCGCGGCCCGCGCAGCAAGGCGGCGTGGTTCCAGCATCAGGATGCGCCCTTGCGTAAGGTGAGCCTCCAGCATGGCCAAGGGCACACGGGTGGTTTTGCCCGCACCCGGCGGTGCCTGAAGCACCACACGTTTATGTTCTCGCAGGGCGGCAATCACCTGTGGCAGCACGGCATCAATGGGCAAGGTTTCAGACATGGGGCGGTTATCGGGCAAAGCGGGGCAAAGGCCAAGGGTCTTGGGTCTGGACAAATCTGGCGGGGACCGCAAAAGATGCGCCATGGACATCAAGGACATAGCACAGCGCGTCAGCGCAGGCGAGCGGCGCGCACTGGCGCGCGCCATTACATTGGTTGAATCAGGGCGCGCGGATCACCGTGCGCGGGCGGCAGACCTGTTGGCCGCCTTGCCGCAAGACCGTCAGGCGCTGCGCATCGGATTGTCGGGCACGCCCGGGGTGGGCAAATCGACGTTTATCGAGAGTTTCGGCATGATGCTGATCCGTCAGGGGCTACGGGTGGCGGTCCTGGCGGTGGATCCTTCATCGTCACGCTCCGGCGGGTCCATTCTGGGCGATAAGACGCGGATGGATTTGCTTAGCCGCGAGGCAAATGCCTTCATTCGCCCCTCCCCCAGTCAGACCCATTTGGGCGGCGTGGCGCGCCGCACCCGCGAGGCGGTGCGCCTCTGCGAGGCAGCGGGGTTTGACGTGGTTTTGATCGAGACCGTTGGTGTGGGGCAATCCGAAACCGTGGTTGCCGAAATGTCCGATCTGTTCCTGCTGCTGCTGGCACCGGCGGGCGGGGACGAGTTGCAGGGCGTAAAACGCGGCATCATGGAAATGGCGGATATCATTCTGGTCAACAAGGCAGATGGTGATCTGAAACCGGCCGCTGTGCGCACACAGGCGGATTATACCGGGGCGTTGCGATTGCTGCGCAAACGGGCACAGGATCCTGATGGTTACCCGCTAGCCATGGCGGTTTCCGCCTTGCAGGAGAACGGTTTAGAGGATGCCTGGAAGAGCATGAAAACACTGGTGGACTGGCGGCGTTCGGAAGGATTTTGGGAACGCACGCGCGCAGCGCAGGCCCGCTATTGGTTCGAGGAAGACGTGAAACAGCGTTTGCTGGCCCAGCTTCAGGGGGCCGAGGCGCGTGCGGCCTTGGCCGAGTTGAGCGACAGGGTTGCGGCGGGGACTGCGGATCCGTCAGCGGCAGCGCAGGCCTTTGTTGAAGGGCTGGGACGGTAACGGGGAAAAGCGGAAACTTTCAAAGTTTCCGACCGTTTTCTTCAAAAGAAAACGCTCACCCCGCCTTTGGATGCGCCCGATTGTAGACTTCCATCAGACGTGCAGTATCTACCGCCGTATAGGCCTGTGTGGTCGATAGGGAAGCATGGCCCAGCAACTCCTGAATCGCGCGCAGATCACCACCCGCATCCAGCAGATGAGTTGCGAAACTGTGGCGCATGGCATGGGGCGTGGCGGTCGCGGGCAGCCCCAGTTGCATCCGGGCATCGGCCATGACCTTGGCAATCGAACGGGCTG
The DNA here is from genome assembly GCF_030159975.1 of Sulfitobacter pacificus. Lineage (NCBI taxonomy): Bacteria > Pseudomonadati > Pseudomonadota > Alphaproteobacteria > Rhodobacterales > Roseobacteraceae > Sulfitobacter > Sulfitobacter pacificus. Next base: position 613,735 of record NZ_BSNL01000001.1, read on the forward strand.
ACAAAGCACCGCCGCGAATGGCGCGAAACAGCGGCGCATCAGGCGTAGAAGGGTGTGGACACAGCCGCACATAAGCGTCCACAGCATCCCGCGCGGCAGGCAGAACCGGCACCAGCCGTTCCTTGCTGCCCTTCCCGATGATCCGTAGACTTTCAGGCAGGGGAGCATCCCGCGCCAGCAGACCCAACGCCTCGGAAATCCGCAGGCCGCAGCCCCAAAGCAGAGTCAGGACAGCAACATCGCGGGCGGACACCCAAGGGCGATCCGATTGAATTTCGACACAATCAATCATTGCCTTGGCGGCATCTACAGCCAGCGGGCGAGGCAACTTCTTTTGATATTTCGGCGCGCGGGTGGAAAGCACCGCCGTGGGTTCAAACCCTTCGCGTTCGGCCAGCCAGCGATAAAACGCTTTCACGGCAGACAGCTTGCGGGCCATGGACCGCGGCCCCACATTTGCGCCGCGGGTGCGGGCCATCCAAGAGCGCATGTCAGAGATGGTGATCTGCGCCAATGCGCCCAGCCCCTGGGATTGCGATTTGTGCAGGGTCATGAACGACAGGAAATCCGCAACATCACCCTGATAGGCGATGATGGTGCCTTCTGCCGCGCCCTTCAAGGCGCGTTGATGTTCAAGCCATGTTTGCAGCGCGTCACGCGCGGCGGGGCTGATCAGCCCGATGTTTGTGGGGTTTCCGGCGCGGCTCAAGACAGCCAGCGGCGCATGGCGCGTTCAAAAACACCGGTGAAAAACGTCAGCAGATCCGTGCCCTGCTGCGGGCCGAACATATGTGGATCCTCGGAACCCAGCACCAGAAGGCCGGGCAGGCGACCCGCGCCGAAATCGAGTTTCAGACAGGCCTCGGAGCGGACCCAATCCGCTTTGCCCTCATAGACCTGTTCTGATCCATCCTGTACCCCGCGAAGCGTCACCTGCCGCGCAATGCCGCCGCGCCCGTGGGTCAGGTAGTCGTCGATGAATCCGGGTTCCGCCACGCTTAACACATCGCCAAGACGCTGCACCGCCGGATCATCGTCGTTTTGAACCGACTCCAACACCAGCTTGACCGCGTCGACACGCAGGATATCGGCCACTTCGCCCCCCAGATCGAGCAGAAAGGTTTCGAATTCCACCGGATCGAGCATCCGCAGAATGGCGCGGTGGATCTGGTTGGTGCCCGCAAGGTTTTCATAAGCGGCAGCAATTACGCTGCGGTGGGTGTCTTCCAGCCGGTCCAGCCGCGCTTCCAGCCGTTCCATTGCTATGCCGCGCAGATCAACAATATTGCCGCCCATCGCTTTTTCATTCGCGGCAATCAGCGCCTGCATGACGTCGCCGTCATCCAGAATCACATCGGGCTTCGAAATGATCGCCTCGCGCAGGACGTCATCGATCTTGGGGTTGCTGCTCATGGTCGTCTCTTTTTATTTTCGCATCTTATATCAGGGGGCAGCGCAAAAATCTGCCCCCAAGTTGTGCAAATGATGACCTGTGGCGCTTTGGCGTCAGAGGTGCCGGTAGACAGAGTAATCTTCCTGTCTCCGGTTGGTCAGCTGGGCGGGCGGCCCAGCCAAGGGGTTTTACAGGATATTTTGCCCGGTTTTCGCCCAATCCTTCATGAATTGCTCAAGTCCCGCATTGGTCAACGGATGTGTTGCCAGTTTCTTGATCACCTCTGGCGGGGCAGTCATGACGTCGGCACCGATCAAGGCACATTCCTGCACATGTGCCACGGAACGGATTGATGCGGCCAGAATGTTGGTTTCAAAGCCGTAGTTGTCATAGACCGTGCGAATGTCCTGAATTAGGTCCATACCGTCTACGTTGATGTCATCCAGACGCCCGATGAAAGGCGAGATGAAAGTTGCGCCGGCTTTTGCCGCCAGCAGTGCCTGATTGGCAGAGAAACACAGGGTCACATTGACCATACGGCCCTCGCCCGACAGGGTTTTACAGGCCTTGAGCCCGTCCCATGTCAGCGGCAGTTTGATGGCGATATTCTCAGCAATCTCAGCCAGTTTGCGGCCCTCGGCGATCATTGCGTCGGCTTCCATGGCAACCACTTCGGCGCTGACCGGGCCGGAAACGATGGAGCAGATTTCCTTGGTGACTTCCATGATGTCACGGCCGGATTTCAGAATCAGCGAGGGGTTGGTTGTGACCCCGTCGACCATGCCAAGATCGTTCAGTTCGGCAATGGCGTCGATTTCGGCGGTATCTACAAAGAATTTCATGTGCGGTCCTTGCGGTTGGAGGGGGATGCATTGATCTTGGGTCTAGCGTAAGCCACGCGGACCTGAAACCCTCTTTTGTAGCGATGGAGCGCCTGTGAGCAGCCCGGAATTCTTTCATCATGGTGATTTGGTTGCAGTGATGAGCACCCAACCCCTTGGCCGTGCGCTGGATTACAAAGCGCCGGAAGGGGGCTGCCGAATGGGGGCCTTTGTCGAAGTGCCACTGGGGCCGCGCAAGGTATTGGGCGTGGTCTGGGGGCCAGGCAAGGGGGATTATGATCTGGCGAAAATCCGCCATGTGATCCGTGTGCTGGATGCCGCACCGATGCGCGATGAGATGCGCAGTTTTCTGGAACGTGCCGCCGCCTATACCTTAACCCCAATGCCCGCGATGCTGCGGCTTGCAACGCGGGCACCGGGGTTGGGGGACCCGCCCTCGATGCGCAAGGTCTACCGGCGCGGGACGGCTGAACCCAACAAGATGACCGATGCAAGGCGGCGTGTTCTTGAAACCCTGGATGAATATGGGGACCTGTCTTTCACACTGAAAGAACTGGCGGATATGGCGGGGGTGACGGCGTCTGTGGTCAAAGGGCTGGTGACGCAGGATGCGGTGCGCGAAGAGGAGTCCCCGCGCGATGTGCCGTTCCTGCAGATGGACCCTGAACGGCCAAGCAAGGCGTTGACCGAAGATCAGGCGGCAGCGGCAGCGGTGATGGATGAAGGGGTGCGGTCAGGGAAATATGGTACAACCCTGCTGCGCGGGGTGACCGGATCAGGCAAGACCGAGGTTTATCTGGAAGCCGTGGCCGCCGCCTTGCGGGCAGGACGGCAGGCGCTGGTGTTGCTGCCGGAGATTGCCCTGACCGAGCAGTTTCTGGAACGGGTACAGGAACGCTTCGGGGCGAAGCCTGCCGAATGGCATTCCGGTGCCACAATGACCGAACGTCGCCGCATCTGGCGCATGGTGGGGCAGGGCCAGTGCCAGGTGGTGATCGGGGCGCGTTCGGCCCTGTTCCTGCCCTATCAGAATCTGGGTCTGATTGTGGTCGATGAGGAACATGACAGCTCCTACAAACAGGAAGAGGGTGTGCTGTACAATGCCCGCGATATGGCGGTGTTGCGGGCAGCGATCTGTGGGGCGCAGGTGGTATTGGCAAGCGCAACACCCTCGCTGGAATCCTGGGCGAATGTGGAGGCGGGCAAATACCGCCGGCTTGATCTGACTTCGCGGTTTGGGCCTGCGGTGATGCCGGAAATGGGCGCGATTGATATGCGTGCCGAGGGGTTGAAGAGCGACCGGTGGGTTTCACCTACCTTACAGGCAGAGGTCAACAAGCGGTTGGAGCGGGGCGAGCAGGCGATGTTGTTTATCAACCGCCGCGGCTATGCGCCGATTACCCTGTGTCGCGCCTGCGGGCATCAGATTGGCTGTGATGATTGTGATGCGCGAATGGTGGAGCACCGGTTCCTGAAACGGCTGGTCTGTCATCAATGTGGGGAAAGCAAGCCGATGCCGGAGGCCTGTCCGAACTGCGAGGCGGTGGGCAAGCTGGCACCGGTGGGGCCGGGAGTGGAGCGGTTGGGCGAAGAAGCCGCAGCGATCTGGCCGGAGGCACGGATCGCGACCCTGAGTTCGGACATGTATGGATCTGCGCGGGCGTTGAAGGCCGAGATCGCGGGCATTGCCGAAGGCGCGGCGGATATTGTGATCGGCACGCAGCTGGTGGCCAAAGGGCATAATTTTCCCAACCTGACCCTCGTTGGCGTCATTGACGCCGACCTCGGGTTGCAGGGGTCGGATTTGCGTGCCGCTGAACGCACCTTTCAACTGATGCGTCAGGTCGCCGGGCGTGCAGGGCGGGCCGAGGCCCCGGGGGCGGCCCTGCTGCAAACCTATCAGCCGGAACACCCGGTCATTCGCGCCATTCTGGCAGGGGATGAAGAAGGTTTTTGGGCGGCGGAAGCTGCCGAGCGCAAACAGGCGGGTGTGCCGCCCTATGGGCGTATGGCGGGGATTATCCTGAGCGGGCCGGATGTGGCGGCGGTATTTGACGCGGGTAATTTGCTGGCGCGACAGGACGGGGCACTCCGGCGGATCGGGGCGCAGGTCTTCGGGCCGGCACCGGCACCGATTGCGCGGGTGCGCGGGCGCCATCGTGTGCGGTTACTGGTGAAGGCGGAGAAATCCGCCCCTTTGCAGGAGGCGTTGGCGCAATGGGTGGCACAGCTGCGATTGAAAGGGGATTTGCGGCTGGCCGTGGATATTGACCCACAGAGTTTTTACTAAGGGCGAATACGCAGGAGCCTGCCCTCCGCTTCCTGATAACGGAACGCATCATCATCCCAACGCCAATGGGCGGTGGGTGTCGTGAGTGCGGACAGTATATAAGGCCAAAAAGAGGGGCAGCTGATGCTGTGCTTGGGGCCGGCGTGGCGCAAGGCGGGGAGGGCGGATGTGGTTTTCATCTCGTCTTTCCCTTGGGGCGGGCGTAAGGGTGAGGGATGACACAATATATCACCCTCGAAGATGCCAAGTCCCTGCCGTTTTGGCGCAGGCCTGTTTCACTGTTGTTTCTTATGGCTTTGGCGATGCCAATTGCCTTTAACACCTGGGCCGCTCTGCTGAACAACTTTGTGATTGAGGTTGCGGATTTTGACGGCGCAGACATCGGGTTGTTGCATACGATACGCGAGATTCCGGGGTTTCTGGCCGTTGGGGTGATTGCGATCATCCTGTTCGTGCGCGAACAGGTTTTGGGGATGGTGGCGCTGATCCTGCTTGGGGCGGCAACTGCCGTGACGGCGTGGTTTCCCTCGATGGGCGGGATCCTGACGCTGACCATGTTAAGCTCGATCGGGTTTCATTATTACGAGACTGTGAACCAGTCGTTGCAATTGCAGTGGCTGAAGATTGAAGATGCCCCGCGCATGCTGGGCTGGTTGATGGCGGTGGGGTCCTTTGCGACCCTGATTGCCTATCTGGCGATTATGGCGCTTTGGGACACGCTGAATCTGTCCTATAATATTGTCTATATGGTGGGGGGTGGTCTGACCGTGGTGATCGCGGTGTTTGCGATGCTGGCCTACCCGCAGTTCGAGGCCCCGACACCGCAGCACAAGAAGATGATCCTGCGCCGCCGGTACTGGCTGTATTATGCCTTGCAGTTCATGGGTGGTGCGCGGCGTCAGATATTCATGGTTTTTGCAGGTTTCATGATGGTCGAGAAATTCGGCTATGACGTGCATGAAATCACCACGCTTTATCTGATCAACCTTGTTGCCAACATTCTGTTTGCCCCGCTGCTGGGCCGAGCGGTGGGTTATTTTGGCGAAAGGCGCACGCTGGGGTTTGAATATATCGGGCTGATCCTGGTGTTTCTGAGCTATGGCGGGGTTTATTATCTGGGGTGGGGCGTCATGGTTGCGGCAACTTTATACGTGCTGGACCATTTGTTCTTTGGTCTGGCCATGGCGCAGAAAACCTATTTCCAGAAGATTGCCGATCCGGCGGATATCGCGCCCACTGCGGCGGTGGCCTTTACCATCAATCACATTGCGGCGGTGTTCCTGCCTGTGGGTCTGGGGCTGCTATGGCTGATCTCACCCGCGGCGGTGTTTTTTCTGGCGGCAGGCATGGCGGCAGTGTCCTTTGCTCTTGCGATGTTGATTCCGCGTCACCCAACACGGGGCAATGAAACGATCTTCAGCGCCGGACTTGCGCAGGCAGCCGAGTAACATGGGGCCGGGGCGCTTTCTGACCGGGGGCACCATGGGTCATGTGGTGCGCATGACGGCGACGGGTGCCATGGGCATCACTTTTGTGTTTCTGGTGGATGCGGCGAACCTGTTCTGGATCAGCCAGCTGGGTGATCCGCAACTGGTGGCGGCGATTGGCTTTGCCTATGCGGTACAGTTCTTTTCAGTCTCGGTTGCGGTGGGGTTGATGATTGCCGCAACGGCGGTGATTTCGCGCAGCATCGGGATGGGCAACCGGGATCAGGCGCGGCGGCAGGCAGGGGCGGGTGTGGTGATTTCGGCCTGCATCCTTGCAGGCGTGACGGCCTTGATCGTCGGATTTCGACATCAGCTGGTTGGGGTGGCCGGGGCCGAGGGGGAAACCGCCCGGCTGGCGGCACGCTATCTGGCCTTCACCATCCCCTCGCTGATCCCGATGTCGGCGGCCCTTGTTTTGTCAGGGGCGCTGCGTGCTGATGGCTATGGGGCGAAGGCAATGTATGTCACATTGTTTGCCGGTGTGGTGTTGATGCTGATTGACCCGGTTCTGATCTTCTGGCTGGGCTGGAAGCTGGATGGGGCGGCGATTGGTCTGGTGTTGTTCCGCCTTTGCCTGCTGGGGCTGGCGGTGTATTTCGCGGTGATCCAGATGAAGCTGGTGGACCGGCCCACTGCGCGCACGCTGCGCAATATTGCGGGGCCGTTCATGGTTGTTGCGGGGCCGGCGATTGCCACACAGATGTCGACACCGGCGGGGAATTACCTGCTGACCATGGTGATGGCGCAATATGGTGATGCGGCAATGGCGGCATGGGCGGTGATCGGGCGGCTGACGGTTGTAGTCTTTGGCGGGGTATTTGCCCTATCCGGCGCGATTGGCGGGATCTTTGGGCAGAACTATGGCGCGGGGCAGATGGCGCGGGTGCGCAGCACCTATCGTGACGCGCTGATCTTTTGCCTTGTCTATACGCTTGTCGCCTGGGCGCTGATGCTATTGGCAACACCCTATGTCATCGCGGCCTTCGGTTTGACAGGAGTGGGAGTCGAGGTGCTGCAATCTTTCACATTGATTGGCGTGGGCGGGTTTGTTTTCATCAGCGCGCTGTTTGTGTCCAATGCTGCTTTCAACAATCTGGGAAAGCCCGCACGCTCTACGCTGGTGAACTGGATCAAGGATGGCGTGCTGAGTTACCCTGCGGCGGCGGCCCTGACCGGGGCGTTCGGGGCGACCGGGGTGATCTATGGGCAGGCACTTGCCGGCGGGGTGATGGGTATGATCGCGGCAACCTGGGGCTGGTTCTATGTCAAAGGGCTGCGCAGCCCGGACGGGCAAGCCCTTGACCCGGTCCCGCCACGCGCCTACCCGAACCCAGACAAACACCGGAGAAGATAATGACCACATTCACCGCACTCACCACACTTGAGGGACGCGCGCCTGCCTATGCGCTGGGCGAGGCGATGGAGCGGCTGACGCCGGAACCCACTGGCGTGGGCGTCTTTGAAGTGGAAGACGGTTCCGGCCTGTGGGAGGTTGGCGGCTATTTTGAGGAAACGCCTGATGAAACGGCCTTGGCCGTGCTGGCGGCGGCGATGGGGGCAAAACCCTTTGTTGTGTCCGAGCTGCCTGAAACCGATTGGGTGGCCCATGTGCGACGCGAACTGGCACCGGTCGAGGCCGGGCGTTTCTTTGTCTATGGTTCCCATGACGCGGATAAGGTGCCCGAGAATTGCGAACCCTTGCTGATTGAGGCCGCGATGGCATTCGGCACGGGACATCACGGCACAACGCTGGGCTGCTTGCGGGCATTGGACCGGCTGGCGACAGATGGGTTTGCGGGCAAGAATGTTGTCGATGTGGGGTGTGGCACCGCCGTTCTGGCAATGGCTGCCGCGCGGATCTGGCCAGAAACCGTGCTGGCCAGCGATATTGATGAGGTGGCTGTGGACGTCGCGCAGGCCAACGTCACGGCGAATGGGCTGGACGGGCGGGTCACCTGTGTCGAGGCCGCAGGCTTTGATCACGCTGACCTTGCTGCGGCGGCCCCTTTTGATCTGGTCTTCGCCAACATCCTTAAAGGTCCGTTAATTGCATTGGCCCCGGATATGGCGGATTCCCTGCAACCGGGCGGCTATGCGATTCTTTCCGGCATTTTGAATGAACAGGCGGATGAGGTGATTGAGGTTTATGCACGATCCGGCGTCAATCTTATGCACAGGGAAAGCATTGTTGACTGGACGACGCTAACGCTTCAAAAAATGACCTAAATTGAAGGGGTTTTAAGGTCTATTTGAGGCAGTTGCCCAGATTTCGCCACATTCTTTGGCTAATAGTTTCTTAACAGCGGTGGGGGCCGTTTGTTAAATGAGAGACTGCTACCATGCGGGTTGAGAACCACGACCACTTTGTAAATCGCCTGACAGCGCTTGGTCAAAAGCATCAGAAAATGACTCATGGCTACACGACCAAAGTTGGCAAAGATGGCCTGATTGTTGTGAAGCCAAAACGCCGGCCCGTGCGGGGCGGTGGACCGATCAAACTGGTTGTTCTTGCTGTGGCGGGACTGATCGCTTTCAAAGCGGTGGCTTTGATCGCCGTAGGACCGATCACCTACAACGAGCGGCTGGCGAAACTTGAAACCGGCACCATGATTGAACAGGTGGGAGCCAAGGCGCTTGCCATTGATCCGGTGACTGAAGTTCTGGCCGATTCAGTAGGGCCAACACTACGTTAAGTGCTTTGCCGGTCAGCGCGAGAGTGATGACCGGCGCAGATCTCGGGGGGGCTGCATGTCTGAAGGCACAAAAAAGCCGCGCTTCTGGGGGTCAGAGCGCGGCTTTTTCTATTTTGGAGTTTGGGTCAAACTCCCGTCTCTGCGTCAGGCTACCAAGATAAGTATCACAATCGTCGAGACAGCCCAAAAAGCGCGGCAGGGGAGGGCCGCCGCGCCCCTTGGTCTTAGCGGAAGAAGTTTGGCTGTGCGACCGCGTCAATGTCGCCACGGACCAGGCCGATATCGTCCAGCTCGCGGTCTGTCAGAGAGGCCAATGCGCTGCGTGTCACGCGGGCGTCGTTCCATGCAACAACAGCAGAGATGCTGCGTGTGATGAATGAGGAAACGGCTGATGTGGAGCCGTATGCGGTGCGGGTTGTGTCGAAAGCTGCCATGTGAGCCGTCCTTTTGTATGTATGTTATGCCGATTTCCTCGGCGGTATGAGCGGCAGATAGGGGGTTCGTTACGGTGCCACAACTCCTGCAATTGCATGTGTGATCTGCGTTTTCTGCATAGGTCGAAACGATAGTTAACCCGCGATAAATTAAGGTAAAATTTGGATTGAACAGATGTCGTTTTTGGCTTCGAAACTGACGATAAACGACACCGATGTCTATCTGCGACAGGTGCTATGTCGTATTTGGCATTTGCGCACAAATGCTTGGCGGATGTTCGCGTTTCGTGCTAGTGCATCATAAAAGCAACAAAATAAACGAGAGCAGGGTAATGATGCGGATAATTGGCATTGATCCGGGGTTACGCAACCTTGGGTGGGGCGTCATTGACGTCACGGGCAATCGGCTGAGCCATGTGGCGAACGGCGTATGCCAATCGCAGGGGGATGAACCACTGGCGCAAAGGCTGCTGGATTTGCATGTTCAGCTGACCGGGGTTTTTGCAAGGTATCAGCCGGTTTCGGCGGCGATTGAACAGACTTTTGTAAACAAGGACGGCGCAGGGACGCTGAAACTGGGGCAGGCGCGCGGCATTGCGATGCTGGTGCCGGCGCAGGCCGGGCTGCCGGTGGGTGAATATGCGCCCAATAAGATCAAGAAAACGGTTGTCGGGGCAGGGCATGCGGACAAACAACAGGTGGCCCATATGGTAAAGGTGCAATTGCCCGGTGTTGTGCTGAACGGGCCGGATGCAACGGACGCTTTGGCGATTGCGATCTGTCATGCGCATCACGGCGGGGCGAGTTCGCTGGCGGCAGCGGTAGCGAGGGCGGGCATATGATCGGCAAGATTACTGGCAGGATCGAATACCGCGCGGCGGATCACCTGCTGATCGATGTGCGCGGCGTGGGCTATCTGGTCTATTGCTCGGACCGTACCATGGCCGCTTTGCCAGCTGTGGGCGAGGTGACCGCGCTCTATACTGATATGGTGGTGCGCGAAGACCTGATGCAGTTGTTTGGCTTTCAGACATTGGTGGAAAAGGAATGGCATCGCTTGCTGACCTCGGTACAGGGGATCGGGGCAAAGGCGTCGCTGGCGATCCTTGGGACCTTGGGGCCGGATGGGGTCAGCCGCGCCATTGCGCTGGGCGACTGGAACGCAGTGAAGGCGGCAAAAGGGGTGGGGCCGAAGATTGCGCAGCGCGTGGTGCTGGACCTGAAAGACAAGGCCCCCAGCGTGATGGCAATGTCGGGAACTTTGGCCGAAGCGCAGGGCGAGGTTGAGGCCGAAGTACTGGAACCGGTCGCGCGGGTGAAGCCGGCAGCCGCGACACCAAATGCATCGGCCCAGTCCGAAGCCTTGTCCGCACTGGGCAATCTGGGCTACAGCCCCGGTGATGCGGCAGCTGCGGTGGCGCAGGCAGCGGGGGAAATGGAAGGGGCGGCAACGCCGGATCTTATCCGCGCTGCGTTGAAACTTCTTGCCCCCAAGGGTTAGGGTGCGCTTATCAAGCCCTGACGGGTTTTCTTCGCGTAAAGGTATGTTGTGACCGAAATTGACCCCACTGTGCGGCCAGAGCCGATGCCGGAAGATGTCGACCGCGCCTTGCGCCCGCAGCTGCTGTCCGAATTTGTCGGGCAGGCAGAGGCACGCTCGAATCTGGCGGTCTTTATCCAATCCGCTAAGCAGCGCGGCGAGGCGATGGACCACACCCTGTTCCATGGCCCCCCCGGTTTGGGTAAAACAACCTTGGCGCAGATCATGTCGCGTGAATTGGGGGTCGGGTTTCGCATGACGTCGGGCCCTGTGCTGGCCAAGGCGGGTGACCTGGCCGCGATCCTGACAAATCTGGAAGCGCGTGACGTGTTGTTCATCGACGAGATTCACCGGCTGAACCCGGCGGTTGAAGAGGTGCTGTATCCCGCATTGGAAGATTTTGAATTGGATCTGGTGATTGGCGAAGGGCCTGCGGCGCGTACCGTGCGTATTGAATTGCAGCCTTTCACCTTGGTTGGGGCCACCACCCGCATGGGGTTGTTGACCACCCCGCTGCGTGACCGCTTCGGCATCCCCACGAGATTGCAGTTCTATACCGAGGACGAGTTGTTCATCATCGTGGACCGCAATGCGCGCAAACTGGGCGCACCGGCAGATGAAGGCGGCGCGCGCGAGATCGCCAAACGTGCAAGGGGCACGCCAAGGATCGCCGGGCGGTTGCTGCGCCGGGTGGTGGACTTTGCGGTTGTGGAAGGTGACGGGCGTGTGACCCGCGATCTGGCCGATATGGCGCTGACCCGGCTTGGCGTCGATCATCTGGGTCTTGATGGCGCAGACCGGCGTTACCTGCGACTGATTGCCGAAAATTATCAGGGCGGCCCGGTGGGGATTGAAACCATGTCGGCAGCCCTGAGCGAGAGCCGCGATGCCTTGGAGGAGGTGATCGAGCCTTTCCTGTTGCAGCAAGGGTTGATCCAGCGCACCCCGCGCGGGCGGATGTTGGCGCAAAAGGCATGGACGCATTTGGGAATGACGCCGCCCAAGTCGCAGAGCGATTTGTTTGGCTGATCTGACGGATATGAGTTTAAGGGCAAGATGAAGATGGAAGTTGCGCAGATTGAAGGGCTGTTCACCCGCTCTGAGGGCAGTTTTGCTTTTGCACGTTGGGGGCGGCCGATCTGTCCAGTGGTGTTTGGTGTGGATGATGCGACACTTGGCGTTGTGAAAGGCGCGATTGCGGCGGTCTGTGAACTGGCCGGGCATGAGATGGGCGAAATGGATGCGGAATTGGGGTCAAACCTGATGATGTTCTTTTTCAATGATTGGGCTGAATTGCTGGAGGTGCCGGGGATGGACCGGCTGGTGCCGGATCTGGCCCCTTTGGTGGCACGGCTTGAAGGTGTGGATGCAAATCAATACCGGTTCTTCCGCTTTGATGAGCGTGGGGCGATCAAGGCCTGTTTTGTGTTTTTGCGGATGGATCAGCATTTAAGCGATGTGCCGGCGCAGACATTGGCGCTGAGCCAGATTGTGCAATCAATGCTTCTGTGGTCGGACTGCGCTTTTCAGGACCGCTCCCCCTTGATGGTGGCAGAACAGGCAACGGTGCTACGTCCCGATATCGCGGCCCTGTTGTGCGCTGCATATGATCCGGTGTTGCCGGTGGTGGCGCAGGACGCCAGCCATGCCTTGCGATTGTCGGCAAGGGTGCAGGCCTCAATGGAGCGGCCCCAATGAGCCATTCCTTTCCGGTCCGAATTTTCTATGAGGATACCGATATGGCCGGTATCGTCTATTACGCCAATTATCTGAAGTATATTGAACGCGCCCGCTCTGACATTGTTGAGCAGCTGGGCGTTGATCAGCGGGCCATGCGCGAGGAAGACATTGTTTTTGTCATCACGCGGGTCGAAGCGGATTACCTTGGATCGGCGCGGTTCGGGGACCGTCTGGAAGTGCGCACGACACATCATGCCAAAGGCGCGGTGCGCTGGATGTTTGATCAGGACGTGCTGCGCGGTGAAGAGGTCATTTTTCGCGCCAAAGTGACCGCCGTTTGCATGACCACAGCGGGAAAACCCACCCGATTGCCAGCAAAACTCCGCTCAGTATTGCCGCCACCAGCGGAATAAAGCCATTCTTCTGGCTTTCGCTCTTGTACTTCGTTAGTTTCTGCACAAATGAGCCTCGAAAATGGGGCCTTGAGGCAGTAGCTGCGCAAGCGGTGTATAAGAAGAGCAGGTATCATGGAAGCAGAGACGCTGGCATTGGCGCAGGAGATTGATTTCTCCATGTGGGGGTTGTTCGCGCGGGCGACCTTTACGGTTAAACTTGTGATGGTCATGTTGATCCTCGCGTCCTTTTGGTCCTGGTCAATCATCATTCAGAAAACCATCCAGTACCGTAAGGCGCGTTCGGGCAATGAGGCCTTCGATCATGCGTTCTGGTCGGGCGAGCCGCTTGACGGGCTTTACGAACAGATCGGGCCGGACCCTGATGGGGCTTCGGAAAAGGTATTTGCTGCGGGGATGACGGAATGGCGTCGTTCGCATCGCGAGGATGGCGGGTTGATCCCCGGTGCCACTGCACGGATTGACCGCAGCATGGATGTGGCAATTGCCAAAGAAGCGGACCGGTTGCAAAAGGGCCTGACGGTCTTGGCGACTGTCGGGTCGTCGGCACCCTTTATCGGTTTGTTCGGGACCGTGATCGGTATCATGAACGCCTTTATCGAGATTGCAGAGCAACAGAACACCAACCTCGCGATTGTGGCCCCCGGCATCGCCGAGGCGCTGCTTGCAACAGGCTTGGGTCTGCTGGCAGCGATCCCGGCGGTAATTTTCTACAACAAGCTGAACGCGGACAGTGAGCGGATCATCGGCAATCACGAAGCTTTTGCCGATGAGTTTGCCACCATTCTCAGCCGCCAGTTGGACTCCTGATGACTGTGTCCCGCAATACAGAGGCCACAACCGGCCCCAAACGCGCTTGCAAGCAGAGCGCTGCCTCGGGGCATGATGTGGTCAAAGAATTTCTTATGAAGCGGAACACAATCTAGATGGGCGCTGGAACGATCAAAAAACAGGGCGGCGGCGGGCGCGGGCGGCGCAGGGGCCGTGCGCAGCCGATGGCCGAAATCAACGTGACACCCTTTGTGGATGTGATGTTGGTGCTGCTGATCATTTTCATGGTTGCCGCCCCCTTGCTCACTGTGGGCGTGCCGGTGGAGTTGCCGAAATCGGCGGCGGGTGCCTTGCCAACAGAGCAGGAAGAGCCGCTGACCGTTACGGTAACGGCAGAGGGTGACATACAGATCCAGACCACATCTGTGGAACGTGGCCAGTTGATCACCCGGCTGCGTGGCATTGCGGCAGAACGGGCAAGCGACCGGGTGTTTTTGCGGGCTGATGGGGCGGTGCCCTATGCGGCGGTGATGGAAGTGATGGGCGCGTTGAATGCGGGCGGCTTTTCCAACATCGGTCTGGTGACTGATATCGGCGGACCGGCGCTGGACGGCAGCGATCCGTCGGGGAATTGATCCGTGCATACCGGTCAATATATTTCGGGGGCGGGGCATCTGGGGTTGATTGCCTGGTTGCTTTTGGGCGGGCTGTTTGCGGACAAGCCCGAGCCTTTCGAGATGACCGAAGTTTCCGTAATTTCCGGTGCTGATTTTGATGCAATGATTGCTGCGCAGCAAGCGCCGCAATCAACAACGGAAGTGGCACAACCTGCCGCGCCGGACACCAGCACCGATGCGCCCGACGTCAGTAGTGCGCCGGATGCGGCAATTGAACAACCCGCCCCGGTGCAGGTTGATACGCCTCCCGATGATACGCCGCCGGAAGTTGTCGAACTGCCGCCGGAAACGCCGGTAGAAGAAACGCCGCAGGATTTGACAGAGCCTGTCGGGGATATCGCCGTGTTGACTCCCGAAACCGCGCCTGAAGCGGCACCACGCCCGGTGGAGCGTGTGGCACCGGAACCCGTGGCACAGCCCGAACCGGAGGCACAACCCGACCCAGAGACCCGCGAAGCCGTGGCACCGGATGCGGCCGGGGAAGCGCCTGAACAGGAAGCTCAGGAAGCAACGGCACCGGAAGAAGCCGTGGCCGAGATCGTGACCGAAGCCACCAATGCGCCAGCATCCTCCAACCGGCCACCGGGGCGACGCCCCGCAGCGCCAGCGCGTCAGGTGGCAGAAGCACCTGCGGTAGAAACACCCAGACCCGCGCCGGAAACACCGCCTGCGGACAGCGGGTCCGTGAACAACGACGATGTGCTGGCCGCTTTGGCAGCCGCGCAGGAAGCTGTGGCAGCACCCAGCGGGCCGCCCCTGTCTGCGGGCGAAAAGGATGCCCTGCGTGCACAGATCGCCAAATGCTGGAACATCGGATCGCTCTCCACCGAAGCCCTGGGCACGATTGTGATCATCGGGGTAAAAATGAACCGCGACGCCACACCGGTGAACGACAGCATTCGCATGATCAGCGCCTCCGGCGGTTCGGACAGCTCTGCGCGGCGGGTTTATGACAGCGCGCGGCGCGCGATTATCCTTTGTGGATCACGGGGCTATGACCTCCCGGCGGATAAATTCAGCCAATGGCAAAACATCGAAATGACCTTTGACCCCAGCAAGATGGGATTTTGATCATGCGACAGTACCTCTCCGTAGCCGCAGGGGCCAAAGTGCAAAGTTTTCCCCTTTGCGCCCGCTTCGGGAACCGACACAGTTGTGGCAGGTTGTTTGCCAAAGGCCAGAACCATTCCAGAAAGGATGCACATCCAATGAAGCACTTGTTTTTGAGCATTTCGGCAGCATTGGGCGTGACCCTTGCAGGGGTCACAGTGTTTTCGCCACCTGTACAGGCGCAAGAACCCCTGCGCATCATCATTGACGAAGCCATTATCGAACCGCTGCCGGTTGCCGTACCTGCCTTTCAAGCGGAAAGCGCGGAGGCCGGGCAGATGGCAGCCGACCTGGCGCGCGTTGTTGCTGCGGATCTGACCGGCACGGGGTTGTTTCGCGAGATCCCGGCATCTGCCTATATCTCTACCATCAGCGATTTTAACGCCTCGGTGAAATTTGCCGATTGGAAAGCGATCAATGCGCAGGCGCTGGTCACTGGTGCGGTGAATGTGCAGGGCAATACGCTGAACGTGAAATTCCGCCTTTACGATGTGTTCTCCGGCGCGGAACTGGGCAGTGGTTTGCAGTTTTCCGGCACTGTCGATGGCTGGCGGCGGATGGCGCATAAAGTGTCGGATGCCGTCTATGCGCGGATCACCGGCGATGGCCCGTATTTCGACAGCCGGGTTGTCTATGTCTCGGAAACCGGCCCTAAGGATGACCGCAAGAAGCGGTTGGCGATCATGGATTATGACGGGGCCAATGTGCAGTATCTGACCGATTCTGGCTCGATTGTTCTGGCTCCGCGCTTCTCGCCTTCCGGTGATCGGGTGCTTTACACCAGCTACGAAAGCGGATTTCCGCGTATCTATGTGTTGGACATCGGATCGGTGTCGCGCCGGGTTCTGGAAAGTGCCGATGGCACGATGAGCTTTGCGCCCCGGTTCTCACCCTCTGGACAGACAGTGGTCTATTCCCTGACGCAGGGTGGAAATACTGACATTTATACAATGGATATCGCCTCTGGCCAGTCCCAGCGCCTGACCAATACACCTGCAATCGAAACCGCGCCCAGCTATTCGCCAGACGGCAGCCGGATCGTGTTTGAAAGTGACCGCTCTGGCAGCCAACAACTCTATGTGATGCCCGCAACAGGGGGCGAGGCACAGCGTATCTCCTTTGGAGAAGGGCGTTATGGCACGCCGGTCTGGTCACCGCGTGGTGATCTGGTGGCCTTTACCAAACAGAACAAAGGGCGTTTCCACATTGGTGTGATGCGGCTTGATGGCTCGCAGGAACGGCTGTTGACGGCATCGTTTCTGGATGAGGGTCCAACATGGGCACCCAATGGCCGCGTGATCATGTTCTCCCGCGAAACCCAGGGGGCAGGCGGGTCATCTACGCTCTATTCCGTTGATATTTCGGGTCGCAACCTGCGCCCTGTCAGCACACCCTCTGGCGGGTCGGACCCTTCATGGTCGCCCTTGCAGAAATAGATCGGTCCGCAGAACGAGGGAATTCCCTCATCGTTGAAAATATGCTACGCAAAATTCATAAAATACGAGGCAGAGATACCATGAAAAAACTTCTGACCAGCGGCCTGCTGATCGCAGCCCTTGCCGTCGGTGCCTGCACCAACCCCGACCGTTTTGGCGCAGATGGTGCCGGGGGTGGGGCAACTGTTGGTGCCGGTGCAAACGGCGGCATCATTCCGGGCAGTGCAAATGACCCAACCTCCACCGCATTCTTCCAGCAATCTGTTGGCGACCGTGTGTTGTTCGAGATTGACCAGTCCTCTTTGACCGCCACGGGTCGGGCGACACTGGACGGTCAGGCCAATTGGTTGCTGACCAACAGCGACTATCAGGCCGTGATCGAAGGACATGCCGACGAACAGGGCACGCGGGAATATAACCTTGCGCTGGGGGCACGCCGCGCCAATGCTGCACAGGAATACCTGCTGTCCAAGGGGGTGCCATCCTCGCGGTTGCGGGTTGTCAGCTATGGCAAGGAACGCCCGATTGAAATCTGCTCGAATGAAGCATGTTATGCGAAGAACCGCCGTGCGGTGACGGTGCTTGCCGGCGGGCTGAGCAGCTAAACCGATCACGGTGAGGGAGATCAATCGAAGGATGATCAAGCGATGAAACTGCATTTTACGGCGACGCTGGTTCTGGGGATGATGTTTTCCCCGGTGATGCTTGCGGCGCAGGATGATCAGACCCTGGCGGATGTCCGTCAGGAGCTGACGATCCTCTATACCGAGGTTCAAAAGCTGCGCCGCGAACTGTCGACCTCCGGCAGCGGCGGGGTGAATACGGCTGGCAACTCCGTGCTGGAACGTGTCGGCACCATGGAAAGCGAACTGCAACGGCTGACCGCCAAGACCGAAGAGCTGGAAAACCGGATCAACCGGATCGTTGCGGATGGGACCGCGCGCATCGGGGATCTGGAGTTCCGCTTGGTTGAGCTTGAAGGCGGCGATATTTCCGCGCTTGGGCAGACCACGACCCTTGGTGGTGAGGGGCAAACCGCCACCGCCGCGCCTTTGACCGCACCTTCCACGCCAACCCAATCTGCCTCTTTGGCAGTTGGGGAAGAGGCGGACTTCAAGCGGGCGCAGGAGGCGCTCGCATCCGGTGACTTTCGCGCCGCCGCAGACTTCTTTGAGACCTTCAATCAGACCTATCCGGGTGGTCCGCTAGCCGCCGAGGCCGATTTGCGCCGGGGCGATGCATTGGACAAGCTGGGGGATACCCGCGAAGCGGCGCGATCCTATCTGGCGAGCTTCAGCTCGGATCCGCAAGGACCGATGGCACCACAGGCCCTGTTTGAACTGGGCCGTACCCTGGGTGCATTGGGACAAACTCAGGAGGCCTGTGTCACTTTGGGGGAGGTGGCGATCAGATTCCCCGACAGCGCTGCTGTTGCAAAAGCTCAGGATCAGCGCACGAACATCGGCTGCGGATAAGCCATGCCCGAAACACTGCCCCTTTGTCTGGCAGAGGCGTTTCTGCCGCATCCCCCAAAGGCGATGGGCGTTGCGGTATCGGGCGGCAGTGATTCAATGGCGCTGCTGCATCTATTGCATGAATTTTGCACAATGCGGCAAATCCGACTGCATGCTGTCACTGTGGATCACCGCCTGCGCGCGGAATCAGCCGCAGAGGCAAGACATGTCGCACGGGTCTGTGCGGAGATTGACGTGCCACATGACACCCTTGTCTGGAATGGCTGGCGCGGCGAAGGCAACCTGCAGGGTGTGGCGCGACATGCGCGGTATCACAAGATGGCCCTCTGGGCGCAGGGCTATGGAATTGATACCATCGCCACCGGCCATACTGCGGATGATCAGGCCGAGACAGTATTGATGCGGCTGGCCCGCCGTTCGGGGGTGGACGGCTTGTCGGCGATCAGCCGGCGCTCGCTGCGCGAAGGGGTCACATG
Organism: Sulfitobacter pacificus; assembly: GCF_030159975.1. NCBI lineage: Bacteria > Pseudomonadati > Pseudomonadota > Alphaproteobacteria > Rhodobacterales > Roseobacteraceae > Sulfitobacter > Sulfitobacter pacificus. The sequence continues at coordinate 632,452 of NZ_BSNL01000001.1, forward strand.
GGTCCGCCCGCTGCTGCAAGCCCGCCGCAAAGTGCTGCGCAGTTATTTGAGTGGCCGTGGCATTGGCTGGATTGATGATCCCAGTAATGATGATGCCCAATATGACCGGATCAAGGCCCGAAACGCGCTGGAGCTTTTGGCACCATTGGGCATTGATGCTGATGCGTTGGGCGAAGTTGCTGCAAACATGACGGCGGCGCGTAAGGCGCTGGATTGGCATAGTTTTCTGGTATCCAAGCAGTTTGTTTCCCTGGACGCTGGGGCGGTATTGATTGAGGAGTCCGGCTTTAATCTGGAACCAGATGAGGTGCAGAGGCGGCTGTTGATCCGTGCGATCAACTGGGTCAGTCGCGGATATTATGCGCCCCGCCGGGCGGCGCTTTCCAATGTGATGACCGCGCTTTCCAAAGGGCAGGCGACCACGCTGAACGGCTGCCACATCAGGCGTATCGCAACGCGGATCTGGGTGTTTCGGGAATATAATGCTGTACGTGATACCGAGGTCGCCATTAACGAGCTATGGGACGGCCGCTGGCAGTTGAGCAATGATGAGGCACTACCCGAAGCGAGCGATCTGCGCATCCGTGCGCTTGGGCTTGAGGGGCTTGAACAATGCGCGGGCTGGCGCGCTTCAGGACGTCCTCACGTGGTTTTGAAATCGACGCCGGGCGTGTGGCAGGGGGATCGTCTGGTTGCGGCACCACTGGCCGGATTTGCACAAAATTGGCAAGCGAAACTGCATGAAGAGCCAGATACCTTTTTCGCAACGCTATTATCGCATTGAACCTGACTGTATCCAGTCTATCTTATAGGGCAAGCAGCGCACAGCATGTGCGCCAAACGGCCCGCAACATGATGCGGGCCAAAAGCATTTAGGAGAATTCCCTTGGGAAATGTTCGCAATCTTGCGTTTTGGGTGGTGTTGATGCTGCTCGTCTTGGCGCTGTTCAATCTTTTCAGCGGGTCGAATGGCAATCTGCAAAGCAATGAAGTCAGCTATTCCGAATTTGTCAGCGCGGTAGAGGGCGGTGAAATCCGCAACGCGACGCTGGACGGAGAGCAAGTGCGCTTTCGCAAGACCGATGGATCCGACTATGTGGTGATCAAACCTGCCGATGCAGAAGTGACCACGCTGTTGATCGAAAACAACGTCCCGGTTCAGGCGCGTCCGCAGCAGCAGTCGGGCTTTCAGACGTTTCTGATGTCGCTTTTGCCGATTGTTCTGCTGATCGGGGTCTGGATTTTCTTTATGAACCGGATGCAGGGCGGCGGCAAAGGTGGGGCCATGGGCTTTGGCAAATCCAAGGCCAAGATGCTGACCGAGAAACATGGGCGCGTGACCTTTGATGATGTCGCCGGGATTGATGAAGCAAAGGAAGAGCTTGAAGAAATCGTCGAATTCCTGCGCAACCCGCAAAAATTCAGCCGTCTTGGCGGGAAGATCCCCAAGGGTGCGCTGCTTGAGGGCCCTCCCGGCACGGGTAAAACCCTGTTGGCTCGCGCCATCGCGGGGGAGGCGGGTGTGCCATTCTTCACCATTTCGGGTTCTGATTTTGTTGAAATGTTTGTCGGTGTCGGTGCCTCCCGTGTGCGCGACATGTTCGAACAGGCCAAGAAGAACGCCCCCTGTATTGTGTTCATCGACGAAATCGACGCCGTGGGTCGTTCGCGTGGTGCCGGATATGGCGGCGGCAATGACGAGCGCGAACAGACGCTAAACCAGCTGCTGGTCGAGATGGACGGTTTTGAGGCGAACGAAGGTGTGATCATCATCGCAGCCACCAACCGTAAGGACGTGCTGGACCCGGCGCTGTTGCGGCCCGGTCGTTTTGACCGCCAGGTCACCGTTGGCAACCCTGACATCAAAGGCCGCGAGAAAATTCTTGGCGTGCACGCCCGCAAAACGCCGCTTGGTCCCGATGTTGATCTGCGCATCATTGCTCGTGGTACGCCGGGTTTCTCCGGTGCCGATCTGGCGAACCTTGTGAACGAGGCCGCGCTTGGTGCCGCCCGTCTGGGCCGTCGCTTTGTCACGATGATTGATTTTGAATCCGCCAAGGACAAGATCATGATGGGGGCTGAACGCCGCTCTATGGTGATGACCGCCGCACAAAAGGAAATGACCGCCTATCACGAGGCGGGGCACGCCCTGATCGGGATGCTGCTGCCGAAATGTGATCCGGTCTATAAGGCCACGATCATCCCGCGCGGTGGCGCGTTGGGCATGGTGATGAGTCTGCCTGAAATGGACCGTCTGAACATGTTCAAGGACGAATGCCACCAGCGGCTGGCCATGACCATGGCGGGCAAGGCGGCGGAAATCCATAAATACGGCGAAGACGCTGTGTCCAACGGTCCGGCGGGCGATATCCAGCAAGCCTCGGCACTGGCGCGCGCCATGGTGCTGCAATGGGGCATGTCCGACAAGGTCGGCAACATCGACTATTCCGAAGCGGCCCAAGGTTATCAGGGCAGCACCGGTGGTTTTTCTGTCTCGGCCAGCACCAAAGAGCTGGTGGAGAAAGAAGTGCAGAAGTTCATTCAGGATGGCTATGAATGGGCGGCCAAGCTGATCAAGGAAAACGAAGAGAAGTTCGAGCGTCTGGCGCAGGGTCTGTTGGAGTATGAGACACTGACGGGGGGCGAAATCCAGCGCGTCATGGACGGGCTGCCGCCGGTTGCCGAAAATGATGACGATGATGGTGACAAGGGTGACACGCCAAGCCTGACAGCGATCCCCAAGGCAAAGGGCAAGGCCAAAAAGACCCCGCCCGCTGATGGCGGACTTGAGCCGGAACCCTCTACCTGATCGCGATCAGTGGTCAAACGGTCACAAAAAATCATAAGGCCCTGCACCCGCAGGGCCTTTTCTTTTGTGCGCGCTCTGATCATGTTGGCCCCAGCCAAAGGAGATACCCGATGCCCGAACTGGTCCCTACCGATCATCACGCCAAAATTGTCTGGATGGGCAAGGTCCCGCAGGACCGCCCCAACATCAGATCAGAAGCGATTAAGGAAGCCTTTGCCAGCTATGCCGGTTTTGAGGGAGCCTATCACGCCGGTCTGACGCGCCTGTCCTGTGTACGGGTCAAATCCCAACATCCAGAGGGGACAGAAATCCGCAATGTGCGGCAGTTCTCCATTGTCTCGGCAGAAGAACTTGCCGCGATTGCAGCGGTAATCGGGGTTGAAACGCTGGACCCGGTATTGCTGGGCGCGTCGATCGTTGTGGAAGGGATTGACGACTTTACCCACGTCCCGCCCAATTCACGGCTTCAGGCCACCAATGGTGCCACGATTGTTGTGGATATGCAGAACGGTCCCTGCAACTTTCCTGCCCGCGAAATTGAGAAGGAAACACCGGGGCATGGTAAGGGGTTCAAAGCTGCGGCCAAAAACCGACGCGGGGTCTGTGGTTGGGTGGAGCGCGAGGGGCTGCTGAGGGTTGGCGACACTCTGCGGCTGCACATCCCAGGGCAACGCGCCTGGAAGCACATCTAGGGGAAGCGGTTTCCGAAACGAAACGCTTCTGCGGCACTCTGACGCGTCGGGTGATGGAAATGTCGGAAATGCGACCTCACTTCAGGGGGGCAGCGCTGTATGACAGGCAAAAGAACAACGCCTTAGGGCAGGAGGGGATTCTCAGATGGCTTACAAAACCGACATCCAGATCGCACGCGAGGCGAGCAAACGCCCGATCCAAGAGATTGGCGCAAAGCTGGGCATCAGCAGCGACGACCTGCTGCCCTACGGCCACGACAAGGCGAAGGTCAGCCAGTCGTTTATCAACTCCGTACAAGGCAATGAGAATGGCAAGCTGATCCTTGTCACCGCGATCAACCCGACCCCTGCGGGCGAAGGTAAAACAACCACGACCGTTGGCTTGGGTGACGGGTTGAACCGCATCGGCAAGAAGGCCGCCGTCTGTATCCGCGAAGCATCGCTTGGGCCAAACTTCGGCATGAAGGGCGGGGCCGCCGGTGGTGGCTATGCGCAGATCGTGCCGATGGAAGAAATGAACCTGCATTTCACCGGCGACTTCCACGCGATCACCTCGGCGCATTCCCTGCTGTCCGCGATGATCGACAACCACATCTATTGGGGCAATGCCCTTGAGATCGACACCCGCCGCGTTGTCTGGCGTCGTGTGGTTGACATGAACGACCGTGCCCTGCGCCAGATCACTGCGTCGCTGGGCGGTGTGGCCAACGGCTTCCCGCGCGAAGCAGGCTTTGACATCACCGTGGCCTCCGAAGTGATGGCGATCCTATGTCTGGCGAAAGACCTTGCTGACTTGCAGGAACGCCTTGGCGCGATGATCGTCGCCTATCGCCGCGACAAAACACCGGTCTTTGCAAGGGACATCAAGGCGCATGGTGCGATGACAGTGCTGTTGAAAGACGCAATGCAGCCCAACATCGTACAGACACTGGAAAACAACCCGGCCTTTGTACATGGCGGCCCCTTCGCCAATATCGCCCATGGCTGTAACTCTGTCATTGCAACAACAACGGCGCTGAAACTGGCGGATTATGTTGTCACCGAAGCGGGCTTTGGTGCTGATCTGGGCGCGGAAAAGTTCCTGAACATCAAATGTCGCAAAGCGGGGCTTGCGCCTTCTGCGGTTGTGGTTGTGGCCACGGTGCGCGCGATGAAGATGAATGGCGGCGTTGCCAAGGCCGATCTGGGCGGCGAAAATGTAGAGGCCGTGAACAGCGGCTGTGCCAACCTTGGCCGTCACATCGAGAACATGAAGTCCTTCGGCGTACCTGTTGTCGTCGCGATCAACCATTTTGTCACCGATACTGATGCCGAAGTACAGGCGGTGAAGGACTACGTGGCCACTCAGGGTGCCGAGGCAGTTCTGTCACGTCACTGGGAGTTGGGCTCGGAAGGCTCTGCCGATCTTGCTACCAAGGTGGTCGAAACCATCGAGAAGAACGAGAGCAACTTTGCTCCGATCTATCCTGATGACATGTCACTGGCGGATAAGATCAACACCATTGCGACCAAGATTTACCGTGCGGACAGTGCACAGATGGATCAGAAGATCCTGAACCAGCTGAAAGAATGGGAAGATCAGGGATATGGTAATCTGCCGGTCTGTATGGCGAAAACGCAATACAGCTTTACCACGGATCCCAACGAGCGCGGTGCGCCTACAGGTTTTGACATTCCGGTGCGTGAAGTGCGCCTGTCTGCTGGTGCCGGTTTTGTTGTCGCCATCTGCGGTGAGATCATGACCATGCCGGGCCTGCCCCGTGTACCATCTGCCGAAAGCATCGGGTTGAATGACGCGGGCGAGGTTGAAGGCTTGTTCTAACGGAGCGGCGGGATTAATCCCACCCTAGGGAACGGATGTAGGGCGGGGTTCTCCCCGCCTTGCGCATTGATAAGGGAAGAAAAATGACAGCAAAGACTATCGACGGCAAAGAGTTTGCCGCCCGTGTGCGCAGCCAGGTTGGTGAACATGTGGCCCGTCTGAAAAATGATCACGGTATCACACCGGGCCTTGCAGTGGTGCTGGTTGGTGAAGACCCTGCTTCGCAGGTCTATGTGCGCTCCAAGGGTAAGATGACCGTCGAAGTCGGGATGAAGTCGGTCGAACACAAGCTGGATGCGGATACCTCAGAGGCGGACCTGCTGGCTGTTGTCGAACAGCTGAACAATGATCCCGAAATCCACGGTATTCTGGTGCAGCTGCCTTTGCCCAAACATCTGAACGAAGATCTGATTATCAATTCAATCTCGCCGGCCAAGGATGTGGACGGCTTTCATATCTCTAACGTCGGTCTGTTGGGCACGGGGCAAAAATCCATGGTGCCTTGCACACCGCTGGGCTGTCTGATGATGCTGCGCGATCACCACGGGTCCATCTCTGGCATGAATGCGGTGGTGATTGGCCGCTCTAACATCGTGGGCAAACCGATGGCGCAACTGCTGTTGAACGACAGCGCGACCGTGACGATTGCACATAGCCGTACCAAGGATCTGGCCGATGTGGTGCGCCGTGCCGATATCGTTGTTGCTGCGGTGGGCCGTCCTGAAATGGTGCCCGGCGACTGGATCAAGGAAGGCGCGACCGTCATTGACGTGGGCATCAACCGGCTGGACGCGCCTGAAAAGGGTGAGGGCAAAACCAAACTGGTGGGCGATGTGCATTTCGAAAGCTGCGCCGAACGCGCCGGTGCGATCACGCCGGTGCCCGGTGGTGTTGGTCCGATGACCATCGCCTGTCTTCTGGCCAATACGGTCACGGCCTGTTGCCGCGCAAACGGTCTGGCAGAGCCCGAAGGCCTAACCGCCTAGGAATATCTGATACATCACGCGGCCGGGGAGAAACGTAAATGCCCCGGCCCCGATCAAGGCACCAAACACCAGACCGCGCATGGTTTGGCGATGGCGTTGCACCTGCCCGCTGCGGGCCGCGCGCACGGCGCTAATGAGCTGCACCAGAACAAAAACCGACAACAGATGTATCGGACTGAACGGGCCGATCAGGCGGATGTCGGATATCCAGAAACTGCTCAGCGCAACACCCGCCATGCTCAAAACCCAGATCCAGCCCAGAATGCGATGCGCAGGGCTTCCGCGCCGGATCGTGAAGATGGCGATGGTCAGCGCCACGGCAAAGACCGCCAGCGCTGTGTGGATCTGGATCACCGGTGTGGCGTTGAAAAGCGGGGTAAGGGTCACGGGCAAAGCTCCTGTAGATGCTGTAGCTTGGGCATTGCAGATCAAGGTGTTACACCGCTATCCAAGTTACGTGAGCGGCAAGGGAACTGCGTGAATGGGCAAGCGGATAGGTGTCGTGCAACTGGCGCTTCGTGAAAAGCGGGGGCTGATGATCCCACTGGCGATCTGGGGGATGGCCACGTTGATCTGTGTCATCGCAGGCCCTTTCGGGACGCTTGCGGCCTTAGGCCCTGCCGCGCGATTTACCTATTGGGCGATTGTGGTAGGTGCCTCTGTAGGTGCCAGCACAGCCCTGAGCAGAAAGAAAACAACATCGGCGTCACAGCGCCTGTTTCTCTGGGTGCTGTTTGCTGTGCTGCTTAGCTTGCTGATCTGGGGGCTGAATGCTCTGGTGTTTGAAGGCTGGCAGAATGTGGCACAGCTTGGCCAAATTTTGGGGTATGTCGGGGCGGTGGTCGTCGTTGTGCATGGCATCTTTATGCTGTTTGACCACGCCGGGCGCGAAACGACAAAAGACCCCGGCAGGGAACTGGACCCACAAACCCTATTTCTGCGCCGCCTGCCTTTGGCGGAACGTGGCCCGCTTGTGCGGATTGAAGCGCAGGATCACTATCTTAAGGTGGTGACGGATCGCGGCGCGGCGCTGATCCTGATGCGCCTGAGCGATGCGGTGCAAGAGCTTGGCGAAACCGCTGGCCTACAGGTACATCGCTCGCACTGGGTGGCACTGGAGGCGGTCACGGCACACCGGCGGGAAAAGGGGCGCGACCTGCTAATCCTGTCAGACGGGGCAGAGGTGCCGGTCAGCCGCGGTAACCGTGGTGCTGCGCAAGAGGCAGGGCTGTTCTAAACTCTCGCCCGACCGCCCATTAAGCCGGGACAGGTACCATTGTTCCTTGCAAAATCGCGATCAGGGTCAACTTGCCCTCTGCCTCTGCGTGGACTTCGCTGGTGACAACAGAAAGCCGCCTGCCGGGTTTCACCACCCGTCCGGTGGCAATCAACCGATCACCACGCGCAGGGGCCAAGAGGTTGATCTTGATTTCGGCGGTGACCACCTCCTGATCCAGCGGCAAGAGTGTCAGCGCCGCAAAGCCGGCGGCGGAATCACCAATGGAAAAGGTCAGCCCGGCATGGCCAAACCCCTGTTGCTGTCGGCTGCCGGGCAAAATCGGGGCGGCGATGCGGATCAGCCCCTCTTTAACCTCGGTCAGTTCGGCCCCTAGGGTCTGCATCATGGTTTGCGCGGCAAAGCTGTTGTGAAGGCGGGCACGGGCATCAGGGGTCATTGGGCGGTCCTTGGCATTGGGATGGCGATGGCGGTTTTACCTGTCAGCACGGCACAGGCTTCAGGGCGCATCAGGGGGCGAAAGGCGTCGTCACGGGTGTTCAGACCACCGGTATAGGTGCCATAGGCCGGCAGGATCAGCCGGTCACTGTCATAGATAAAAGCAGGCCGTGTGACCGTGCGTCCGCCCAAGGCGATGCTGGCCTTGGGGTGATAGTGCCCGGAGACCTCCCCGCTGGCCCCGGCTTCGGCGATGTGGCGGAAGGTCAGCGGGGCAAGGGGCAGTTCGGCCAGATGGCTGCCGCCCAGATCAACCGGGCCGGGATCATGGTTGCCCTCGATCCAGACCCAGCGGCGGCCCGCTTGCAGACGTGCGATCCAAAGCTTTTCTTCCTCGGGTAGGGCAAGGGCGGCACCGGGATCATCAAAGCTGTCGCCCAGACAGATCACACTGCGCGCATGGGTCAGCGCCAGATCCGCCGCCAGACGGGTCAGCGTGTCGCGGGTTTCGTAAGGGGGCAGGGTTGTACCGCCACGCCGCGCGATACGTTCCGATTTGCCCAGATGCAGGTCGCTGATACAGAGCAACTCAGCGTCAGGCCACCATAGTGCGCCTGTGTTCAGCGCCTTGAGCTGTGCACCTGCGAGGGTAAAGTCATGTGCGTTCATCCTTTGTTCATGTTTGAATTTTGCCGCCTTGGCAAGAGGCGGTTATCGTGGCCCGCGCCAGCGTGGCACATCCGAGCGGGCAGGGGTGATCTGTGCCAAGCCGGAGGTCTGCATCAGCCGTGCGGCCTCATCCGCCAAGAGACGCTCTTCAGCGGCCCCTTTCACCGGCACGCGGCCCATTTCCAGAAACAGCGGGGCGGCCAGTGGGGTAACGCGGGACAGGCGGCGATGGTCGATGCGCCCGTCCACCCGGCGCAGCATCTCTTCAATCCGGCCAAAGTCGACCAAACCGCGCAGCGCCTCTTCGCGGGTGATTTGTAGCATCAGATGATCAGGGTCGTATTTCTGCAATGTGTCATAGAGGATATCACTGGAAAAGGTCGCCTGCCGCCCGGATTTGCGCGCCTGGGTGCTGTTGCGTTCGATCAACCCTGCAATGGTCGCAGAGGCGCGGAAGGTGCGTTTCATCACCGCGTTTCCCGCCAGCCATATGTCCAGCCCGTCATGCAAGGCGTCGGGATCAAATAGCGGTGCCGGATCTTCAACCGCCTCCAGCCCCCAGATCAGGGTGGCATAATCCGTGGCGACAAAACCAAGCGGCGACAGGCCCAGTGCCTCCATCCGTTTGGTCAGCAAAAGGCCAAGTGTTTGCATGCCGTTGCGCCCGGCAAACCCATATATCACCGTCTGTTCACGCCCATCATGCGGGAAGCTTTCGACCAGTAAACGACCCGGTTGTGGCAGCTGGCTGACCGCGCGTTGCAGGCGCAGCCAGTCGGCGGTATGGGCGGGCAGATCGGGCCAGCTTTCCCGCGTGAACATCTGTTGCACGCGGGCCGACAGCTGGGTCGAGGTGGCAAATTTCGTACCGGCAAAAGTGGCGATCTTGGGCTTTTTGGCGGCATCGCGGCTGACCTCGACAGTCAATTCGCGCAGGCCTTCATATTTGACGATCTGTCCGCCGATCAGAAAGGTATCGCCCTTGGTCAGGGTGGCGGCGAAGCCTTCCTCAATCTCGCCCAGGGGCTTGCCACCGCGATTGCGGCGCATGCGGACCTTCAGCGTATCCGTGTCCTGAATGGTGCCGATGTTCATGCGGATGTTGCGTGCGGCGCGCGGGTCGCGCAGCTGCCAACGGCCATCGGGCAGTTGCAGCAAACGTTGCCAACGGTCATAGGCCCGCAGTGCGTAGCCCCCCGTTGCGCAGAACTCCAGGCAGGCATTAAAATCAGCGCGGCTGAGGTCGCTATAGGCCCCGGCAGTTGTGAATTCGGCATAAAGCGCGTCGGCATCAAATGGGCCAGCGCACGCGGCGATCAGGATGTGCTGGCACAGCACGTCCCGTGGGCCGGCACCGCGCGGATCACCGTCAAGCTCACCGGCCAGGACCGCCTCCAATGCCGCGACACATTCGACCACTTCAAACCGGTTGGCCGGCACGAGCAACGCTTTGGAGGGCGCGTTATAGCGGTGGTTGGCCCGGCCGATGCGCTGCACCAGACGTTTGACGTTCTTGGGGGCACCAATCTGGATCACAAGGTCAACGTCGCCCCAGTCGATACCCAGATCTAGGCTGCCGGTGCAGACAATAGCCCGCAGATCGCCGCGCACCATCGCCGCCTCTACGCGGCTGCGCTGCGCGCGGTCGAGCGAGCCATGGTGGATGCCGATGGGCAGGCTTTCCTCATTGGCGAGCCAGAGGTTATGAAAGAAAATTTCGGCCTGCGCGCGGGTGTTGTGAAAGATCAAGGTGGTTGCGTGTTGTTTGATCTGTTCCAGCACGGCCGGTATGGCATAGGCAGCCCCGGCACCGGCCCAAGGCGGGGATTCCTCAGTGCGCAGCATCTGTATGTCAGGTGCAGGCCCGGGATCGGCCAGCAGGATCTCGCAGGGATCAGGGTGGCGGGCCATCAGATGGGCAATGGCGGCGGGGTCTTCCACGGTGGCCGAAAGCCCGACACGTTTGAGGTCGGGGCAGAGGGTTTGCAGCCGCGCCAGCGCCAGCATCATCTGGTCCCCCCGTTTGCTTTCAGCCAGCGCGTGGATCTCGTCGATCACCACCCGTTTCAGACCTTTGAACATGCGGGCCGCATCCTCATAGCTGGTCAGCAGGGCAAGGCTTTCCGGGGTGGTCAGAAAGATATTCGGCGGGTCGGCGCGTTGGCGTTTGCGCCGCGATTGCGGTGTGTCGCCGGTGCGTTCGTCAATGGTGATCGGCAGACCCATTTCGGCAACCGGTGTGGTCAGGTTGCGTTTGATATCCGCCGCCAGCGCCTTGAGCGGGGAAATGTAAAGGGTGTGCATGCCCTGATGGTTGCCATCCGCCAGATCAATCAGCGTCGGCAGGAAACCGGACAGCGTTTTGCCACCCCCCGTGGGGGCGATCAGCAACAGTGCAGGGGCATCTGCCCGCGCCAGCATGTCCTGCTGATGGGGGTGGATGGTCCAGCCTTTGGTGGCAAACCAGTTTTGGAAGGTTGGGGGAAGCACGGCCATGGATCATTAGATAGCATGGTGCGGCTTGGGGGCCAGCCCCCGTCAGCAAAGCTGACTCCCCCGGAGGTTATGGGCAAGATGAAGGCCGGTTGCAGCGACGGGGGCCATCGCAGCCGCGTTATTTGACGATATGTTCGTCTTTCACAAACATATTGGCCCATGCGCGGTCGATCAGATCGGGGGACATCTGATAGGGGATACCTTCGAATTCGCAGATTGCGATCATCTGGTCGATCAGGAAAATCGGCTGATAATTGGCATAGATGTTGTCGATGGTCGGGTATTTGACCTTGAGCAGATGGACCAAGGTGGCCTCGTCCAGCGGCATGCCGCGTTTGCGGGCGACCATGGCAAAAATTTTCAGGAAGTTTTCCTGATTTGGGCCGTCGATTTTGATTTTAAAGAAGATCCGGCGCAGGGCAGCTTGGTCAAAAATCTCGTTCGGGTGGAAGTTGGTCGAGAAGATCACCAGCGTATCAAAAGGCACCTCGAATTTCTCGCCCGATTGCAGAGCAAGGATATCCTTGGCTTCTTCCAAGGGGACGATCCAGCGGTTGACGATGCTTTGTGGTGGTTCTTTCTGACGGCCAAGGTCATCGACAATAAAGATGCCGCCAGTGGATTTCAGCTGCAACGGCGCCTGATAGGTTTTGGCCGTTGGATTATAGACCAGATCCAGCATGTCGGTGGTCAATTCACCGCCGGTGATCACCGTGGGGCGTTCACAGCAGACATAGCGTGTGTCAAAACGGGTCACCCGGCGCAGGGCATTGGGGTCTTCGACGTTCTCTGCAGCCTTGGTATGCACAATCGGGTCATAGACCGTGATGACTTGAGAGGCGTATTCGATGGCGAAGGGGACATAGATCTTATCTCCCAAAGCGTCACGAATGCCGTTGGAGATCGAGGATTTGCCGTTGCCCGGCGGGCCGTACATCAGAATGGAACGTCCGGCGGAAACAGCGGGGCCCAGATGGTCCAGCAGGCTGTCGGGCAAAACCAGATGGCCCATCGCGCCGGTCAGCTGGTCACGGGTCACTTGGATATTGCGCACCGACTGGCGTTTGACCTGTTCGGCATAGACATCCAGCGGCACGGGCATCGGGCCAAAATACTCCGACTGGGCCAGCGCATCCAGCGCCCGCGCTTTACCAGCATCGGTAAGCTGATAACCCATTTCATTGCGGTTGTTAGCGTTCAGCGTGCCTGTTGCCTCTAGCAGGCGCTGGGTGCGGGCCATATCGACCAGTTCCTGCGTCACCGGGACCGGCAGGCAGACGGCAGCGGCCAGTTCGCTGACCATTTCGACGTTTTTGCGAAAGATCGTTTTGAGGATGATATCGCGCATCATCACAAGGGGAAGCTTCATTTCCTCCAGCCGTTTGGGTGGGGGGGGGGCCATGACGGTGTTGGGTTGCATGTTCATGGTACGGCTCCGATGATCAGGTCTGCGCGAGATATGGGGCAAAAGGGCTGAAGATGGCGTTTACAGCGGCATAGCTTGAA